>JBBRLF010000007.1:0-43610 GCA_038231515.1 candidate division WWE3 bacterium
CCCTGCGCAGCCACTCGGCTTCGTCACCTTCATAAGTCCCTGACATCAGCGCGCTAGCATCTTAGGGAGAGGGGTATCTATGCCATTGTCCACTGTTTTACCGACGCTTCAGGAAGATTCACGCACGATCACGATTCTGCTCGTTGATGACGACGCCGAGCAACGGGAGTATCTGGCGTTCAAGTTTCTGGAACGGGTACGTTGCCAGGTGCTCAATGCCAAAAGCGTTGACGAGGCGCTGGCGTTGCTGGAAAAGCATGAGATTGATATTGTTATTACCGACTACCTCATGCCCGAAGGCGAAGGCACCGGCGTAGACCTGCTCAAGATCATCAACGCGCGTTCAGGCCCCAGCCCGGTACTGATGCTGACCACGGGCTACCCTGATTTTTTACCCGACGAGGTTTTTAATCAGATCGCGACCGTCTTCTGCAAACCCTTCAGCGCCGACCGGCTGATCAATATTGCCCTGACCAACATCAGCAGTATGCAAATAGCCGAAGCAGCCTGATTCAGCTTTCGAGAAACGTGTGCAGCCAACGCACGCCAAAGCCCGTAAACAACGAGTCGACATGGGCCAGGCCGCCCTCGTTCTCAGAGGTGGCCAGATCGATATGCACCCAGGGCACATCTTTTTCGAGAAACTTCGAAAGGAAACACGCTGCAAAGATATGGTCCGGCCCCGAGCCGCGCGTGCACTGCAGCGTATCGGCCACTTTTGATTCCAGACTCTTGAAGTAGGTCGGATCGAGTGGAAAGGTCCACACGCGCTCACCGCTCTGAGTGCCCGCCTCTACGATAGTGGCGTGCAGCTTCTTGCGATTCGTAAAGCCCGCCGCGAACTTCGTACCCAGCGAGCGCACCGCCGCACCCGTCAGCGTGGCAAAATCGATCACGCATTCGGGTTTTTCGCGCGAGGCCAGCGTAAGCGTGTCGGCCAGCACCATGCGGCCTTCGGCATCGGTATTGACCACTTCGATAGAAAGACCATTTAACGCGACGATCACCTCATCTGCTTTATAAGCTTTGGGCGAGACGTGATTTTCGGTCACGGCCAAAAAAGCTTTCATCGGGCGCTTGAGCTTCAGTCGCGCCGCCGCAATAATGCAGGCGAGCACCACTGCCGAGCCCTGCATATCGCCTTTCATCGTGGCCATACTACCGTTGATCTTCACATCGTAGCCACCCGTATCAAAGCAAATACCTTTACCCACAAGCGCCACGAGCTTCTTGCGATTGGCGCCCTTGGGGTCGTACGAAATTTCAAAAATACCCCCGGTCGAATCGGGATTGCCCTGATCCACCGCGGTAAAGGCTCCCGCGCCCAGACGTTTAAGCTCCTTGTTGGTGTGCAGACGAAACTTCAAACCGTGCTCGGCGCAAAGCTTCTTTACTCGCTCGGCGTAGGTTTTGGGATCCAACACATTGGGTGGCAGCGTCGCAAGATAGCGCGCAAGGTTAGACCCGTCGCCCAGAATGGCGCCACGCTCGAGCGCGGCCAGCGCCCCCTTGGAAGGCGACATTAAAAAAACGTCTTTGAGCTGAAATGGCTTTTCTTTCTTTTCGCGCTTGCCATAGACCGGCATCGAAAATACCGCGGCCGCCAAGGCTGAGCCAAACGCATCGGCCAAACCCAGGTCAAATTTGCTTTCGGGTAGCACCAGCGTCAGGCTTTGCGTTTTCTTATTCAACAGCGCTTTGAGCGAGTCGCGCGCAAATTCCAGCAGAAAGAAAGCCTCTTTCTCTTCGGGCAGCAGCGCGATCAGCACGGGCTGCTCTTCTTTTTCAATAGCGGGCAGATGCAACGTGCAGCCCTCGGCCAAAGGCTCACTCAGCCGGCTTGCCGCCTTCTCGACCCGGTGCCTGAGTTCGGGCGCCAGATTTGCGAGCCACTTTCCTTTCTTCCACTCCTCAGCTGAAACAGCTGCGAGCAGAACACCTTGATCGTGGGAATCTTTGGAGCTTGGGCCGGACTTACCGGCACGGCTGGATTGAAAACGCATTTGCAGAACCTAGATCACCCAAGGCCAACTTCGCAACATTTTTGCCCAAGCGGTTTTGGCGCTTAAAAGCCAGCATGAAGCGATTTCGCCGCTCTGAATCATGCCGAAATCACGCCCCTAAGAGCCGCTTTGTGGTACGATTACCCATGAGCTTAAAATTCTGCATCAGTTATGCGGCGACATTCGGAGCAACTCTGCTTCTGGGATTCCTGATTTTTGGCGGCCAGGACTCGCAACGCTCACTGGCGCAGCAATCCCCAACAACCGCTACAGCAGCAGCCATTGACTCACAACATGCCTTTGGCGAGACCGACTGACGCCCAAGCCACTGCCTTCTCAACACTGACCTAAAGATCTACAAATTCCGCCCAAAGTGCTTAAAAACGAGCGTGGAATATCGCGGGTCGACGCTGGCACCCTTTCTGCAATGTTCTCTAAGTTGAGAGAGAGGTGTTATCGTGAAAAATATTTCAAAAACCCTGTGCATGATTTTTGGCTTTTCGCTGCTGCTAAGCAGCGCCGGGTTTAGCGATGACACCAAGACCGACGCAGTCGCCGCGGCCATTGACCGCAACACGAAAGCCGTCGAAGAAAATACCAAAGCCGTAAAAGAAGCGGGCGCCACCTCGAGTACCGTTAAAACCGTGGCAGAGTCCGGCTACAAGGCCGGCATCGCCTGGATGATCTTCAAAATCGGCGACGGCATCCTGAAAGCCGCAACCGCCGTCAAGGGTGGCGCACCCATGATCATCATCATTCCCACGAGCGTCTTGAAACAGATGACCCACCCGGGTGGCTCAGAAACCGAAGCCATGATGATCAACGATGAACCCCTTCATAAATATCTCGACAGCGTAAACACGGAAAACGCCGCACCGAAGTCGCGCGATTCCGAGTCCAAATCAGTTGCGATCTAACGACTGCAAAACGCTGCCCACAAGATAGAGCGAGCCGGTCACCACGACCAGGTCAGCCGCGCTGGCTTCGCCCTGAATCGCGGCCAGCACGCGAAACACATCCTTATCGCTAAAACCGGCTGCGGCCCGGACGTGCCGCGGAACCTGCGTCAGCGGCAACGTGCGCACCGGGGTTTCGGTCAGATGCAAGACCAGCCGGGGCAGAGTTTTGAGCAGCTCAAACATGACGCCGGAATTCTTATCCGCGCAAACGCCCACCACCAGATGCAACGAGCGCCAGGTTAGCGTGCCTAAAATCTCGAGCAGGCTTTCAATACCCTGCACATTGTGATCACCCGAAAGAAATACCGGCGCCAGAAAGCCCGGAAGCCGCACCCGGCTAAACCGCCCGGGCCAATCGACCTGCGCCAGCGCGCCCAGATGCTGGGCCGGCGCAAAACCCAGGACTTCGAATAGTGTGAGGGCAGTTGCGCTGTTTTCAGCTGCCCGTTGACCGCAAAGCGCCAGCGCGGTCTCGCCCCATTCGGTGGCAAGCCGGCCAGCGCCCACCAGCCTCGCCGCCGACGCAGCCCACCAGCGGCAGCCCGTGGCCTGCTCGGTTTCAAGGCGCAAACCTGTCAAGCTCTCTGGCATCGGGCTGTACACGACCTCGGCCCCCTTGCCGATGACGCCAAACTTTTGCCGCGCAATCAGCTCGAGCGAGGAACCCAGGAGGTTTTCATGATCAAGACCCAGTTTGGTGATCGCGCAGTAATGATGGGGAATGGCGTTAGTGGCATCGAACGTTCCACCCAGACCCACCTCCCAGATGACCCAGTCCGGCGCAGGCCCAAATTTCCCTGAATAAAAAATCGCTGCCGCCATTAGCGTCAGCGCTTCAAAATGGGTCAGCCGTTCATCATTTATACTGGAGAGCACCGCCTCGTAGGCCTCGACAAAAAGCGTCTCGGAAACATTTTCGCCATTCACACGTATGCGCTCGCGGGTAGTGCACAGGTGCGGCGACGTATAAAGGCCCACGGACTGACCGGCTGAACGCAGCAGAGCGCTCAGAGTGGCGGCCACGCTACCCTTTCCGTTGGTGCCGGCAATAATGATGTTTCGCCGGGGGTCGACGCCGTCGAGATACCCGCAACGTTGCAAGGCACGCGTCATGGGCGCCAGGCTGGGCAAGGTGGTTGGCATGATTCCCAGCGCCTCAAGGCGGCTTACGACCTCTTCGTAGCTCAGCAAAATCGTCCCCCAATGCGTAGTGCGCGCGCCTGACTGGCAAGGCAATGCACGCGCAAAAAATCGACTCCCGTGTTGGCGAGCCGCGCGGTTACAATCGCGGTCTCGAGATCGCGCTCGCACGCGGCCTGCGAACTTGCGGGATCGAGAAATCGTTTTCGCGAATGCCCCAGCAGCAGCTTCACTCCCAGCGCATTAAATTCAGACGCACGCTCGACGATGGCCAGATTCTGACGCGCAGTTTTACCAAAGCCGATTCCCGGGTCAAAGATCACGCGGGTGGAATCGATGCCTCGACTCTGGAGCAGCGTCAGGCGCGCACGAGCCCAGCTCAGCAGCTGCGCAATCGGATCAAGCGCCGTATCCAGATACCGGCTGCTATCGGCCGGCACAGCCAGCGAATGCATCAGTACAAGCTGACAGCCCGAGCGGGCCGCAATTTCAAGCATCTGCGGATTTTCAAAACCTGTAACGTCATTGAGCCAGTCCAGGCCGTGCTGCTCGAGTATCCGTGCCACAGTTTGCGGATGCCGGGAGTCGAGACTTATTTTAAAGCCAAGCTTTTTACGCAGTTTTACGAGCAGCGCCAACCACGGGGCCAGTCGCTCATATTCCTGCTGCGGCAAGACCGGGATGGCACCGGGTCGGGTTGACTCCGCACCTACGTCAATGACGGTTGCGCCTTCGCGCACCATGGACTCGACTCGTGTCTCGAACAATGCTTCCGAAAAGTCAGCTCGCCCATCCGAAAACGAGTCCGGAGTAACATTCAAAATTCCCACCAGCTCGGGCCACGCAAATTCAGCGGGCTGGGTGTGAAGCGGAACCTGCCCGGTCGGGCCATACCGCCAGCGGCTGGCGTCGGCACTGTAATTCGCGAGCTGCGCACAATCCTGCGCGGGCAGCAGCGCAAACGGGCGCCGGTGAAGTTCGGGATGGGGCACGGTGGCAACCACACTCGAATAGTTGGGGTGCGACCACGCCAGCAGATCGAGGTCGATTTTACGAGGGGCCCAGCGTGGCGCGGCTTCACGCCCAAGCCGCAGCTCGGCCTGTTTCAGGCAACCCACTATTTCCTCGGCCGACGGTCGAGGTGTGCGAGTTTCAAGCAAGAGTACGGCATTGAGAAACGGCAAGTTCCAACTGACCGGTGCCTCGGGCGGCAGCAACGCCTCTGAGCGGTAGAGTGGCGAGCAACGCCGAAGTGAAAACAGCTCCTCACCTCGAAGCAACGCGCGCGCCCGGCGCAGCATCTCAAGCGCATTGGGCGAGTTGGAGCCAAGGCCAATGAGAAGGTCACGTGGTCCAAGTGTGAACATAGGTCCAGCCATGTCGAAGTTTTGCGATCGTAAGTTCCCAGGTCAGACCACGCGCCGGAAAACACCTGAGCAAGCCTTCTTCAAGCAGCTTGCCCAGTCTTTCGAGCGTATGCACGCGCACCGAGCCTGCGACCTCTGCCAGGTTGGCACGGAGTGCGGCAACGTCAAGGGTGTCCGCCAGCAGATCGGTCTTGCACGCCGGAAAGTTTTCCGTGCTGGCTACCGCCAAAGTAAAACGTACGGCCTGCACGGCCTGTCTTTCAGGTTCCGTGCAGCCGATATGCAGTTCAAGCTCGAAGGAAGCCAGCTCAATTCGGCATGGCATCGAGAAAATTCCAAAGCGCATGACTGGCGTGCGTGGCGGCGGCTTGTGCCTTTTGCCGACCCTCGGCCGGAAGCCGTTCGACTAGCTCGTCGAGCTCGCGGGTGTGCCAGACATCGGTGGCCTCGTGCACGCTAAAGAAACGTGCAGCCTTGTCGGCGGCAGCGTCGGCCAGGCCCGCTAGATAATGCTGGCGTAGCGCCTTGCCTTTGAACGAGGCAACTTCGGGAACCTGGGCCTCATACGCGAGTATCGCGCCCAAACCCTGAGCCGGGCCGGCAGCGACCAGACCTTGAAACTCTGCGATGAGCCGGGCGGCAGCCGGGCCGGGTTGGCTACTCGTGATTTTTTCGCGGGCCAAACCCAATGCCTCGGCGAAATCCAGCCATAGCTCGGGATGAGGGGAGGCCCGGTTTTCTTCGTCCGCCAGATTGCCAAGAATCACCTGGCGATCGCTGAGACTGTCCAGCTGCGAATGCAGCCGGCTCAAATACCTCGGAAAGTGAGCCACCTGCCAGTAATATTCGCCGGCATAGTGGCGCAGCGAGTCGACTGGGAGTGCGCCGCACTCCCACTGACGGTACCAGGGGTGGTTGAGAAGTTTGAGTTCGATTTTCAGAGTCTTCAGCATTCGTACCTCCATATTTTGAAGCAGACTGGGGGATCGCGATGGCTAAGTCGAATCAAATGGATTACTGAATCCGGTAAGTGAAACTTAATGATCTGGATCTTAACAAGCTGCATGTCTTTCGCATCGTGGCCGAATCGGCCTCCATGCGCGAAGCCGCGGTACGGTTGCTCCGCACCCCCTCGGCCATCAGCCAAAGCGTAACGACGCTGGAGCGCGGCCTGGGCGCAAAGCTGTTCAACCGCTCGGGCATCCGACTTGAGCTGACCGAGCTGGGCCGACGCCTCTTGCGCCAGGTTAAAAGCAACGAGCAGGGCCTGCACGCGATTCTAGATCAGGTGGACGGCGCCACGACAAAGGTGCGGGGCCGCGTTTCACTGGGCATGCCCCCCGGCTACCCCGCCGTCACGCTGGCCGAACCTCTCAGCGCCGCGCTGCTGCGTTACCCCGAGCTGCAGCTGCGGCTGCGCTTTCTCTCCCATGCCGAGCTGGCCGAAGCCTTGAAGAGCGGGCAGATCGAGATGGCGCTTTCACTTCAGCCGCTCAGCATCTTGAATCGACGCATCAAGAGCAGCAAGCTGCGCGAAGAAAATCTGATTCTCGTCGTGCCGCCCCGGCTGCGCTATCTTTGCGAAAACGCGACCGCCGAGCTGCCTGTCGTCGACTATCATCAGAAGCCCATGCTTATCGAAAGCTGGCTGCGCCACCACCGCCTGCGCAAAGCCAAGTTTCGCGTGCGCGCCTTTGGAGCCACGCTCGAGCATGTGCTGCAGTTTGTGCTGCGCGGGGTTGGCTGCGCGGTGGTTCCACGCCATGTCGTGGCCAACGAGCTGGCGCGCGGCACGCTGCTCGAGCATCCGCTCGACAAGCGGCGCCCGCTGATGGTGCCGGTCTGGATCAACTCATTTCATGTCGCGAGCAAGCTTTCGAGCGCGGGAAAAATTCTATGGAACGAGCTGGAGCGCTGACCTATTCGAGCGTGGTCTTGCCTGCGCCGGCTGACCCAGGGGCCGGACTTGGCACCCCGGCAGCACCCGCCCGGGCGCGCTGAAGCGAGTGCACCTTTTCAGGGGGCACCAGATTCTTTTCACCCAGGTTGGCTGCTTCGTATTCAGGTAGGCCAATTTTCTTCCTGATCTCTCTCAGCTCACTAGCCTCAAGTGGTCCGTCCCCGTCGGTAATGGCGTTGCGCGACTCGCGCCCCTCATGCATGAAGTAATCGGTACGCACCGAAAGAAACTCGGTAAACTCGCGCTGCAATACACGACGCGCTTCTTCGAGTTTTTTACCCACGTCCAGACAGTCACGGCCAGCGGTATTGCGCTCATACTGCCTGCGCGCCTCGTCGCTGGCGAAGGGAATATAGGGGGAAATGGGGGCTGGTGCTTTTGTCTGCGACTGGGCGCTGACCCGGCACCCCTCAACGACGGCCTCTATCTTCAGATAATCGCCCAGGGTCTTTTGCACGCGTCTTCCACTCGCCCTCATCTTGCCCGCGAGCATGGGCGTCTGCGACTCGAGCACACCGCTGACAAATAAACCAAAAACGTTGGCGTTGCCGGCCGGATCCACGACATCGCGCGAAATTCTAGCGTAGAGCGACAACGTCGTGTCGGTATTGTAGTCGGACAGTCCCACCGACGTCGTCAGCGCGGACTGGGATTTGAAGTTGGTCGAAAAATTGACATCACCAACGAGCTGATTGTTGCGGCCCTGGTCCAGCAAATCAGACCGTTTGAAATACAAGTCGGTGCTGAGGCGGAATTGACCGTGCTCTTTTGAATTGTCGTCGTCCAAAAACAGGTGGCCGTTGGCGATCAGGCCGACATCCCACCCGTAGCCCTTGGCATCGGGCCGAACCAGCGGCAGCTTGCCGGAAAAATCCAGTCCGGTCTTTTCGGTGCCAGCGACGGCATTGACGTGCTCGACCACACTGGCATTGAGCTCAATGCCGCGGGTTGAGGTAAAGGCGGGCCCAACCCTCAAGTCCGGCGTTAATTTGAAGCCGAAGTGGCGCACCGAAGCGCGCCAGCCCAGCGCGTACTCTTTGCTGTGCAGGTGAATCGGATTGCTCCCCAGACTTAGCGCGCCCAGGTTTGCGACGCCACCCAAGGCCAGCACTCCGAAAATCAGTGGAACACCGTGATCGCCAATCGATCGCTCGACGTTATGCCAGCCCGCCGGCGTTTTCGGAAAAAATGGCATTTCGGCAACGCGGTGTACGCCATAATCGATGGCAACATCGGGCTGCAGATCGCCGGCGATGCGCGTGCCGAGCGTCTTGGCAATGCCCACGGCATCGTCTACGGTATAAGGCGAAAGCGCCGGATCGCGCAGGGCTCTTTCACGACTATAGACAGACATTCCGGGCAAGGTACCGGCGATAATGGTGGTGCTGAGCTTTTCAGCACTATAGCCGAACTGGTCGCGCCACTTGGCCGAGTTGTTGTTGAGCAGCCACGGATTATGCACCGTCGAGTCGATGTTCGCCACGACCAACGGACTAAAGCCTTTATTGAATATCTCGCCGGCGGCCTGGCCGCCGATAAATACAAAGAGGCGATCGAAGAAGTAGTAAACCGGCTGATCGCTGTCCAGCACGAGCGGTCCCTTTAGCGGTGCTGGCTGCAGCAAGAGCTGATCCGCCTTTTGAGCGGAATAGTCCAAGCTCGCTTCTTGTCACGTCGGGAACCTGCGACCGATACAGATCGTGCACATCGGGCTGGCCCGCATTTTTTATCGAGGGCGCAGGGTCATCGGCAAAAGACGGAGCGGCGCCGGCAAGCAGCACGAGCACAGCCAGACACGCCAGCCACAGAGAGTGGCGATACGGGGCGCGGCTGAAATTATGACTCGAAAACTGCATGATTTTGGGCATCACTCTCTCTGCGTTATTAAGAGCAGATTTAGTGCCAACCTGGCCGCGAAACGCGGGGTTTATTCGGGTTAACTCTCCCAGGGTTAGCCGCGGAAAAATACTCACCAGTTCACCAACCGCGCAGTCCTGCGCAGCACTCAGGCGGGTGTACAGTGCCTTCACAGCACGCAAATTGACGAAAGCCCTCGCCGTCGAACAAGTCGACAGCTGCGAGCTGGCTGACTTTTGTGTCGCGCTACATGAGCCTGATATCAGGCACCTGGATAAGGCATCGAACTTGCTCTCTATTGAAGCGTGAAACACCTACTCCTATTCCTGGCCTTGGCCCTCTCCAGCTGCACCGCTTTCGCGGATACCGATTCCGTGGAACCCAACTCCGACGCTCAGCCCGACTGGCTCGAGCTTGCTTCCCAGGACGTGCAAAGCCGTGCCCTGCTTGAGAAGGCCTTGGGTAAACTTGGCCTGCACAGCTTCGATGAGCTGGTGAACTATGTCACGGTTTGCGATGACACCAAAATACCAGCTACCCGGCGGGGTCAGACCGAGCAAAAGTGGCAGACGATTACCGAGAACGCGACCGAGAGCGATCTGCGTTCGGGCAAAGCTCCGGCCGATTATTTTCGTGACCGCATCGAAGCGGACCGGATCAAATTCAACGGCCTCGCCATACGCATGGTGGAGGTGCACCCCGATTACGTTCGCGCGCGATTTTGGGTCGAGCCCTCGATCTGCCTGCGCGAGGGCATGAGCATGATCGAGCAATACGAAACCTTCATCCACGAGCTCACTCATCTGGTAGAGACCGATCAGCTCGCCGAAGATGACCTGCTCGCTTACGCCGACCTTGACGACTATGCGCTCAAAACGGTGCTCTCGCCAGGCTCAGAGGTCGACGCGTTCATCGCCGGCACCAGTGCCCAGCTGCGCCTGGTACACAGCCTGACTGATATTCCGGTGCCGTTTCGAATATTTTTTGATGAGGACGGAAAATTCACGGGCGACCGCACTGCCTTTGCCAAAGTCATCCTCGCGCCCCGCCCTGCCGGCATGGGCTACCGCGACAATACCTACCGCAAGCAATACCAGCTGCGGCTGGAAAAAACTCGCGAGCTGGAAATCAAAACCCGCGAACGGGTCGTCAAGCTTGCAGGCCTCCGTCTCAAGAGCGGGAATCGCCCCGCGTACGAGCGGCTGCAGGCCGATCTTGCCAGCCGCGACGAGCGACTGCGCAAGTTCGATGCGCTGCTGGATCCTAGCGTGAAACCGTGACGAGCGGTCCGATTCTCGCCTCGACGCTGACCAACGTACCCGAATGCACCGGCCGGGTGGGACGCGCCAGATAGGCCTTGCGCATTGTTTCGCTGAACATCTGACCCAGCATGGCCAAGTTGCGGCGATCTTCGACAACCATGAAGAAATGCGGGTAGAAATACTCCTCGGGTTTGAACTGAATTCTTTTCTGAATCTGCTCCCCTACCCAGCTGGCCCTGGCCGGAGCCATGCCGGTAACGGGACCGAAAAGATCGGTTTCGAAATATTTGCAGTAATACAGCTGCTTTCTTTTTTGAATTAGGTTCTGCTCGCTCAGAACATTGAGCGCATACAGCAGCTCCGGTGGCGGTATGTCGAGTTCCTGCACCAGCTGCTCAGAGGTCAGGGCTTTGCCCGACTGCAAAAGATATTGAAAAGCCCAAAGTGCGGCCGGGCTGGAGTTGACGGCCTCGTATTGCGCGGGCGTCATGTGGGGAATTTCACTTACACGACGGCGGGCGGTGGACTTGAGCAGCTCTTCGCCCGGACTTGCCAGCGGAGTTTCGCCAGACACTGGCGAGTCCGTGCGAGCACCCACCGAAGCCGGCTCGAGCAAAACATCAAAAAGCGGCTCGCCCTCGGCCACCTCGCGCAGATACAAGGTGAGCAGCTCACGGCGTTGGCCTTGGAGCCCGACGCCCGTGACTCCCAGCAGCTCCAGAATTTTTCCAAGATACCTTGCCCTGGGCAGTCGCAGCCCCTGCTAGATCAGCAGATAATAGTGGTAGGTAAAACCGAACTTCTTCTTGCCGCCATTGCCATGGTAAAAACCATAGGCCGACGGACAGCCGCGTTCCTGGCGTACCCGAATCAAGGCCTCGGCAAACTCGGTTCGTTTTATTTTCTTTTTACGCATGCGTTAAGTATAGCATACAAATTGTTGGGTGGCGCTCAACGGCCAGGCTGAGTTAAGCTAGCCTTCATGCGGCTCCTGCTTCAGCTCCCAATACTTGCGCTACTGTCAGTGGTTTCGGCCTGCCCCGGTTTTGCCGAGCCCGAAACCGCGACAGGCAAGGTAAAACACGCTTACGACGACATCAGCGGCAGCTGTGACGATTTCAACGATACGATCAAATCGCGGGGCCTCAAAGACCCCCAGGGTAACTCTCACCCTGGCACGCTGGGCTGGACTCTTTGTCAGTTCAAAGCGTCTATCACCGATACCAAGGCGCCCGTCAACCGAAGCGTGAAGGACGAGCGCAAGTGCCTGAGCGTCGAGATCGCGAATCTTGAACTTGCCACCGACATCACCGTCGTCGTCGGGCGCTGGAATCATCAACGCGACCAGCTCAGCGAAAGCT
Organism: candidate division WWE3 bacterium; assembly: GCA_038231515.1. Taxonomy (GTDB): domain Bacteria; phylum Bdellovibrionota; class UBA1018; order UBA1018; family UBA923; genus JACQAX01. The sequence continues at coordinate 11,910 of JBBRLF010000007.1, forward strand.
GCCGCAAAGAGCTGAAGCGAATAGATTCCGAGATCCACGCCCACGAGGCGCATCACGTTACCGACTGCCAGACAATTCTAAACGAGCAAAAGGAAGCCTGGGCCAGGCAGTCGCACGTCGTTAAAGTTTGCGGCAGCCCGAGCCAACCCGACTCGGCCCTGATTACGGAGCTGCAGAGCCGAATTTCGGACGAGCTGCGCACGATCTTGGGCAAGTTGAATCATGAGATGGAGTACCGCTCGAAAGAAACTCATGAAAAAATCGGCTATGGCACGCCGGGAATTCGGTGTAGCAGCTGCGCTTATTAAACAGCCTGTGATATCATTGATCCCCTAGGGGAAATGATGCGATCGAATGAAAGAGGCTCGACCTTAATAGAGATCATGATTGCCGCAGGAATCGGAATGGGCCTGGTGCTGGCCATCATGACGGCAATTCAAAACTCCAACCAGGCTGTCAAGAGCTCCTCGCTCGGCAACGACTGGGTGACCCTGCTCGCCGGCATTCGCGATACCTTTGCCGACAGCAATCTGTGCACCCGCGAGTTTAATACTTTTAGTTTTCCCGGGGCCGCGCTTGCAGGCGGCGCCGTCCTGACGAATCTTCCTCAGCTGACGATCAAAAACGCCGGCGGCGCGGTTGTGTCGACCTTTCTCAGTACCACCCAGGTACTCAACAGCTTAAAGGCCACGACGTTACAGCTCGTAGTTTCACCGGGCAACACGACCCAGACGATTCTCGTCGGTGGAGTGAACCGCTACCTTGACCATGTCGAACTCAACATTGTCGCTCAGAAAGTTGAAGTCAACGGCACCACGGCGCTGATGGGTGGCGTAACAACGCTGCAGTCCAATGCCACCCGCAATAATGCCATCAAGTTCACCATCATGCGTGATACCGGAACTGGCGCGGTTATCGGCTGTTACGGGCAAAACGACTCCGCGCAACAGGCGTGCAACGAAATGGGCGGCTCCTACGGACCTGCTGGCGCTACTCCACCGCGCTGCCAGCTGCCTCGGGTGTTTTTTGGCTCCAACGACGCCCAGCTTTCAAGTCCCGCGGCGGGTTCGCCCAATCGCGGGCAGAGAGTTCAGCTTTGGGCCTGGAGCGGCCACGGTATTCAGGACCCCAACGACTATGCCATTGGCATGAACGGAAGCACGATGTGGTTCAATGCCGGTGAAGCAGGCGGTAACAACAAATTTCAATTCACCAATAACGGCGGCACCAGCCCGTTGCTTACGGTGGGCTCGGTCGGCACTACGGTCGAGAGCGAGGGCGGCAATGTGCCTCACGGGCTTTTTGGCTATGTCATCGCCGGCGGGCCCGGAGCCTTCTGGGCGTATTATGACAAGACCGTCGGGCCGCCAGCCAATGGCTACATCCATATCGGGAAGTTCTGGAATTTCAATGCCAACATGGACTGTGGCGCGGACGCCTGGCTGATGAGTTATAAATGTGACTGCTACTGCACGGATACGGTAAACTGCCATGCCCGCAATCAAGGCCTCGTGAACTATCATGCGGCAAGCTGCAACTGTTTCAGCTCAGATGGCGGTATTGGCTTGGGCGACATGTATCTTCAAGGAATGGCCGGATGCGCGAAATACTGAATTTAGGAGCAACCGAAATGAAGCTACTGAGAATTTTTCTTCCGATCCTTGGAATTTCCGCGCTTTTTTCGGCTTGTACCAGAACACCCATTACTGGCGCGAAGTTAACGAGCCCACTGGCTCCGACTTTCCAACAAACGGCTGGCGACCCGGCAGCCGGTTCCGACGCTCAAAAACGAGTCGAAGGACACGGACACCCCGCAATAAACACCCACGACCCTGATGCACACAAAGTGGCATCCGCAACTTCCGGGGCTCCGATAAGCAACGGTATAAAACCACTGCCCGTCATGACTGCCTCACCAACGTCGATTTACACGCCTGACAGAAATGCACAGCAGGGTGGGCCCAATGCCCTATCCTTTGGCTCGGCTGCGATGCAGGCTCCGACGACCAAGCATTAGAATAGTTTGAAGTCAGGAAAACTGCGCCGCCTGACCAGATAAAGCGCAAGACCACACAGCATGAGCCCCACCGAAATCACCTGTGAGGTCGACAGCCATTCCAGATAAAAAAAGCCGCGACTCGTGTCGCCGCGCCAGAACTCGAGCACGAAACGACCGAGTGGCATCAATATCAGATAGCGGGCCGCGGTTTGCCCGTCATATTTGTTGCGCTTGCGTACCGACCACAGCACGGCAAACAAAAGCATCTGATAGGTAAACTCATAGAGCGGCGCCGGATGGAGTGGAACTTCGCCAAACTCGCTGCGCCCGGGAATGACGACTCCCCAGGGCAGACTCGTAGGCGTGCCGTAGCAGCAGCCATTGAAAAAGCAGCCAATTCGCCCCACGGGATTGGCAATAAGCACGGCAAACGCGCCCATGTCCCAGGACTTTAGCGGCGCATACTTTCGAAACCGGGCGTACCACTCCGCCAGCCCCCACGAAGCCAGAAATCCGCCAAACCAGACACCGCCGTAGCCAAAGTTAAAAAACGTGCGCCACCAGGCCGCGCCACTAAGGTCAGTGCGGGTGAAAGCATAAAGAATATGCGCGCCCACAAAACCCAGCAACGTGCAGGCGACCACGACCCACGAAATCTCACGCACATTCAGCCCGTAGCGGCGCGCCTCGGAGCGAACGACGATCATCGAGCCCATCATGGCCAGTACGGCCATCACGGTATACATGCGCACCGGCACCTGGCCGATCGTCATCAATACGGGATGCATGACTCCCAGAGTATCAGACGGAGATCCTATTATGAAGTGCAACTACCTCGCCGCGTACGCGCTCGGCGAGATTGTCGCGGTCGCGTATCGTGAGGCCCAGAGTCGAAACCGGCTTCCCGATCAACAGGCGAATCATCCCCGGACGAACGCTGAAGCCATCCGGCGGCAGAACCTGACCAGCTCCGTCTATCGCAACCGGCACGATAGGCACTCCCGCCTCGATTGCCGCTGCAAAGATCCCATTTTTAAATGAACCAATGGCCGCGCCGCGCGAACGAGTGCCCTCGGGAAACGCCAGCACGCTCTTGCCACCGCGAATCAGCACGCCCACCTTCTTGAGCGCTGAAAAGGCGCGCAGCGGATCGTGACGGTTGACGAAGATCATGCCGTTGAGCCAGGCAAACCAGCCCAGTACGGGCACCCACAGCAGATCTTTTTTTAAAATGAAGTGCAGGTTCGTGGGCAACGCGCTGAAGGCCACGGCGGTATCGATCACCGACTGATGATTCATGACAAAAACGTGGGGTTTGCCAAAGTCCACATTTTCGAGGCCCCGCAGCTCGACACGCGCCCCCGCGCCGCGCAGCAGCCCCGGAGCCCAGTAGCGCCGAGCCAGCACCAGGGTGATCTCGGATTGCAAAGAGGCGGCCGTAAAAAGGCAGGCAATGCAGAACCAGCCCGTGCTCCACAGCACGGTAAAACAGGCTTGCAGAAAATTGACCGCCAGCCACAACCCAATCCGCATGCTCTAAACCTACACTACTCACGGGCTGGCGCTCAATGGGTTTAGTGTTACACTCGGGCCATGAAGCCTGACCCCAAGTCGAGATGCCGGCTGGACGCAGCCGTGCGAAATCGTCAACAAGTGAGCTGGAATCAGGCCCGGGAATGGATCAAGACGGGCAAGATCTGGCTGGACGGAAGCGCCGTCACGGATCCGGGCTTCCTGGTTGAAGCCACGGTGGAGTTCGAGCTGAAGATGAATGCCCCCAAAAGCGGCGTCAAGGGGCTGCGGGCGCCACCGGCCAGCGTAAGCCAGAATGACGTCATTTACCTCGATAATCAGCTCATCGTTCTCAATAAGCCAGCCGGCATGAGCACGGTGCCCTTCGATGACACCGAGAACAACAGCTTGGAGCAGCGCCTGAGCCGTTATCTCAAACCAGGACGAGTACTGGTCGTGCACCGCATCGACCGCGAGACGAGCGGGCTGATTGTGTTCGCCCGAACTCAAACGGCGAGTCAGATTTTGATGAACCAGTTTCGCGCACACACCGTGCTTCGCCGCTATTTCGCGCTGGTCCACGGCGAGGTGCAGAGCCAAACTTTTCGCTCGCTGCTGGTCGAGAATCGCGGCGACGGTTTGCGCGGCTCTATCTCGGCGGGCAGCGCGGTTTCGCGCACCGAGGCCAAGGCGGCCGTAACACACGTCACTGCGCTGCTGCATTTTAACGGCAGCACGCTGCTGGAATGCCGGCTCGAAACCGGACGGACCCATCAGATTCGTATTCATCTGGGTGAGGCCGGCCATCCTCTGCTGGGCGAAAAAGCTTATAACCGTTATTACACGGGTTCCGAAATTCAAGCACCGCGCCTGATGTTGCATGCGGCCGAGCTGGGCTTTATCCATCCCGGACGAAACGAACTCGTACGCTGGACACTTTCGCCACCCGCTGATTTTCTAAGTGCCGCCGGCAGTCAGGGCATGAACTGCATCAAGGAACGACTTGCGACCCCGCTGCCCATCAGCGGCCGATGAGTCGCGCCTCGTTCATGACTCCTTGCAAAATCCAAGCGCAGCCTTCGCCGGGTTTGAATGAGCGGCCAAGAAGAGTCTGCGAATCCGTGGCGGGTAAACTTTTTTTACGGCTGATGTTGTAGACCGAGTGCGGGCCATCTACATATTGCCTGGGACCAATCGCCGTGCCGTCGGGATAGATATAGGGCGGAGCCTTTTCCTGCACTACGGTAACTCCCAGCTTGGGTGCGCCGTCAGCCGCCCTATTCCAAACGCGTTCGGCAACATAGGTTGTAAGATTCAGACCGCTTGCTGACGAGTTTGCCAGCCGCTGTAAGAGGTCGCCGGAAACGCGAACCAGAAAATTCGGTTCGGGATTCCTGAGCTGCGCGCTGCCAACCACCGGCAAGTCGATCGTGGTGAAGTCACCGGGCAGGATTCGAATCATTACCTGATCATAACCTTTGACCTGCGCGTAGGCCGCAAGCTTAACGGCCGCATAAAGGGCATGCTCGGCGACAAGGTCATTGAGATAGAATACTCCCTTTGCGCCTTTGGTCGCGACCAGCCCATCGAGCTCGTCATACAAAACGCGAAACTGGTCGGGGTGACGTTTGCGCAGATTATGAATTCCGACATCGCCGATCAGCGCGGTGCCACCATAATTCCCCGCCCCATACTCCGCATGAATCCAGGCGGCCGCGTCCTGGGCGAGCACCGGTGCCGCCAGACTCATTACCGCGATGATTATAGAAAGTAACACGTTCGTCCCTCAGTCCTGGATTATACCGCACCCCGAATGCGGCGGCAAAGGTGCGGTCGCATTCCGGAGAGTTGTTTTTGCGGCCGCAAACTGACTTTCAAGACCACTACCCGAAACTAGACACCCGTTTGATTCCACATCGGTTTTTCAGGACCGCAGTCGTCGATCCCCTTGAATTCGCAGTGCTGAATTTCAAGCAGCGAGCAGCCCGGGATTTGCAACTGCTTACCGTTATGAGACTCGCCACGATTTCTTTCCTGCTTGCAACACTTCTGCTTTCGCTGACCGCGGCAGCCGACCCCGGCGCGCGCGACATCGTGGATACGCAATGCACACCCGCGACTTTCACCTTTCACCAGAAGCCACTTACGGCAAACATCTGCGTTCATCGGCAGACCGAAAGCAAAAGCCGGGACATCCTCTATTTTTTTCATGGTCTGGGCGAAGACGAGCGCAACTGGATCAAAAAGCCCAACTACAAAACCGTCCGCGCCGACTGGCGCGACCTGGGCTTTGCGGCGCCCGTGGTGATCAATGTTTCGTTTGGCTCCCTGTGGCTGCTTGCGCCATTGGGAAGCAAGTCCGCGAGCGGGCTCTACGAGGTATTTCTCAATCAGGTCATGCCTTACGTCGAACACCAGCTGGTGCCGGACTTCAGCGGCCACCGCTACCTTATCGGGATGTCGATGGGCGGATTTAACGCCGCTCAAATTGCCCTGCGCAATCCGGCGCTCTTTAAAAAGGTGGCGCTGCTATGCCCGGCCACCGTGTCCTTTCCGATCTACCCCAAATCGCAAAGCCTGGCCGATCACGTGGCGTTTCACCGCGAACTCGAAAAATACTGGTGGCGCAACCACGCCAATCCCTTTCTGATGGAAGCGCCGATGTATCTCGCGCGAAGATATTTCACCGCCGCCGAGTGGGAGCGCGAAGGGCCTCTGAAGGTCGCCGAGCGCACGCTCAACTCGAACTTTCCACCGCTGTTCATCAGCGCCGTTCATCATGATGAGTATGGCCTCGAAGAAAGCGATCGCGCGTTGGCCACGCTTGCCCTGAACCGGCACGTCAATACGGAATGGGACCTGGTACGTGGCGCCCACTGCGACTTCAACGCGCACCAGCTGGCAAGTTTTCTGGCTGATTAAGGCAATCAAACGGCTAGTGCGGCAGCGCCATTTTTTTTCGGGGCTTGATCTTATTGGCCCGCATCGTCTTGAGATACGCGATGAGGTCGTCGGCGGCCTTGGGTCGGTCTTTAAGCTCGCCAAACAACGCGGGCATGGCCACTCCCTTGCGGGCGCTTTGAGGGTCGAGAATCCACTTCCTGAGTAAAGCGTCGTCATGGTGTTCGGTGACGTTTACGGGAAAATTCAAATCCGAGGCCACGTGCCCCCCGTCGCCGTTCATGCTGTGGCAGCCCATGCAGAAGTTATGAAAATGCGCGAAGCCCGCAATCGCCTCGCGAGGAGCGTTGGCTGCCGGGGCCATCTGCGAAAACCGGTCTTTGAAACGAATCAGGTCAACCGCGTTGACCTGAAAAGGCCAGTTGAAGGCATCGCCCGCCACTCGCAGCTCAGGATCACGCGCGTTATCCCAGGTGAGATAGTAGGGCGCAAGCTTGAGATGTTTGTTTTCGCGCGCCTTGTTCACCAGCTCGAACGCACCACCCTCGCGTGAGTAAATCAGGTAGCTCGAATATTGTAAAAAACGGTTAACGGGAATGCTTTGCTCGTAGCCATTTGTGCAGGTAAAAAGCAGCTCTTCGGTCGTGATCCACGACCGGCCGTAGGCACTATCGAGCAACTCCTTGAAGTCGAAGCCGACGTAGTTCGTCTGCACCTGCTCACTGGGATCCCAGGTGGGCCGGGGCAGCGCGCGGGTGATATTTGCCAGCTCCTCGAAAGGAATTGTTTTAACGAGCTCTCCGTATTTTTTGAAGCTGAACGCGTCACCAGCACGAGCCGGCGAAGCAATGACCAAGGTCAGGAGCAGTCCAAGAAGGGGAACGAGGGCGTAACGATTCATTTGCCCAATTATACTCAAGCTCGAAGTGTTTGCCAGTGAATCAAGCTAAAAATACCACGGCCGGCACCCTACCTCAGAAAGGTAAACGAAGTAGGCTTACCGGCCGCGGCGCTCAGCAGGAAAAAATCAGCGAATAGCCGAACAAGCTGGAATCGTGAAGCTCTTTTCGAAACGAAACCGCTCGGGCAAGCCACGAAAACGCGAGTACGATCCTGAGGCATCGACTACGCGAACCAGCATAGGCTGGGCATAGTTCGTGACCTGCGTTTCCCAACGCCGACACGGGCCCACGCCGCCGCGCGTGAGGTTGCGCTTGACGCAAACATTTTTGGTTGCGATTACGGAAGCTACCGGCTTGACACGGTCGTAGCTTACGCAAACGTTGCCTGCGCGGCCGCGAAGAACGGTACGAGTGCAGACATCCAGCACCTGACCGATCAGCTCGATCTGCGCGCCCTTGCGGCAAACCGAAAAAACGGAAACGACTGTCGTGCCGTACGCATGAGCCAGGCTTACCGACGGAGCCTGGATCTTCAAGCTGCGATCCCCCATGATCTGGCCCCAGCTCGAGTTACGATCTGCAGCCTGTGCCAGCAACGAAGACATGAAAAACAAAGTGATCAACACCAAACGAATCATAATAAATACCCCTTTTGCTGAAGGCACATATCTAATGCGTTGCAATATCGTCAATGCGCTTTCCAAACTCAACAAAATATATCGATGGCAGACCCGCCAACGATTCGCTACCTGGGGCGATACTTCGCCTTGTAGGCATGAGGAAAGACCACTGCCGGCACGTCCAGCCCCAGAAAGCCACACAGCTTGGGCCAGCCCTCGCCAGTCGTTATGTCGAGCACCAGCAGGTCAGCCGGACGCGACGCGAAATACTCCTGCACACTCTGGTTGTGCTGCCGGTAACGCTCCAGAAAACGCTTACGTTCAAACTTCCACACGCCATAAAACAAATACTCTTCCAGCGCGAGCCGTCGCGTTCCAATGTGATTTTCGGCGCTCGCCGCAAAATGTTCGGGATCGCGTACGGTAAGAATGAACTTGCTGCCCGGATAATGCTGGTCGAGTTCCGGAATCATAAGCGGAATGGGCAGGTCAGACGCCGCGTCGATATCCCGCATGGCCAGCTCGAGGTCGGTGACTTTTCCCGAAAGCAACGCCTGCGCAAAAAGCTGGTGCCGATCCCAGTGCGTGGTGCGGTAACCCAAAATCCTGAGCGCCTGGTCCAGGCTGCTCGTGGCGGTTTTATGATTGCCCACCCCGAATACCTTCTTCATGCCAGGCCCCGCGCCTGATCTGCGCGATACGAATGAATGCGACGACTCGACAGCGTGAAGAGCCGGCCTGGAATGAGCTTACAGATCTGGTCGCGAAGCGGAAACACCCATGGGTGTCCGAGCTGGCCAATGGCGCCAATCACATTGGAACGGCGGGCAATGTCAGCCACGCGATTTCTGCGCAAGTTTTCATAGTGATCAAAAAGCCCGGGCAGTGACCGCGGCTTGCCAAGCAGCTGGCCCAGGATCCAGGAATCTTCAAGGGCCATGCACCCGCCCATTCCCAGATTGGCGGCAATGGGATGCACGGCATCGCCAAGCAGCACCACGCGCTCGCGGCTCCAGCGACTGGAGGGCGTACGGTCAAAAGTGTCCGAGGCCACCAGCGCGTCCAGCGGTGTGCGTGCCAGCAGCTCTTCGACCGGCGGCACCCAGCCTCGAAAACGTTTCAGTAAAAACTCTTTCTGTTCATGCATACCGCGCCGATCGCCTTGGGGCTGATTTACCGTGGCATACCAGCAGACCCGTCCGTTGCCCATGGGCAGGATTCCAAAGCGCTGACCAGGACCCCAGATTTCGAAAAAATTTCCATCAGCGGCCACGAGATCTGCGGCCTCGGCAACGCCTCGCCAAATCGCGTACCCCTTATAACGCAACGGAATATCGCCCTGCACATACCCGCGCAGGGCAGACCGAATGCCGTCCGCGGCTACGACGACATCGTAGGGGCCCCGTTCGCCTTGCTCGAAAACCAGATAAGCGCCTTCGTCCGCATCGCGTATTCCCAGACAGCTGTGGCCGGAATAAAATGGAATCCCTTGCGCGCACGCCAGCAAGGCCTTGTGCAAATCCCCGCGCTGCAAGGCTATGGCCGGCGTTGAAAAATTTTCGGTGGCAATTTTCATCACCACCTTGCCACTCGCCAGCTGCACGGACAGAAGCGCAAGCGGCCCACTCCTGCTCACACATTCTTCCAGAATACCCAGCGACAGCAGAACTCGGGTGGCATTGGGCCACAACGCCATGCCCGCGCCGACGCCTTTGATTTCGGAGCTGCGTTCAAAAACCTCGACCTGATTGCCCGCGCGGGTGCTTGCGATAGCGACCGCAAGACCGCCAATTCCGGCTCCCACAATGGCGATTCTGCGATTCAATTACCGGTACCCCACTCTCAATTCCATTGACTTGATTCTGCCGATTACATACGACATTTTAAAGGTGAAAAGCTTACCCATTCTTCTTATCGTGATCTTTTTGGGCACGCTTTCCGGCTGTGCCTCCACGCGCCTCAATAAAACCCAAACCGCCTTTGAAGCTTTCAAACGCGAAGCGGTCAACGCCAAGCCAATCCTCATCACGCCACCCGCGCTTTATTTCACGGGCGCCCAGGCACTGGCGGCCTGGCTAGAGCAGATTGATTCTGCCACAGCCGACGACGTCATCGAGATTGCGCAGTTCTACGTGCGCCCCGGCCGCATGCTCGGCACCATTCGCTCTCACCTGGCCGCCAAGCTGCGCCAGGGCACACATCTCAAGCTGAAGCTCGATTTCATGTTTTCGGTTTCAGCTCTTAAAGAGTTCGAGCCGCTGAAATCCTTTCCGCGCTTTGAGCTCGAGATCGCAAATCCGCCTTCTGCCGAATTTATCGCATTCGTCCAGGCCACCTACGGCATCAGGGACGCTGCTGGTCTTATCGATGCGTTGATCTCGGCCGATTTACCGCGGCTGCAGCATGCGCTAGCCGGCTCGAAGCTGGAAACCGCTCTGGACCCACCCTCGACCTCGACTCCGACCCCAGAGGTCTTGCTGGGCCGGGTGCTTCAACGCGTCGTCGCTGAAACCGGTTTTTTCAAGCTGCTCAAACTTAAATCGCAGCTGGAAATCCTGGCCAGCCGCTTTCACGACAAATACCTGCTCGTGCACCGCAAGCGTGAGGGCCGCACGAACGTGGTCCTGGGTGGCCGGGGCTGGGCCGACAGCTTCGCCGAAACAGACCGGCAGGCCAACTCCCTATACTACACAGATCTGGACCTGGCCTTCGAGGTACCCGACACCAGCAGCAGCGCATCGGGTGGTATTCCGGCAGTTCTCAGCCTTGCAAATGGTACGTCCGTAACTTCTGCCCGCTCATTTGAGACCAACATGCTTGCCGTGATCCGATCGGCCCGACACGAAATCAAAATCTTCACGCCCTACTTTACGCCCACCGATCGCATTCTTCATGCCCTGTCCGAATGTACGCTCAATGGAATCCAGGTCTCAGTCTATACCAACTCTTATCAAACCTCGGATATTCCCCTGGTACCGATCTATATGTACGAGAGCTTGAATCTCTGGTCGCAGGCGCTGGGCCCCGCGTTTCATTTTTTCACGTTTGTCGCTCCTCCGGGTCAATGCCTGCATACCAAGGCAACCCTGGTCGACTCCGAGATGGCCGTCGTCGGAAGTGGAAACTGGGATTATCGCTCGTTTCTCTATGACTCCGATTCGTTCGTCGCAATCCAGTCCAAGGACGTTGCGCAAAGTCTTGCGGCTGGCTTGCTGGATTCAAAATATGCAAGGTGGCAGGAGTGGACGCCCGAAGAGCTGAGCACGGCTTCGACTCAGCTCAGGCGACTTGTGCCGGAAAAAAATCTCAATGCTGCTCTCAAATTCCTAACCCAAGACACAGTCCGAAAGCAGCTTTAACCGCTTAATATCCTGCACCGTCAAAGGATTATTCGCCTGTTCAGGGCCTTGGACACAGGCGGTTTCGGGCAGGGCCGCGTAAGTCTCCGATTTTACGTCAGAGGGCGGTTGGCATCAGACTTGAAGTAGATAGATACAACAAGTTTAAGATTCCTGACGAGGGCCCTACCCCTAACCCCTATACCCCAAGGGTCCTCGTCCCCCCAATTTAAGATTCCTGACGAGGGCCCAACCCCTAACCCCTATACCCCTAGGGCCCTCGTCCCCCCCCCTTTTAAGATTCCTGGCGAGGGCCCAACCCCTAACCCTAACCCCTAGGGTCCTCGCCCCCCCCCCTCTTCCCCGGTCAGGATGCTTCCTTTAACTCAATCAACGCTTCGCGAAGTTCGCGCTGATGCCGCTGGCTTTCGAACCGCGAAAGCAGACTGTAAGCGCACGGCACAACAAAGAGCGTGAGCAGCGTCGAAAAAATCACGCCACCGATTACCGCAACCGCCATGGGCCGAATCACCTCGGCCCCCGGCCCGACGGCCGCGGCTTCGGGAATCGCGCCGGCAATGACCGCGATCGACGTCATCATGATCGGGCGCAGGCGAATGGGGCAAGCCTCGAGCAGCGCCTCGCGCACGCCCTTGCCCCCTCGGCGCACGACATTGGTGAAATCGACCAGCAGAATCGAATTCTTCTTCACAAGGCCCATCAGCAGCAAAATACCGATCATGCTGTAGATATTCAGCGAGGTATCAGTAACTCGCAACGCGAGGATCGCGCCCGTAACACTGAAGGGCAGCGCAAGCAGGATGGTCACGGGATGCAGAAAGCTGTTGAACTGACTGGCCAGAATCATATAGGCCACAAAAATTCCCAGTACGAGCGCGCCGAACAGACTGCGAAACGACTCGGCAAACGCCAGGGAGTTACCCGACAACGTGACGTGATAGCCCGCGGGCAGGATTTCGCGGGCCGTCTTTTGAATATACGAGATGACGTCAGACTGCGAAAGTCCCGCTTTGAAATTTCCAAAGATACCAATCGCCCGTTCGCGATTATACCGGGTAATCGACAGCAGCGTCTTGCCCTGTGTGATCTTGACCACATCTTTAAGCGGCACGATCTCGCCGGCGTTGTTGCGCACCCAGAGCTTCTCGATATCGGAGGCCGTGCGATTTTCGTCGGCCTGCAGCTTGACCTGAATGTCATCGCGATGGCCTGTGGGGTCGGTGTACTTGTTGGGACTCAGCTTAAGGCCGCCCACCATTGCGGCCACCGTATCAGCGATGGCGGCGACGGTTACGCTGCGCCGCCCGGCCAGGTCGCGATCAGGCGTGATTTCGGTCTCTGGCATATTGGGATGGTAGTCCGTATCAATATCCGTCATCAGTCCCGAGTCGGCCAGCCTCTTGCGCAAATCCGTCGAAAGCGCGGTTAGCTTGTCCCAGTCGGGCCCCTGCACCTCGAACTCAATGGGGTAGCCGCGCTGGGCGCTGAAGCCGGCCAGCGACAGGTCAAGCAGCGCCACATGATCAACGCCAGCGATCTTCGTCAGCTCCGTGCGCAGCAGCGCCATGAACTGCTGCTGCGTCAGCCGGCGCTGAAATGGTTCTTTCATAATCACGAACATGATGCCTTGATTGACCAGGCCCGCGCCGAACCCGCCCACGGCCACATAATATTTCTCAACCTCGGGACGCGCGGCCAGCAGCTTTTCAGCTTGCCGAAACACCTGGTCGGTAAATGCCAGCGAAGACCCCATCGGAGTGTAAAGCGTGACCATGAAGCGGCTCTGATCTTGCGGCGGCAAAAACTCCTTGCGCAGTCCGCCCGCGGCCAGCAGCGAAATCGCGAAGATCGCGACCGCCGTTAAAACCACGCTCCACCGCCAGCCAAGACAGCGAGCCAGCACGCGACGGTAGCCGTGTGCCAGCCTTGCCATGCCACGGTTCACAAGCCGGCTTATGCGACTCTCGTGGCCCGTCGTCAGAAACTGAGAGGTGCGCATCGGCGTCAACGTCAGGGCTTCGAGCAGCGAGAGCAGCACCGTAATCGAGAGAGTGACGCCGAACTGATAGAAGAACTTGCCGATAATTCCCTTCATGAAAATCACGGGCACGAAGATGGCCAGAATAGCCAGCGAGGCCGCCACCGCAGCAGGAGTGATCTGGCGGGCGCCGACCAGTGAAGCCTGTACGCGACTCATGCCCAGCTCGTGGTGCCGCACAATGTTTTCAAGCACCATGATGGAATCGTCCACCACGATACCGATGGCCAGCGACAACGCCAGCAGTGTAAAGCTGTTGAGCGTGAACCCCAGAAAATGCAAAAACACCAACGTACCGATGATCGAAACCGGAATGGCGAGAATCACGTTCAACGCCGAGCTCCACGCACCCAGAAAAAAATAGCAGACCAGCGAGGTAAGTGCCGCGGCCACCCCCAGCGTAAACAGCAGCTGGGTGACCGACTGCTTGATGAATTCCGTGTTGTCGACGACAATGCCGAGATTCATGCCTTTGGGCAGGTATTCCCGCAGCTCAGTCAACTTGCGCTTGACCGCGTCGGCTATCGCCACCGCGTTCGTGCCGTGCTGCTTGATCACTCCCACGCCCACCGTAGGCGCAATTCCGTTGTAGCGCGAGATGCGACGAATCTCATCGGTGCCTTCTTCGCAGGCCGCGACTGCCTTCAAGAGCAGCCGGTTCCAAACAAGGCCTCCGGCGCGCGTCGAAATCAGAATGTTCGAACACTCCCGTGCATTTTTGAACTCCGAATGCACTCGCACAAAGGACTGCTCCGGGCCGTTTTCCTGATAGCCGGTAGGGGCCAGCACATTTGCGGCATTGATCGCGGCGACGATGTCCTGCGAGGTAATTTGCTGACGCACCATTTTCTGATTATTGAGCCAAACGCGCATCTGCGGCGCGACATAGCCGCCCAGCAACACGTCGCCGATCCCAGGGACCGTCGTGATCGCATTGCGCAGATGATCGCGGACATAGAGGGTCAGCTCGCGCAGCGAATGTTGCATGGAGTACACCGCAATCCACATGATCGGCTGATCTTCGGGGTTGGTCTTCGTGATAATGGGCGGATCGATGTTCTGCGGCAGATTTCGTTGCGCCTGCGATACCTTGGTCTGCACCTCTTCGAGCGCGGCATTGATGTCCTGCCCCAGGCTGAACTGAATGCGAACCTGGGTGCTGCCCTGCTGCGACGTTGACTGTACAAGCTGGGCGCCGCTCACGCTCATGACCGCGTCTTCGAGTACATCCGCGACGGCCGACTCCATGACGTCCGGGTTGGCCCCCGCCCAGGTGACCATGACGGTAATCACGGGAAAATCGACGTCCGGAAGCTGGCTTATCCCCAGGCTCAGGTAAGAGATAGCCCCAAAGACAAGCAAGCCGGTCATGAGCATCCAGGCGAACACAGGATGCTTGATTGAGATGTCAGAAGGCGTTGCCACGGGCGAAAAACAGCAAGTTATATGCCCCCTGCCAGGTCCGGCCACTGCTTCAACGGATCTTCAAGATTTTGCTATCCGAAACCCCGTCCGGGAAGATAGGAGGCTGTTATGAGTTCATTCACAGCTTTCGACCTTTTGCCTTCACTGCAAGCAACCTTGACCGAAAAAGGCCTGGTCAAGCCCACCGAAATTCAGCAACGCGCTACCCCAGCGCTGCTTGCCGGACGTTCGGTCGTGGGTGTTGCCGAGACTGGCAGCGGCAAAACACTGGCCTACGCCCTGCCCGTGCTGCACTTGCTAAAAACCCTCGAAAACCAAGGCCAATCCGTAACGGTCGACAGCCAGCCGCGCGCCGCCGTCGTCGTCCCCACGCGCGAACTGGGCGAACAGGTTTCAAAAGTCTTCAAGCTCTTCACCCATTCGACACGCCTGCGCGTTCGCACCGTACTTGGGGGCACTACCCCCGAAGTGGCCAAGAAAAACCTACTGGGCAGCTTCGAGATTCTTGTGGCCACGCCGGGTCGCCTCGTCAAGCTGATGGACCGGGGGCTGGTAAACCTGAGCGACGTGCGCGTCCTGATCTTCGACGAAGCCGACCAGATGATGGATCAAAGCTTTCTGCTCGACGCTCGCACCATCGTCGAGGCCTGCCCGCCCGAGCGTCAGCTGGCCTTGTTTTCGGCAACGGTTTCGACCAAGGTCGAAGAGCTCATGACCAAGCTGTTTGCGGGTGCGGAAGTCATCCGCAGCCAGGGTAGCCATAAAGTGGTGGCCAGCCTGGTTACGCAGAACCGCAAAGTTATCGATGGAAAACGTTTACCGCTGCTGGCCACCGTGCTGTCTGACAAGGTAGCGGGTGGCACGCTGATCTTCACCAATACGCGCGAGCAATGCGACAAGCTTGCCGAAGAGCTCTTAAAACAGGGGCAGGAATGCGCGATCTATCGCGGCGAGATGGACAAGGTCGAACGCCGTGCCAATCTCAAGGCGTTTCGCGACGGTAAAATCGAGCTGCTGATCTCCACCGATCTGGCTTCCCGGGGTCTGGACCTCGAGCACGTGGGTCGCGTCATCAACTATCATCTGCCCAAAGAGATGGAAAACTACCTGCACCGTGTGGGTCGCACCGCGCGCGCCGGTCGCAAGGGCATGGTGATCAACTTCGTCACCGACCGCGACAAGGCTCTCGTAGATCAGCTCGACAGCGTCCGCGCGAAAAAATAGCGTCTAGTGTTTCCGCCCGGGACTGAAAAAACCGGGATTGCTGCTTTCGACCGTGCGCCGTAGCTCATCGAGCGCTTGCTGTTTTTTCGCGTCGGCATCCGAATTCACGACAGTCGCCGGGGCTGCGCCACTGGCAGCTGGCGTACGCGGGCCGCCCCCGAAAACCGAACGGAAGTCGACCCCCAGCGCCTGAGTACCCGCCATCAGATAAAATCGGCTGGCCATGTTTTTCTGCATGCCTGAATCGGCCACCTGCATGAGCTGCAGCGCGGTTTCAGTAATTTCGGTCAGCTTTGTCGGGTCGAGCCGCGGAGCGCCCGGAGCCTGAGTTGCGGCGGTCTTGTTTAACCGTCCGGCAGCCAGCTTCAGTCGATCCATTAGAATTTTTGGATCCGTGATCTCGGAAGCTTTCATGCCATTGGTGGTAAGCAGCGAAAGCCACGAGCGCAGCAGCACCGAGGCCTCCATGCAGGCCTCCAGACTCTTGCGCTCGTCGGCATCTTGCTCATTGAGCGATCTGCCCGACAGCACCACGGCGCACTTACTCTCATAGTCCGTCAGCGCCGCTGCCGCATCCTTCGGTAATTCTTTGCACTGAGTGGGAACAGGCAGGCTGCGCACTCCCGACAAAACCCGCTCGTTGATATTCAATGCCGTAAGATTTTGCCAAAGCTCAGTGCATTCGCGCGAAACCGCGACAGGCCTCGCAACCTCAGCAGACGTAATCCCGACTGTGACTGATTGCACGTTCTGCACTGGCGCCACTTTCACGCTCAGCGTGGGGGCTTCGGCGGCTGGGGCAGTCTGCGCATCAACCACGGGCGCCACTGGCTGACTCGCCGGCCCCGTGCCATATAGAAAGTAGGCCGCCACCAGGGCGCTGCCCCCTATCGCCAACGACCGGAAAATCCTTGCTCCGCTGCTTTTACCCATTCCGGGCCTCCCACCACCATTCTAATATAACGGAGTCACAACAAGGAGATGGGCCATTTCTGCCCCCACGGGCTGAGTTTTACCCTGGGGTCTGCTACAATAAAGGGCATCTGGGGGACTTTTCGATGAATGCATTTTTGAGCGCTTTGATTTTCGCGGCACTTGCAACGTTTCCGACCTATGCCCATGCTGGCGAAGATCCGATGCCCAAGACGGTGCTGCCCCTAAGCTGTTCCGCCGATGAAGCACCCAATGGCAATCCTTCCACCTGCGTGTGCCCGCCGGGCTACAAGTATAGCTGGCGCAACCCCGCAGTTTGCCACTACCAGGGCGCTCCCAAGCAAATACTAAAAGCTGGACACCTGGATCAGACCGCGAAGCCATTTAACTGCTCCAATGAAATAGCCCCCAGTGGCCACCCCATACGGTGTGAATGCCCACCGGGTTTTAGCTATGTCGCTTCGGGCAGTGAACGATGCGTGAATTTGACACCTGAACCTCTTGAAGTTGAGAGACATACGGTCGATGAAGATGGTCGCAAACACCGCCGCAGTATCGACAAGCCGGCCGACGGCTCTGACTCGAATCTCGGTACGAATACCACTCCAGAAAAAACTCCGGCCAAGTAACCTCCATGAGTGTCTTATTGGTGTGGCTGAGCCTGCTCGCAAGCCCCTGCTATGCGCTCTCGCAGGCGTACCCCAATCCTACTCTCGAAGCGACTGACGGAAAGAGCTACCGGCTCGACTGGTGCCGAAGCTGGGAGAATCAGTGCGGCTGCGTGGCTGCGCTGGCCTTTTGCAAGGAGCAGGGCTTCGCCTATGTGCAAAGCTTTGTGATGGACCCGCGGGTGGATTTGAAACAGATCAGTACGGTGATCGTCGATCAGCGCGGCACGCTTTGTCCTGGCCTCTCACCCGGACATGGCTGCGACAGCTTCAAGGAAATCGTCTGCTCAGATCGCGTCGTTAAGAACGACGCCAACAGCTGCAACGCCCCAGCTCAGCCTGGGCACCTGGCACAACCACTGCTCAAGCCGCTGCTGCTGCCGGCCGAGCCACCCCTTTCCGTACAGCCGCGCTTCTGAAGCAGTCACTTGTCACCGACGTAGAGATTGATTATCCTGTTTCTCAGCTATGAGTAAATCCATTTACGCAAGGGAGTCCGGTCCGTTCCTTTACGACATGGTCCAGTGTAAATTTCACTCCTTGCTCGACCAGCTGGTGGTGGGCAGGACCGAGGGCGCTCTCACTTTTCCCAAAGACGGCCTGATGAGCCGCCAGCACTTCAAGGTTCATCTGGCCGGAGTGGGTGTTCAGGCCGCCGCAGTCGAAGACCTGGGCAGCACCAACGGCACCAGAGTGAACGGTGCGAAAGCCGAAGCCGGCGTCCGCATCCCCATCAAGGACTGTACGGTCATCGAAGCTGGCGATCAGTTTTTCTTTTTCACCTTCACCCAGGAAGTTCCACCATTCACCCTTGAGGTACTCAAGAAGGGACGCCCGGCCACCGCCTTGGCACCTACGCAAGTAACGCCGGCGGTGGCACCCACACCACTTTCGCCCAACAGCGACAGTCAGCTGACCAGACGGGTTCTGCGACCAGCCCGAGTGCGCATGCTGCCCTTGCACGGAGTCGTATTTCATCGGCTGGACGGCCCCAAACCTGCGCTGCTGAAAATTCTGAACCTCTCGGTGTCGGGCATTGGCCTCGAAAATGCGGCTTCGGCGGTCTGGCCGGCGACGGGCGCAATTCTGACCGGAAAGCTGATTCGCGGAAACGACACGATTGCCCTGAAGCTCAAACTCATGCGCAAGACGCCGCAGGTCGTGGGCTGCGCATTTGTCGAGGCCCCGCCTACCCTGCGCAGCCAAATTGACGTCTGGTTCGGCCTGGAAATCGCGGCCTCAAAAATGGCCGACAACAGCGCCAACATTCCCACCACCCACGACGCGGGCGAAGCCCACCACTTCGTCGGCGACAACGGCTGCGAGCTTTTTTATGTCGAAGACGCTGGCCAGGTGCGCGTCTGGCATGTCGCCTTTTTTGGCAACCGCGTCGAATGCGACGTACGCGGCAAGCTGCGCCTGCAGTCGCAGTTCGTGACAGGCTCCATTACCAAGGAAAAAATCGCCCCCCTACTGATCGACTCGGTTCGCTTTTTGGAGAACGTCGAAGGGCTCAATGAAAAAATTCGTAATGCTATTCGAGCGCAGCTCATCGCGGCCCGAACCGCGACAAAAACCTAGTCGCCGCGGCGGCCGCTAGCCGGGGCTGCCAGCTCAGGCTTGCGCGTGGCGATTTCCGCCAACGCGTTACGGATGAACGTGGCCCCGGCGCCGTGGGTGACGTCGGTATAAATCGAAAGCTTGGTGCCGGCATTGCCCAGACGATCATCGTGTTTGAATACGAGCGAGGCTGATGCCACGCCCAGAATTTCTCCGGTGCGGGCATCGAGCAACGGGCCACCGGAGTCGCCACCACAGATAGCCCAGTTGTCGGTATATTTGCCGGGGTCGTCGCAGGTTTGCGCCGCTCCGTTGGCGGCCAGCATGTCGAGTTCGATCATGGAAACCCTGTTGTTGCCAAAGTGCTTGATGGGAAAAACCGCGCCAAAACCTGCCTGCACTGACGCAGTCGGGCCGTGATGCCCAAAACCGATCATCCGCACGGGGTCGCCAAACGAGGGCACGTGCTGCGCGACCTTTCTGACAGTTACCGGAAAATCCTGAGCGAACTCGATAATCGCCAGGTCCTGCTCGACATAGTCCAACGTGAGATTCCCGTGTTCGACCGGCATGGCCTGATCGGAAACGGTCACCCTTACGGGGTGATTTTCGCGGGTGCCCCACCACGCGTCCATTGGCGTATAGACCTGCGCGGGCGTGGCGGTGAGATCGTCGACCGGGCGATCTTGAAGATCCGTTGCGCGATAAACGCGACCATTCATCTTACTTGCATTGAAATGACGCACACAATGCGAAGCGGTCAGCACCAGACGTGGATGAATGAAAGTGCCGGTGCACCGACCCGAGTTTTCGGTTTTGCCCTCAAAGGATACCTGAGAAAAGATGGAAACGATCTCGGGATAATCCGTGGTGGTCTTGGCCTGCGCGGTAACGGCCAGGGAGCCACCGGCGATTGCGATTAATACCAGGACAAGGGGCCGGTGCGGGAACTTCATTTGGGCGCCTCTTTTAATTTTTACCGGGAAATTCTAAAGTCGAACTCAATGGTGATGCGCGTGATGACTTCGATGCGTGGCACCGAGGCGGGCCGGCTTCTGATCTCGTCGCCATAAGTTTGGCAATAATTCGTAATGGCCAGCGTGTTGAGCTCGACCGTTTCGATGCCGCTGTCCCAAATCCGTTTTACGGCGGCCGTACCGCGGTAGTAATTGATGCCGACTACGAGTGCCTGGTTATTGCTCGCATCAACAACCTGGTCGCCCATGCAAACGCCATTCAGGCAGCCGTCGCCAAGAGCCAGCTGGCCTACGCCGACCGTTTCCACGCCGTTATCCCAGTCGCGCTTGAGCGCGGCGTTGCCGGTATAAGGATTTACCGCCAGCACTACGCCAGTGTTATTCGAAGAGTCGACGACACGATTGCCCACGCAGACATTGCCCAGGCAACCCAGGCCAATCGCCGCCGCCTTGATGCTGACCGTTTCCACACCGCTATCCCAGTCGCGCAAAATTACGACGCTGCGGGAGTATGGATTGACTGCGATAATTTTTCCGACGTTGTTGCTTGAGTCCACCACCATGTCACCAACACAGGCGCCAGCGACACAGCCCAATCCGAGAGCAAGCGTCCGCACGGACACCGTTTCCATCCCACTGTCCCAATCGCGCATTACAGCCGCGTTCTGGGTGCTGGGATTGATTCCGATGACTCGTCCGCGATTGTTCGAGCTGTCGACCACTGCATCCTGGGTGCAAATCAGCTGATGCTGACTGCGAGGACACGCCAAAGCGGCGCCTTGAATCGCAAAAATACCGAGGGTGACATAATAAGCTGCAGAAAAACGCATCGGGAATCTCTTGGAAAATGAATTGCGCGGACCATATATCACCCTCAGACCAATGTCAAACTAACTTAGTCAGGTAATACATGGAAATCATTTACCATAAAAACGAATCACCAGGGACCGGCCTTTTGCCTTCTGCAAAGTGCCGGCCCCCCTTACCTAGCAGCCACCTTGAGTCACACAAACTTGCAGGACATGAAAGTGTGTCAGGAAAAAGGACGCCGGCTGATTGTTCAACGCCGGACTGTTGCCGCCGTTTTGCGTCCACCAGGTCTGCCCCTGCGAGCTGGCCGGCGACTCAATCAGATTGCGCACATCCAGAGCTTTCCAGCCGTTCGTGTCGGTCACGAAGCCGCCGTAACCGTGCAGGGCTTTGAGCACCATGGTTGAGACCACATCCATCTTCAAAGCATCCACCTGCGCATCGGTCAGATCGCTCCAGATGCGAGACCCGTGCGGAATTCCGATGCCGCTCGATGCAGGGCACGCATAGGTCGCAACCGAAGTTGCAGGATAAACGCTTCCTGCACCGTTATTGCAGCCCGGGGCCATCGCCAGGGCGTGATGAATCGTGCCGCTCTTAAACTCATCCACGGTGACTAATCCGCTTAACAGGGCCGCGCCCGCGGCAGTCGTGGCCCCACCCCAGCCGCTACCCGTGAGGTAGTTGACGATATTGCCAAACCCCACCGAAATCGTCTCACCCGCGTAGATCGCCTGGTTTTGCGGAAACTGGTAGTAGTCATACTCATTTCCGTTCGACGCATCGAGCACGGTCAGATGCGCATCTTCGCCCTGGGCCGGCACCACGGTGGTTGGCATGGGCACGGTAGCACCCTGCAGATTGCTTGAGCCATAGTTCAGCGTCAGCGCGATTTTCAATTTAGGATCTCCGGCCTTCGTGAAGTAATGCGGGAACGAGCCGGGCGTACCGGCGCCACTCAGGAAAAACTTTCCACTGTAATTCTGAAACGTGGTGTTGAGCATCGCCTGCGAGTTGGCGTGGATTGCCGGATTGGCGGGCAGCGGCTGATTCCAGGTGGAGCTGGCAGCATACGCGCAGAATGGCAATCCCGTAGTCGCCCCAACCGTGGCGCACGAACTCGTCGCTGGCGGCGTGGGCGTAGGTGTTGGGCTTGGCGTTGGCTTCGGTGTTGGTGTTGGTGTTGGCGTAGGTGTGGGAATCGGCGTCGCCCCGGCCGTCAGCACCGCACTCACGTCGTCGACCGAAAAGTTCACCGCAGATCCACTATTGAGATTGAGATGAACATTGAGGGTGGTGATGACTTGGGCGGCATCAAGCGGTGCGGTGGCACTGACCGTAACAACCTGGCCCACCGTGTTTGCTGTCGAGGTACATTTTTTGACGACCTGACCATTCTGATAATTCACCTCGGCGCAGACCTGAAAATCACTGCTCGCAGTGGTTACGTTGGGACGCACTTTTGCACTGACCGTAAAGGCGGTACCGTGCTGCAATGAGGTGCCTGCGACAGCCTTGGTCCACCACACGCTATTGCCCCAGGTGTGCAGGAGCGCCTGCAAGCTGGCTGCGCCTGAGATTGGTGCGATCGTCGACCGCGTGGCGGAAACCGAAGAATCATAGACGGTGAAGCCGCCCAGGCCCGACTCAAAGCCCGGGTCGGACAGAATATTTCCGGGGGTGGGAGACGGATTGGGACCGGGGGATGGGGTCGGGGTCGGGGTCGGGGTCGGGGTCGGCGTCGGTGTCGGGGTCGGTGTCGGTGTTGGTGTTGGTGTTGGTGTCGGCGCTCCATTCAGGATTGCGCTGACGTCGTCGACCGAGAAATTTACTGGCGAGCCGCTGTTAAGTGTAAAATGAATATAGATTGCGTTGATGAGCTGGGTTGAATCCAGTGGCGCGGTGGCGCTGACCGTTACGGTTTGGCCGACCGTGTTGGTGGTCGACGTGCACTTTTTAACGACCTGCCCATTCTGATAATGAACCTCGGCGCAAACTTGAAAGTCGCTGGTGGACGTCGTGGTGTTTGCGCGCACCTTGGCGCTGACCGCAAATGAGCTGGCGTACTGAAGCGCGGTGCCGCCGACGGCCTTGGTCCACCACACGCTGTTTCCCCAGGTTTTGAGCGTGGTTCGCAAGCTTGCGGCCCCCGCGATGGGCGAGCTCGTCGAACGCGTGGCCGTGACATTGGCGGTGTCGTACACGACAAAGCCGCTCAGGCCCGACTCAAAGCCCGGATCGCCAAGCAGATTGGCAGAAGCGCCCTCGTCTGAAAACTGCTCCACGGCTGCCAAGCCAGCGGATTCAGTACTCGAATCCGAGCCTTCATTACTGCCGGCACAGCCGGAAGAAGAGCCAGCTGCCAAAATAAAACACGCCATCGCGATAAATTTTTTGTTCATGGGCCCCGTTCTGAGCAAGGTGCGGACCAGAAATATCTGCAGTTAAACCTAGACGCTTCAGCTGCCGAAACCCGATTCCACCGACGCAAAATACCTTCGCCGTCAATTGCAGGCGCAGGGTTTGCCCACGTTTATAGATGAACGCTCAACGGCGCCTGCCGCTCAGCAAATAACATCAATTGACCAAAATGCTTTCACGCACTATAAGCCGTCTGGTATGAAATCTCGAATTAGCCTGGCTCTTCTGATGTTGCTGGCCTGCCAAACTGCATCAGCCGCCGTAAAACCAGCGGCCCCACAGCTCAATGCCGGCGGCTTCGCCCAGTGCCTGGCGCAAGCCAATCCGGAGTTTGATCTGGATGGGCTGCAAAGCCGCTACCGCTTTCACGACGCCGATCTTTTACTCCCCTATCTTGCCGTCTACTCGGCAGTCAGACTGCCGGGCCTTGTCGGTCTGGCTCAAAGGCTTGCCCAGCGGCGGTGGAGCACGGCGTGGAACAGCCGTGAGAACGCTTTGGCGCTGACGTTGCTTCAAGACGGCGTCCAAACTCCGGAAACTCTTTTTAAAGATGCCGCCCGGATCTGCGGTGGCGGTGATATTTTTTGCGCCGCCCTGATTTCGCACAACGTGCTGCGGACCTTGGGCCGTCACGCGCAAGCGGTCACGGCAAAGCATGATTACAATCCGACCTGGTTCAAGAGCGACCAGAGCTTTTGGTTGGCGCAAATTCCACTGATCCAGAAAGCACTGATCTCGCTACGGCACGACGGCGGTGGCGACCGCTGGGGTGAGTGGTACCATTTTTTTGGAATACTCGCGTTCGCGACTCATGAGATGGCCCACACCGGAAACATGGGAACGACGCCCTTTGTTGTGCGTATGAATGCGATACTCAATCCGTTGCTCACCAGGGGCGGCGTGGAGAGCGCCGAAAAAGCACGGCTCGACATCGACGCCGCCTCGGTGGCGTGGCTGTACCTGACTCGCCGGCCATTGTCGTCGGGACTATCCTGCGACCTGGCCGCAAGCTATGTGCGTTTGCCCTGACGAATCAGAGCTGGCCGTTCATGCCCGAGATAAAGTCGCTCTGAAGCTTGAGCAGCGCTTTGCCGTTGCCCCGATAGCGTGCCGCCGCAGGGCCACTGAGCTGCACACCTTTTTCCGGATAGAACGTCGTCGTCACGCCGGGCTTTAACGTATGCTCTTCGATGAGCTTGCGTACGTTGGCGAATAGCGCGATACCACCCGCCCTGGCCAGCGTGCCATCGCTGTTCAAGGCCGGACCAAAAACGCTGCCGATAATGGCCGGGTTGCGGTCCTGATCCCTAAGCAAAACTTCGTTTACGCTGAGCCCGGTGGGAAAGTATTTGTCGGTGAGAAAGCTGAAAATCGCCGCAGCACCGAGCCATTCGGCCTTGAGCACGTCAACGTAGCCATAGAGATCAAACTTGTCGCTAATCGGCTTGGCGCCGCGCACTTCGGCCAGCGCACGATCCAGACCAATGGGAATGCCGTTGGGCAGCACAGTGGTGGGCAACAAGCGCACGTAATCCTGGTCGTTGACAATGGCGGTGTCCAGGTCAAAACCCACTTCAAACGGCTGGGCCGTGGTGAACGGATTGATGAAAATATAACCGTAACCCTTGAGCGGAAACCCACCGGCAAGATCGGTCTGAATCTTGGCGGTGAAAACGACCGACACGCGAACAACTTCGAGGTTGTCGCTGGGCTTGAAGGTTACGTGGTCGATGATGCGATTCTCGTTGTTGCAGCCCGTGGCCAAAACGAGCAGGCACGTCAGAAAAGTCAGTATTGATTTATTCATTTGAAGATATGCTCCATCGGCTCGGCAAAGTCATCGCCCACATCCAGATTACCCAGATCGAAGTTGTCCTCGACCATCTTAAGCTGCGTATAATGATTGTAGTGATGACGGCTCACATGCCCCGACTTCACCATCGGCCCGAGGGCCACTGTGTAAACATGATTCGAGAGAATCGAATCAGACTCGTCGAAGGTGACGAAAAACAGCGTGTGGGCCATGCGAGCGGCATCGGCGAGCTTTGGCTCCAGAAATTTCTGCAGCCAGGCCGACGCCGTCGTCACATTCGTATCATGACCGTTGTTGTCATTGTTCGGCGTATAAAAGGAGTAGCTCGGAAGCGTGCCATTCTCCCAGTCTTTGGCAAACTCGCCGCCTTCCACCACCCGCGCGCAGCGCGCGGGATCTTGTTGAATCGCCTTGAAGCTCAGGAAGGGCACGTGCCGGCGCGCGTACTTGCCCGAGGTACTGCCCAGAAAACAGCCGCCCGGGTAGTTTTCAGCGTAGTTCTTCCAGGTCTGGCCTTTGGCCTCGAGTAGATCGGCCACCGTGGGCTCGTCGATCGTCTTTTGCGTATCGAACCACGTCCAAAAATAATTGCCCGCCACCAGCGCCAGGTAGTTGGGATACGAAGGATGAAAAACCCCATAGTAGTTTTTCAAAAACGCCCCTCGGTGCGCAAGCGAAACCAGATAGGGGTTCTTCATGGCCTTTTTATAGGTCGCGTTTTCGAGCACAATCGTCACGATGTGATCGAAGTGCCGCCCGCGCGGACTGTCGGCGGCCAGTACGTTACCCGCCAGCAACAGACCCGAGATGAGACCACCCAATAAAGCATTTTTCATTGCGACACACTCCATTTTGAGCCAGTTTTTGTAAGCAGCAAAACACGATCCGAGCCATTGTTTCCACCATAGCCGTCACCCGCCAGGCTTGCGCCACAACTTACGGGCCAGAACCCTGCGCTCGAAGGGGTCCAGGGCAGACGCACCGTCACGCGTTGGCCCGCGCCAATAGCGGGCAGGTCCACGCTGCCAATGGTGGTGTAGCTTTCAAGCTCGGTATCATAAGCTACGGAATCGTTGGCCAGCCCCTGGCTGCACGTAACCTTGCCCCCCGCCGCCGCCATGCCTTTGCCGTCATTAGCCACCTGCACGTTAAGCGCGGTGCCGTCAAAGGTGATGCCGTGACGAAAAATACCCAGGTCGGGTCCGATCGTGTAAGAGCGTCCGCCAGCCTGAATTTCCTCGGCCCTGAGATGCTGCACCTTTGTCGCGTAGTCGATCACGGTACGCCAGGCTTCGATGCCCGTATCTTCAATATTGGACAGGTCCATGCCCAGATGAAATTTCTCATTGGCGATGGTGAGCGCCAGCGTCATGCCGTCGGTCAACGCCACATTATAGTTGCGAGCCGTATCGAGGGGTTTGCCCCCGATGGTCGTGCTGATAATCGACGGCACAACATGATCGGCATCCTTGGGCTGCCACACGATCTCCATGCCATCCACGGCCAGAAAGCCGGTATTGCCCAGCGGCAGCACGTTGCCGACGCTATAGAAAACGTTCATGACAAAGCTCAGGTCCTTGCCCGTGGCGTGCCAGATTTTGACGGTCCATTCCTTACCGGTGGTCCAGTTCAAAATATGCGGCATGAAATCATGCAGGTCTTCAAGGGTCAGCGGACCAGGCAGCACGCGCACACCCGCGAGCTTGAGCATCTCGATTGCCAGATCAGCACCCGTGGCGTCGCGGTAGCCTTTAACAGCAACGTGGCCAACCGTGGGTCGATGAGAGTCCGAGATGTCGAGCTCGGCATCCGTGTCGGCCACGACCTTGAAAATGTCGCTGCCGTAGCTCTTGGCGATCTTGTCGTACTCTGCGTCGATAAGGCCTTTGACCTTGGCGTCTTCGACCAGTGTCGGTTCTACGGGGTGCAGCTGATAGCCCACGAACTTCACAACCTTGTTTTTCTGGTCAATCGACAGGCGCAGGTCGCCCAAAAACGTGCCCCACTGACCGGTTTCAACTACCGGCACCTGGCGCCCGGCGTTTTCCACGAGCACCGCGCGCGCCTTCTTGACGTGCGAGTGCCCGCTGATCACCGCATCGACTCCAAGTACGGACTGCCCCAGCTGCATATTGGTTTCGAAAAGATTATGCGAAAGGATGAGCAGCACATCGACCTGCGGACGCAGAAGCTTGGCCTGCGCCTGAGCGTCGCGCACGGGGTCGGTGGCCACGACGGGCTTCAGATAGGACGCAAAGGGATAGTCGATTGTCGTAAGCCCGATCACACCAATCTTGAGACCACCTCGCTGTATAATATAGGTGGACGGATAGGCCTTTCGAAATTCGTCACCATGCGCGTACTCTGAAAAATCGAGATTCGAGGCCAATACGGGAAAGCGCACCGCGGCCTCGGCCCTGGTCTGAATCATGCGATCCGGGCCGGCCAGATAATCGTGGTTGCCTACCACCGCGGCATCGAAATCCATGGCGTCCAGAATGCGCAGCATATTGGCGCCGGTATCTACGCTGTAGGGCCACGAGCCCTCGGAGTAGTCACCCGCATCAAGCGCGATCGAGACCGCGCGGCTCGGACGAAGACTCTTGAGCAAGGTGGACATTCGGGCCATGCCGCCCAGCTTGAACTCATCGGCCTTGGGCGGACGCATATGGGAATGGATGTCGTTGGTGTGAAAAATCGTCAGCTCGACGGTCTGGGACTGGCTGCACTGGCTGGCGCCCACGGACAGGCACGCGGCCACCAGCAGGCCCACATAAACACGCTTCATTATGGTCTCCCCCTCAATTAGCGACAAAATACTCACCCCAAAAGCACGAACTGTCATCGAGTTTTCGTCAATTTAATAGTTGACTTAATAGGTCATATATACTACTAAACAGTCGTCCCTAAAGATGACTTTTTGGCAACTCCCGGAGCTTGATGACTATGAACGCTTTTGTAAAAAAGACTGCCGCGACCGCGCTGGTTCTAGCCAGCTGCGCGACCGGTTTAATGTCCAACGCGTACGCGGATAAAGATGTCGACTATCAAATCGGCGGCAGCGTGGCGGTCGAAGCCAACCCCGAAGTAAAAGACGCCAGCGCGATCTTTACGCACAGAAATATCGACTACAAAATTCAAGGCAGCTCTGACATCGACATCGATGCCGACGAAAGCGCCCAGATCGCCAAGGATCTGAAGGAAAAACAACCCTTCCGGGCCAAAGGCATTCAAGGAAAACTCTGGTTTGTGACCGCCGAGCTTTTGGGTGCCCAGATGGCGACGCTGGCCGTGCTCTCCACTTTGCCTTCATCGAGTACCGGCTGGGGCAAGGGTTCGCTGCAAAACATCATCGACCACGCCGTCCAGGGCCCCCATTTCGATACCGATCCGCTCTATTGGAATTTCATGGCCCACCCGTTTGTGGGCTCGGAATATTATCTGCTGGCCCGCAACAGAAACGCCAACTGGTGGCAGTCGCTGATTTACTCGGCTGCGATGAGCGCCTTCTGGGAATACGTGACCGAGGGATTTTTTGAACGTCCCAGCGTACAAGATCTGGTCATCACGCCGGTAGCCGGCGCCGTACTGGGCGAGCTGCGCTATCAGGCCAAGGAAGCGCTGATCGACCCCAAGACGGGCAAGGCTGATAGAACCTGGAAAAAAGTACTGATCGTGATTCTCGATCCAATTAACGCGTTATCGAATTTGTAAGAAGGCAGTTATGAAACTCACTCTAACCTTTCTGCTGAGTATTTTACTGGCTGGCAGCTGCGCAAAAATGGCGCTGGCAGATCAGCTCGACATCTTCGGCTCGCTTGACCCTCGCAATGACATCGGCATGAGCGGCAAATTAGGCGTGGAGTTTACCCCCGACTTTCCGAACGAAACCTTTCTGGTGGGCGTCGAGATACGAGGCATCTCGTCGGCCGATCGCAAGACCCGTTATTTTTGGGTCAGCGGTGAAGCCGCCTTCAACGAAGGAGTGGTTTACCAGAATGCCAGTCACCGGCCCGATGCGCTTTACATGGATCTCAACATCACGCCCGTAACGACCGACATCGAGCTGGCTCGTACGGCGGGCGGCGGTCATACCGCCTCGGCCATTCGAATCGCGCCCTTCGAAATAAAACGCGTTCTGCGCTGGGGCACGCCCGTCGAGATCAGCGTACGGGCGTTTGGAATATCGAAGGACTATGAAAAGCCTCTCGCCGAGCTCACCCCTCAGCTCAAGGGTTTTTTACAGGTAGCCGTGGACGTCGTTGGCCTGCGCTACCTGAGCCAGGCCACCTACGACGATAATCCCCTTTGGCCCAATCCCATCGAATCCCGCTACGGCTTCGACATCGGGGCACTGAAAGCCAAAGCCGGTATCAGCTGGGACTTCAACAAGACGTTCGCGCTGCGTATGTCGGTTGGCGTAAATGCCGATGCCGCTGACCTGACTCAAGGCGGTCGCGACCTGAGCAATGGCCTCGTGGCCAGCGCCGATGTGTTTACCCGAATGGAGTTTATCTTCAGACACGTATTCACGCAGTGGTCGCTCTATGCCGAAGCTGGCGAGCGCGCGCGCTGGGAACAGGGCGAGAGCGCGTTTACGAAGTCGTATGGCTTCATCCAGATTGGCCTGATGGGGCAGTATCGTTAACGCCGGCCAACGAATTCAGATTGTGTAATGTAGGTTGGTGGTTAAGATGAACCGTGAGCCACCTTTTACGGATTAGCCTGTTGCTGCTCATGCCGAGCGTCGCGCTGGCAGCACATTACTACACCAATTGCACCATTCTCAATGACCGAGGCCAGGCGGTACGCAAGCTGCCCGGAGTGCGCTGTATTTTTTTTGGCAATGGCGATCTGATCAGCTCGAATGCCGACGTGACAACCTACTTTGACCATCGCATGGCGGTGCGCTGGCAAATAAAGCTATCGAATCACCATTACCTGGAGCTATCGCGCGACGGCAAGTCGTTCTACTTATTGGGCTCGTCAGTGCATCCTTACGTCGCCCAAGGCAAAACCGTGCAGCTGCGCTATGACGTACTCTACAAGCTCGACGTGGCCACCGGCAAAATACAGTCCACCTGGGACAGCTTTCCGCACTACAGCGAGCTGGCGCGCCTGCTAGCCCTGCCCGATCCCCTTTCCAATCAGGCTTACTTCAACATCCTGACGGCCACCGACGTTCATCCCGGCCTTGACGTCAAACCCACGCAGGAGTTCACCCACTTCAATTCAATTCGAGAGGTACCAGCAAACAAGCTGGGGTTTTTCAAGCCCGGGCAAATTGTCGTCAATGCGAACTATCTTGGCTACGTCATTGTCTTCGACCATGAGCTCAAGCAGCCGCTCTATTCCATCGAGCTGGCAAAACACGAGGTCACGCACAGTGCGAACGTGACGGCAGAAGGCAACTTGATCTATTTTCAAAACACCCACGCCAACGAGGCAGTGCCAAAATATTCGTCCCTTGTCGAATACCAGCCCACCACAAAAAAGAACGTCTGGACCTTTCCAGGCGTCGAAAGCCTCCGGCCGTTTTACAGTGACACTTTTGGCTACGTCGAAGAGGTCGGTGCCGGTCGCATTATTTTTTCCACCCCAACCCATGCCTGGGAGATTGACCGCAAGGGCAAGGTCTACTGGCACCTCGACAACTCGTTGATTGAACAGCACTGGGATTTAATGCCGATTAAAAAGACTGATCTCTCCGAATTTCTGCACCACAATCAAAGTTGAATGCAACCGATCCTGGGTTACTAGCCCCTGGCCCCGGCATCGAAGAACTCCTGAATGGCGGCCGGTGGAATCGGAAAGCGGCACTTGCTCAGGGGCAGCGAGCCGCGGCTCCACAACGTGCGTTCGACCATCATGTCAAAAAGCAGGTCGAGCCTGGCCTGCACTTCCGCGCCTTCCACTACGCCATACGATCGCGCGATAGCCTCAAAGGTAGCCAGGCTGTGCTGGTGGGGCTCCCGACGCAGCAGATAGCGCGAGGCCGGCCCCGGGCCCACTTTCACATTGGTGATTCCCGCCAGCGCCGGCTCGCGCGTCAGCACCTTGCTGGCTTGGCGCCAGGTGCCATCGGGCACGATCAGCGTATAGGGGCCGGGGTTGCGTTCGAGAAAGGCAGCGTCCAGTACCTGGGAACTTTCGCTCGGAAAAAGCAGCAGCGATTTGCGGCCAGGCACCTCGAAGCCAGTCTTGTCCATGAGCTTGTGCTCGTCACCCCGCACGCGCATTTCGCTATTGGGCAAGGCCAACAGCGCGATACGCCCCGAGTTGGTCGTCGCCTTGAGTTCTTTTTTGTGCATGATCAGAATCAGCCGTGTCGCAAGCCGCATGGGCGCGATCTCGCCGCAAAGGCAAAGAACTCTGCGCATATGGCAGCTGGTGCAGCGAACGCCGGGAATGGTGCGGGTGGGGCCTCGAGTCGTCATAATTTGCTTTATCTCTAGCACGTGTCACCTACAATTGACGAATGCGAAACAGCAACGAGTACGTCCTGGGTTTGTCCAGATTGGCTCTCCTGGCCCTTTTCG
>JBBRLF010000008.1:0-43150 GCA_038231515.1 candidate division WWE3 bacterium
AGTCGAGAAGCGGCCGCAACGACGCGGCTTGCCGGCGACCGTTCGACGTGAGCTTCAGGTCGGTCGTGCCGGTGTGCTGCCCAGAAAGTGTCCATTCGGTTTCGCCGTGGCGAACGAGAATCAGGGTCTTATTCAAGTGGAGTTCCCTTATAGCCATTTTTCGCCAGCTCTTCGAAATAGAACTGCGAACGCAGTGGCTTTTGGCCCGGTGCCGGCGCGGGCTTGCGCCATACGCCGTCTGAAGTCAGCTCCTGCGCTTTGGTGGTGTCGGCCAAGTACGTGCCAAGCACGACTGTCTCAAGATAACGGTAAAGGTCGTTGTCGTAAATCGGAAACGCCAGCTCAAGGCGCGAAAAGAAATTTCGGGGCATCCAGTCGGCGCTGGAAAGATACATGACCTTTGAGCTCTCAAAATAGTAGATGCGGCTATGTTCGAGAAAACGATCGATGATGCTGATGACCCGAATATTTTCACTCAGCCCTTTTACGCCGGGTACCAGCGAGCAGGCACCGCGCACGATGAGGTCGATTTTCACGCCCGCCTGCGAGGCGCCATAGAGCTTTTCAATCACTTCTTCGTCCACCAGGGAATTCACCTTGCTGACGATATGTGCGGATTTACCTGCCTTGGCGGCAGCAACCTCAGTCTCAATCAGCTGCAGTATCCGGCGATGCAAC
This sequence comes from candidate division WWE3 bacterium, assembly GCA_038231515.1. Lineage (GTDB taxonomy): Bacteria > Bdellovibrionota > UBA1018 > UBA1018 > UBA923 > JACQAX01. The sequence continues at coordinate 679 of JBBRLF010000008.1, forward strand.
TTCGTGGGTGCAGGCACCAGTCGTTTAAAGGAAGTCGGAACCTTGCCTTTCCATACAGAGTCAAAAAAATGAGCAGCATCCTCGCCGATCTCCTGGTTTGCCGTCAAAACAGCAAGGTCAGTGTATAGCCGAGCCGTCAGCGAGTTGTAATTTCCGGTGGAAAGATGGGTGTAAAGCCGGGGCACGCCTTCTTCAATGCGCGTCACCAAAGTCACCTTTGCATGCAGCTTCAAGTTTCCAAAACCAAACGCCACTTCGACGCCAGCCTTACGCAGCTCGTCGGCTAGCCGCAGATTATTGAGCTCGTCAAAGCGCGCGCGCAGCTCGATCAGGACGCGTACCTTTTTATGGCTGGCTGCCGTTTTAAGCGCGTCAATAACCGGCGAAAGCGCGTCCATGCGATACACGGTTTGCTGAATCATCGTGACGTCCGGGTCTTCGCAGGCCCAGCGTATCCAATGCACGTAAGCATCGAAGGAGTCGTAAGGATGATGCAGCAGGAAGTCGCGGCGTTTCAGGAATTCAAAAACATTCGTTTCATTATCGGCGACCTCGCGAGGAATGAGCGACTTCAGCGGCGGGTACGAAAGCCCCGGCTTATCGGAGATTTCCTTGGGAACATTATTGAGTACCGACCACAGGCGATGCAGGCCCAGGGTAGCGGGCGCTTCGACAATTTGCTGCGGGTTGAGCTTGAGCACGGAATGGGCAAAATCAAGAAATTCGCTGGTGGCGGGCCCGCGGTATTGCAGTCGTACGGCACGTCCATGTTCGCGCTTGCTCAGGCCACTTGCCACGACGTCGGGAATCGAATCGGGATCGTCTTCATCCAGTTCCACCGATACGTCGGCATCACGTGTCAGGCGGACCACCACCGGATCACCTTCCAGGCGCATCGCAGCGCCTAGGTAAGTCGAGAGCAGCCAGTCGAGAAAAAAGATATAGACACTGCCCGTGGTTTCATCGCGTACTGACATGACTGATTTCAGCTTTTTGGGAATACGCAGCCAGACGCCCGTAGGATAGATGATGCCCATCTGCACGTTATCGAGCAACGCGAGCTGGTTGGGCGCAAATCGTGACGGGGCTTCAAGTTCGGGCAAAACGATTTGTTCGAAGATCTGCTTTCCAAGTGCATACGATGTTCCCGTGATGCGCGGGTCCATGATCACGTGAATGCCAACCCTGCCCAGAGCCGCGGTGAGCTTAGCCAATGTCTCGGCTTGGTGCTTGATGACCCGAACCGCGCTGCCCAGAATAACCGAGCGGATGCGGCGCAGACGCCTGAGCGGGCCGTGGGCATTGCGGCGGACCTCGTGGGCAATCGAGCGGCCCAAGGCGGCCATGCGAATCATGAAAAACTCATCCAGGTTGCTTGAAGAGATCGAAAGAAATTTTACGCGTTCGAGCAACGGATTTGTATCCAGATCAGCTTCGGCCAAAACTCGCGCGTTGAATTGCAGCCAGCTCAAGTCGCGATGGATAAAGGGTCGCGCCGGATCAGTGAGAAGAGGTCTGAGTTTGGTCGACGGTTTAAAAGACTGCATAGCGGTGCAGGTTATTTAACCATACTAAGTACGCTATTGCCACGGGGGGTCAGGCGAACTGACACAATCCTAAAGTGAAGTGTAAGCAGCCGATTTGGATGGTCTTTGCCGTTTGCGGCTTTTCGCTATTGATATCACGGCAACGCTGCCGATGAGCAGCAGCATGAGGCTGCCAACTCGCTGATAAGCTTCAAGTAGTGAGCCGCTGTTTTTGCCGATCGTACCGCCAAGAAGCAGCAGCAAGGGAATCTGAATGCAGGAAGCCAGAGCATCGGTGCGGATAAAATGCAGTAATGGCAAACGCGAAAGCCCGGTAGCGAAATAGACCGGGCCCCGAATCAGCGGTATGAAGCGGGTCGAGAAGACCACCCAAATGCCCGCGCGGCGCAGCTTTGCGAGTGAAGCTTCAACCGCTTCAGGTTTCAAGACCCACGAAAACGGACGAATATGAAAGAGACGCGTTCCCAGGCGATTGCCCATGAAGACCAGTGCGAAGTTCGCGGGCAGCAGGCCGCACTGCACTGCAAGCATGGCTTCGAAAAAACCGATGCGACCCTGACTCCACAGCACGCCCAGGGTGGTGACCACGACCTCTTCGGGAAACACGGTGAAGACCGCCCCTTGCAGCAGAAGGCCGGTGGCGAGCAGTGCGATTTTCCAGTGAATGAGGCCGCTTAGTTGCAGTAGGAGTGACTCGATGATTTTCGTAACCCTTTCATCAGACAGGGGTCTTTTATCACATTTGGGCTTTCGAAACCAATGTTCGTCAAAATCCATATCAATACAATAAGTTGAGACAAAACGATGCAGCCCCTGCCAAAGCCGCTAACCGTGTCTCAATCCAATCCTGACCCACCTCTGACACGGCTATAGGGGATGTGCCCTAAGCTTGGAGGTGATGATATTTGCGTGGATGACCCTTGGGGTTTGGGTGTTGGCTCTAATGCTGACACTCTACGGCACTGTCCTGGCGCTGCGAGGTCTGAAGGCGGGTCCGCCACATCTTGATGCGCCCTTCGCGCTTTATCCCGTTTCAATTCTCAAGCCGCTCAAAGGGGCTGAAAACGGCATCCGTGAGAATATCCAGACTTTCTTTGAACTCGATTATCCGCACTTCGAGCTGCTCTTCTCGGTGTCAGACGCAAAGGACGCGGCGCGAGTGCTCGTCGAAGCACTCATGGCGCGGTATCCTCACGTCAGGGCGCGGCTGATCGTCGGCGGTATTGATGCCGGTCCGAACCCAAAGGTGAACAACCTGATTCGAACTTACGATCTTGCGCGCTACGATCTGGTGTTGATCAGCGACAGCAACGTGAGGGTTGGGCGCGATTATCTTAAGCAACTCGTCGGACATCTGGAAAACGGCGTCGGCATTATCACGGCGGTGGTGGCCGGACGGGACGCTGAAACGTTGGGGGGTCGTCTGGAGTCGACTTATCTGAATACTTTTTATGCGCGCTGGATGTATATCGCGGCAAAGCTTGGCAACCCGTGCGTGGTTGGCAAGTCGATGTTGTTCAGCCGTTCGATCGCCGCACGTTTTGGCGGAATTCGGGCCCTCGCCTGCTATCTGGCAGAAGATTACATGGCGGGGGTTGCCATGAAAGCAATCGGGCAAAAAGTCGTGATCCAGTCGCATCCGGCACACCAGTACATTGGCAGCTACGATGTTTCGGAATTTTGGAATCGCCATCTGCGCTGGGGCCGCATCCGCAAGGCGCAGGCTCCGCTGGCTTTTCTTATTGAGCCGGTTTTCGGTTCGGTGATCTCGGGAATTCTTGGTGCTTATGCCTGTTTTACGACGTGGCACATTCCCCCAGGCACATTCGCGCTTTTTCATTTCGGTATCTGGTCGTTCTGCGACTTGACCTTGATGCGGGCACTTGATGGTTCGTTGCGCAGCTGGATGCCCGGCGCCTGGTTTGTGCGCGAGCTGCTGTCGCTGCCACTGTGGCTGCACACGGCGCTTGGAAACAAAGTGCTCTGGCGCGGCCAACGCTTGGCTATCCACCGCGGCGGTCTTCTCAAAACGCCTTAGTGCGATGATACGGTGCGCCTCTTGACCGAATCCTAAACGTTCCCTGACACGCGGCCGGCTTTGAGCCTGCTAGGTTGCAAACCATCTTTAGCAACCTACCTGGGGGAAATCATGAAAGCGCGTTGGCTCTTGTTACTAATTGGCGCAGCGGTGCCGCTTACCGGCTGCAACAGTGATGGTATTCCATTGATTGGACTCGATGACGACAAAAATCCCGTCGAGGTGTTGGTCTCCAAAGCCGACTATGCAAAACGCATGGGGGCCGCGGTAACTGCGGTACAGGATTCGGCCTTGCCGGCGTTGAACCGACGCGCCCTTGGCGGCGATTGGATGCTGCGGACGCTGGTGGTTGGCATCGGGGTAAACGCCGAAATTGGTATCGGGCCTTATAAGGCTTCGGCTTTGCCCAAGTTTCGCGTCGTATTCACCAATAGCATTGATCCCACACTGCCTTAATGAGGAGACAAAATGTTTAACATCGCAATGGCGCTCGTAATGGGTGCAAATGTTCAGGCCGGCGTCGGCCGGAATATGGTTCCCGAAAACTGGTACGCGCTGCCCGAAAATCGAAGTCTGGAAATGAACGAGGTGGCAACGGTCACCAAAGACCCCAAAAAGCAGGAAGAAGTACTCAATAAACTGCTGGACAATATTTTTGAAGCCAACGGTGAGGCTTTGGACCAGCTGACGACGAACATGGACAATGCCACGCCCAATCCCCGCCGACCGAAGGACTGGGCACCGTGGCATGCGGAATTTTTCACGACCGATCTTTCGATTTCGGGCTCGGGCTTGCTGGGCGCCCTGACCTTTAAGGGTACTCCCAGTGTTCAGGTTTTCTGGCGGCGGCAAAATGAAGCACGCAAGCCAACTGTTCCGGCACTGCCACCTGAAAAAGCCGAACAGGCCTCGCTCAATATCACGAGCGACATGCCAAGCACGGATATCTCGGCGCAACTGGAACCGCCGATCCGCGCCATGGTTGCTGGCGGTAAGATAAATGACGAAAGTGCGCTACGTAAGAATTTGACGGCGGCGGCTGAGAACTTTCAGGCTGTGGTTTCGGGCCTGGAAAAGGACCCGGGTTTTCACTGGTGGGTTTCGCGGTTCCGAATGGACGTCACCATCGACGCTTCGGGCAAGGTTAGCCCGTTTCTGAGCATTGGTGCCGAAACGAAATTCCGTTTCGACTGGGCTCGAATTCAGACGAAACAGGCGACGGCGCCGCGGCGGCAGCTTGCTGCAGCTGACCAGAAGCTGAAGTCAAACCTCGAAAAGTTCGTGCGGGCAACCGCCGCCGACCTGGACGCGATTACGACAAGTGGCAAGGTGGCCGGGGGCTTTCAGCTGTATCAGTTTCGCGTGGGCGTGGGCGCATCGGCCAGCGGCACGATTGGAATCGTGAAGGGCACGGCTTCGACTCTGGGTCAGATCTACTTTGCGCAAAACGTAAAGAAGCCGGTTGTTCATCCCAAAGAAGAGCTGCACGGTTTTCTGAACGTCATTGAAGGCGAACATTCAAAAGCCCATATGAACTTTGCCGAAACCAACGGTATCGTCTTTGACAGCACTCCCGATGAAGTCATTTATCGGGTGGACCGTTCAAAGTTCCGCAAGGGTCTCGAGCGGGCTTTGAAAATGGGTGGCTTCTTCGCGGCACGCGCTTCGCGTTCGCCGGGCCGGCACTGGAAGGTTTTCGAGATGAGACCTGCCTTTGACGTTTCGCTTACGGGCTCGCTGGGAATTGTGACGGTCGGCGCGCTGGCAAGCGTTGAGCTTTGTTTCTACAACGAAAACTTCTGATGAAAAGGTGAATACATGATTCGCATAGCAGCAATAATGGCAATATTAGGTTTTTCAGCGGCGACGCACGCAGCTTCAGTTCCCGAGCTGGAGCGCTTTCTCGATCAGGAGGTGGGAAGGCTTGATGACGCGGTGGCGTCGGCTGACTCCGTGCGTTCGACTGACCTACCCGAGCCAGGCAACGAAGCGTGGTTTCTGCGTAATTTCTTTCTGCGGGTAAAACCCCGGGTGACGTTGGCAATACCAGGTCTTACCAAGCTCGAGATCATACCCGAAGCCGAGATGCTTTGGCAGCGGGCACTTCCCGAAGGCTGGGCCGTTTACAAGCCACGGTAATTCAGACCGCGCGCGCGGGTAGGGTCCGGCCCCACTCGCGCGCCGCGGACGTAGTCAGCAGAGAATCAATCAGGCCGCGCGCGCCTTGGTCTGAAGTTTGGGCAGTCGAACGATGAAGCGGGTATTGGGGCTGAAGGAATCATAAAAGAGAGCGCCCCGATGGCTTTCGACGATTCCCTTCGAGATACTCAAGCCCAGGCCAGTGCCCTTGCCCAGCTCCTTGGTCGTGAAAAAAGGCTGGAAGATCTTCTCGCGTATTTTTTCCGGAACCCCGCTGCCTGAATCAGACACGCAAATCTCGACGAAGTCGCCGGCATCCTGTACGCACAGGCGCACCCACTTGTCGGGCAGCTCCTCTATGGCGTCGCGCGCGTTATTGACCAGATTCATGATAATCTGAACAATCTGGATCTCGCGGCATTCGATGACCAGACTGTCCGGAAAGGGTTCCACGGTAAGTACCACGCTTTGATGTGCCAGCCGTTCGCGGCAGAGGTCGACAACTTCGTTTACGATCTGAGTGACGTTTGACTCGTCGAACGGATCGGCCTCACCGTCGCGGGCAAACGAGCGCAGGCCGCGGATGATTTTTGAAATGCGCATCGTGGTGTTTTCAATTCGCTCGGAAAGCAGGCGCACCAGACCCAGGTCTGGATCGGGAGTTTCGGCCAGCTCTTTGATCGCACCCGCGTTGCCGTGAATAATCGCCAGGGGATTATTGATTTCGTGCGCGATGCCCCCGGCCATTTCGCCCAGACTCGCGAACTTGCTGGTCTGGACGAGCTGCACCTGGGTGGTTACCAGTTTGTCATTGAGTGCAGTAAGCTGGGCGGCCTTTTCTCTTTCGACCTTGGCAACAGCTTCGCTCTCAACCCGCTTTTTGTACTCGCTCATGTCTTTCACCACCATCACGCGGGCGGTACGCCCATCCTGCGATCGTATCAGGGCGGTTGACACCGAAACCGGAAAATTCACGCCGGCTTTGGATACGACGTCGGCGACAAAACCCTGACTGCGCTGCAATTTCAACTTCGAGCCCAGGGTGAGAAGGTCAGTATCGGCCGAAAAGATCTGCATGAGGGGTTTTCCCAGGAGCTCTTCCTGCGAGTACTGAAGATCACGCATGACCGCATGGTTAGTCTGTTCAATCTCGTCAGAGGCATTGAGAATGAAAAGCATGTCGGACATCGACTCCAGCACGCTGTCGCTGTAATTTTTTGTGCGAACAAGGTCGTCCACCATTTGATTGAAAGTCGCGGCCAGTTCTGACAGTTCGTCGTTGGCATTTCCCAGGCGGATTCTTTCATATTTTCCGTGCGACACTTTACGCGCTCCGGCGATGAGTTCGGTAATGCGGCTGGTGATGTTTTTCGAAAATACGGTGCCAAGCACGACGGTCAGAAGTACCGAGGTCAGGCAGGCGACCAGAAACCAGGCGTTCGCGACCAGTGTGACGTGATAGTGCTCGTTGGCCATAGTTCCAAGGGTGGTGTCCAAATCACTTTCGATCTGCGCCTCCGTGGTTCGAATCGAGTCACCGACTTCCTGGATAGCATCCAGTTTCAGATTAATCTTTGGACTCTGTTCGGCGAACCCGCGGCCCTTTGCCGCGGCAATGGCCAGAAACTCGTTGCTGATGTTGCGTAGCCGTTGGTCATTCACACGCAGACCGTTCAGATAATTTGAGTCGGTGTTTTGAAATTCAATCAGCGCCGTATCGGCAGTGGCTTTACCCGTCGTGATCAGTTCGGCGCCTTTGGTGAAATGGCCAAGGGCAATCGAATAGCTCCCGCGGGCGATTTGTTTCAAAGCCGTCGAATATTTTCGAAAGGCGCCGTAGCTGCGTTCAAAGCGCAGGAGCTTGGCATTTTGGTTGTTCAGCTCGCTTGTTTGCCAGAACGCGGCAATGCAGACAAGTACGGTCATCGCCGTCAGCGTCAGAAAAGTAAAAAGGCTCTTTTGCTGAATCGTGCCCTTATAGAGCGCCATGGCAACTTATCGGCTAAGAAGCTGAAATTCATTAGAAAGATGCTATACAGAAGCCATGGGCACGATAGCAGAGCGGGTTTTGAAACGAAAAGACGGCGGCACTGTGTTGTTGCGGACTGCCTCGGCAAAAGATGCCGCTGCAATTCTGGAAATTGTGATGGCCGTGCGCGCCGAGCAGGAGTACAGCCTGAGCGAGCCCGATGAGCCGCAGACTGCTGATGAGAAGGAAATGAAATGGCTGGACACTCATTTGGCAGACCCCGGTAAGCTCGCGATTGTTGCCGAAGTGAATGGCAGGGTGGTCGGAATGCTGGCGTTTGCAAACGGGCCTCGACGCCGAATCGCCCATACCGGTGAGTTTGGCATGACGATCGCCAGCGAATGGCGTGGAAAAGGCGTGGGAACCGCGCTGCTCACCACGCTGGTACAGTGGGCGGCCATGCACGCGACCATCGAAAAGCTGAGTTTGAAGGTTCATGCCACCAATGTGCGGGCTCGTGGTTTGTACCGGAAGCTGGGGTTCGAACAGGAAGGCTATTTCCGCCGCGATCTGCGCTATGGTCCGGACCAGTTTGTGGACACCGTGTTTATGTCGAAATTCGTCAAAGGCGATCTTGCGGGTTGAGGCGGCCGAGGTTATTTATTTCGAAGAAATACATTCTTGGCGGTATTCCCCACCAGATTACAGGTAAAACCGTCAACTGCGCCGCCAATGATTCCGCCCAGCAATGGTATGGCTTTGCCGAAGTTGCCCGCCCCGCGCCCGGTCATGCGTCTGAGCGCGGCTTCTACCGCACGTTTGCCCACCTGCGAACCGGCATCTTTGAGAATATCGGCAGCGGCGTTTCCGCAAAGGCAGATATAGACGAGGCTGCGCACCTTGTCTGATTTCAAATCGTGGCCGGCCATGAAGGCAATCGCCGCGATCATCCGCACCTGGATGAAGTAGTTGGCGAAAAGATCGGCGGGAAGTGTAACGGGCAGGGTGGCAAGGCCGCCCAGGCCCGTGATGAAGCCGGTGGCTGCGCATTTGGCGTTTTGCCAGCGAATCAGGTTGTCGATACTTTCTTCAAGCGTGCGGGTGGTGTCGGTGTACTCGCTGGCCAGCCGGGCGGCTCCCTCGCCATTGCCCGAATTTCCGACAGCGCGATCATAGCAAAAATCCAACACTTTGAGCAGGAGGCCTGAGTTGGGCGACTTGGTCATATCTTAGCTTAGCAGACTATGCGTGGGATGTCTGATGCCGCGGGGCCGGCACGCACTGCAGTAAAAAAATCATCAAGAGTCTGCTGGGTTCTTGCGGAGTTAATCCAGGAAATCGGCTTGCGGTTACTGGCCATGCGCAGCCATTGTTTCATGCGGCACAGCGTATACTGAGGATTTTCGGCGTAGGGCTCACAAAGAACGGCGAAGCGCGCCAACAGATCGTGCCAATCGATCGCAGCAGGAGGTGGTGCGGCTATTCCCAGCTCGCGTGCGATTTTGTGAACAAGCGCCGGATCGGCCAGTGCACTTCGGCCGAGCATGAAATGCTCGCTGCCCGTGATATCGCGGCAGCGTCGAAAGTCGTCGAGGGTCCAGATCTCACCGTTCGCGACCACCGGAATATGCAGCCGCCGGCGAACCTCGCCGATCGGGTCCCAGTAGGCAGGCGGCGTGTAGCCCTGCGTTTTGGTGCGCCCGTGAATCGTGATCCACGAGGCACCGCCCTCGGCGGCCATATCCGCGTTCAGATGAATGTCATCCATCGACTCCCAGCCCAGGCGCAGCTTGGCCGATACCGGTATTGCAGCTGGCAGCGCCGCTCGTACCGCGGCGACTATCTCGCGAATGCGTTGGGGATGTTTCAATAACGTGGCACCGCCATCGTTGCGATTCACGGTAGGTGCGGGACAGCCAAAGTTCAAATCAATCGCACAGGCGCCTACACTTACGGACCGTACTGCGGCCTCGGCGAGTTTAGCGGCATGGCCGCCAAGGAACTGGATTTGAATCGGAACGCCAGAGGGAGTACGTGATTTATTGACCAGCTCTGGAACATGCTGCGCGATGGTGCGGGCATAGGGAACGTCCTGGCTGATTCGAAAAAACTCAGAGACACAGAATGAAAAGCCGCCTCGTTCGGCCATCAGAGCGCGCATGGGTGCGTCGGTTACGCCTTCCATGGGGGCAAGGATAAGTGCAGGAGTGCCGGGGCTGAGTTGAATCATTGGGCGCTTGATAGCATTTTACGGGAATTTTCGCCAAAATTAGCGCAACTCCAATTCATTTCAGGGCTTTATAGGTCTTGCCCCGTTCCAGAATTACGCGTGGATACTCGGTCGTTACAAACGACATGGCTATCGTAAGCCGGCGTTTGCCGTCAATTCGCCGATAGGTTTCGAGGTGCAGATGGGGCCCGCTGCTGAAGCCCGTATTTCCCGAATAACCAATCACGTCTCCGGCTTTGACAAACTGCCCGAGCTTTACCGCGACTCCGTGGTTTTTGAGGTGCGCATAAAGTGCGATTGTTTTGTCCGGGTGTCGGATCGTGATGTAGTTGGCCTTGTCTTCAAAATACGGAGTCACGCCACCTTCGGTAAATGAATCTTTGATGGCGATGACCAGGCCTTCTCGCGCAGCACGAATTGGAGTGCCCGCCGGCATGGCAAAGTCCAGGGCGTATACTCCGTCGCCACGATGAGTCGAGTCGCCGTTATAAGCATTCGTGATGGGATAGGCTTTGCCGATTTCATAGGGCAGGTAATAGGTCGTGGAATTATCGTGCTCGGCCTTGTTGCTGCCCCAGCCCCAGCTGAACTGGTTTTGCACTATCACGGCTGGCGCGCCAGGAGCGTGACGGATCGTCAGGACGTTGCGCTTTTCGCTGGGATTCAGAGTTTCGGTTACAGTAACCGGCAGCTGCTCGATTGCATTTTCGCCGCTTACGTCGAGCGTCACGGTGATCTCGGCAGTGCTGGCGTTGGTCATCCAGAAGTAGGAGTAGTCGGTTGCGGTGAGCTGAATTTGCAGACAGACCAGCTTGTCGTCCGTACAATTCGCTTCCGTGTATTTCGCCGGTTCCTGCGCATGGAGATTTGAGGTGAACAGCCAGACGGCGGCAAAAATGACAAACATCTACAAATGGTACCAGAACAATTACTTCAATTGTAGATCCTGATTGCGTCCCTATTATCGCCGTATGCGCGAGGTGGCGGAGTGGTACAAATTGGTGCGCAGCCGCACCGAACGGATTTGCGAGCCTCTGCTGATTGAGGACTGCGTGGTCCAATCGATGCCTGACGTCAGCCCGCCGAAATGGCACCTGGGCCATACCACGTGGTTCTTTGAGCGTTTTGTACTGACGCCGCGCCTGGCCGCCTATCAGCCCTTTCATGAGCGGTATGATTTCATCTTTAATTCTTACTATGACTCGGTTGGTCCACGCGTCGAACGCGCGCAACGAGGTTTGCTCTCGCGCCCCAGCGTCAAGGAAGTACTCGCCTATCGTGGTGCCGTCGACGCAGCGATGCTTGAAGTTATCGAGAGCGTTTCTGAGCTGGCTACCCTGGGCTTGCACCACGAACAGCAGCATCAAGAACTGCTGCTGACAGACATCAAACACATCCTGTGGTGCAATCCGATGAAGCCAGCTTACGAAGCACACGACGTGACCTTGGCGGAAGTGCCTGAGGTCGTTGCGTGCTGGCTGCCCTTTCATGGTGGCTTTGCCGAGCTTGGGCATATGGCTGGCAACGGCTTTGCCTATGACAACGAAGCACCGAGGCATAAGACTTATCTGGAGAGCTACCGCCTCATGTCAAGGCTGGTGACCAATGCCGAGTACCTGGAGTTCATCAACGACGGTGGTTATGAAAATGCGACGCTCTGGTTGGCCGATGGCTGGGCCGAAGTAAGAGCCAGCCGCTGGAATGCGCCCCTTTATTGGCTGAGCACTTCGGCGGGCTGGCAGGTTTTTACTATGGCAGGAATGCGTCCAGTGCGAATGGAGGAGCCCGTTAGCCATGTGAGCTATTACGAGGCCGATGCCTACGCACGGTGGAAGGGGGCGCGACTTCCGACCGAAGCAGAGTGGGAGAGCGCCGCGAGCAACGGAGCGAAACTGTCCGCAGGGTTGTGGCAGTGGACGGCAAGCGGTTACGGGCCCTATCACGGCTATCGCCCATTGCCGGGTGCGATAGGCGAGTACAACGGAAAATTCATGTGCAATCAGATGGTGCTGCGGGGTGGCTCGTGGGCAACGCCACCGGAAAGCGTCCGTCCAACCTATCGAAATTTTTTTCAGCCGCAAACGCGCTGGCAGTTCTCGGGAATCAGATTGGCGCAATGAGGGAAGCTATGAAACTGACTTTTGAAGTTGAGATCCTGGCCGGACTGAAGGCTTTACGGAAAAAAACGCCTCCCAAGTATCTTTACGATGACGCTGGTTCCAAGCTGTTCGAGCAAATCTGCGAGCTCGAGGAGTATTATCCTTATCGGGCCGAAGTCGAGCTACTGCAGCAGCATGCAGCGGCGATTGCCGCACGGCTGGGAGAGGGCTGCCTGCTGCTTGAGTTCGGTAGCGGCGCAAGCGTAAAAACCCGTCTGCTGCTCGATCATATGACCCAACTCGCCGCGTATGCCCCAATCGACATCTCGCACGCAGCTTTGATGGACGCCGCCCAGCGGATTGCGGCGGCCTATCCCGACGTCGTGCTGCACCCCATTTGTTCTGACTTCATGGCCGAGCTTGAGTTACCCGAGCATTTGTATCGTGGAGCCCGAAGAGCCGTGGGTTTCTTTCCGGGCTCAACCATCGGTAACCTTGAGCCCGGCGAAGCGCAGGCATTTCTAGTGCGCAACTCGAAGCTGCTTGGCTCGAAAGGAATGATGCTCATTGGCGTCGACCTGCTTAAACCCCGTGAAGTGGTGGAAGCTGCTTATAATGACCGGCAGGGCGTAACGGCGCAGTTTAATTTGAACCTTCTGCGACGTATAAACCAGGAGCTCAACGGAAAGTTTGAGCTGGCAAGGTTTCGCCACCACGCGACGCTAAACGTGGCGCTCGGTCGTATTGAAATGCACCTGGTCAGCCTGGAGGCGCAGGAAGTGAACGTCGGAGAAGCCAAAATCAGGTTTCGCCAAGGCGAGTCCATCCATACCGAGAACTCATATAAGTACGAGCCTGCGCAGTTTGAACGGCTGGCCGTTGCCTCGGGTTTTGAAGTGGCCGACCAGTGGTCGCATCCGGAATGGTCGTATCGGCTCTATTGCCTTGAGGTGGCCTGATCGGTTATGACTGCGGACATGAGAGTCGTTGCCGAGATTCCGCATCGCAGCTGCAAGATCACGGTTTTTTGCTGGAACTCCAAATATCTGCTGAAGCTTGAGCAAGGCCCACTTGAACAGACCTACAAGATCAGTGAGCTCGACGTCGACGGCGATTCGGCGGTAAAGAAGCTCGTGGCCGATGAGCGGTTTCTCGCCGAAGCGTTGCTCAGATTTGGCGAGATGGGTGCCTCGCTGGGCGCCGGGCTCGAGCGTCTATAATTCGAGCTGGGAGCCGAGCTCGATAACGTGATCAGTCGGTACGCGAAAGAAAACTGAAGCAGATTGGGCGTTGCGCGAAAGAAAAGCGAAGACCTGTTTTTGAAGATTTCCCAATCTCGAACCGCCAGAGATAAGCAGGGTTTCGCGTCCCAGGTAAAAGCTGACATTTCCCTCGTCGATGTCATCGGACGAGATGCCGGCGCACGCCAGAATTTCCAAAACGCTAGGCTGCTCCATGAAGCCGTATTTCGCGATGACTTTTGAGAAGCCGTTGCCCAGATCGGTCAGGCGTCCATGTTCTTCGAATTTGACAAAAGGCACCTTCTTGGTCTGCACGGTGAGAATCAAAATTCTTTCGTGCAGCACCTGGTTGTGCTTGAAGTGATGCAGCAGCACGCTGGGAGCGATATCCACGTTCGGGGTCATGAACACCGCGGTGCCCTTTACCCGGAAAGGCTTGTCGATATCAATCTTGGCCATGAAGTCAGCCAACGGCGCGGAACGGGAAAGCATGGCGGTTGACAGCGATGCGCGTCCCCGTTTCCAGGTCGACATCAGTAGATAGATCAATGCGGCGATGAGCACCGGGATCCAGCCGCCTTCGTGAATTTTAACTAGATTGGCGCTAAAGAAAGCGATGTCGAAGGCCAGAAAAAATCCAGCCACACCCAGAGCCGGCAAGGCGGGCCATTCCCAAACCTGTCGCATGACGAGATAAAACAGAATTGTGGTGATGGTCATTGTGCCGGTCACGGCCAATCCATATGCCGCAGCCAGATTCGTCGACTCCTTGAAAATAATGACCAGCGAGATGCAGCCAATCATGAGCAGGGTATTCACGCGAGGCACGTAGATCTGCCCCTCCATTCGTTCCGAAGTATGCACGACGGAAAGACGCGGCAGAAAGCCCAGCTGCATGATCTGACTTGTGAGCGAGTAGGCCCCCGTAATCAATGCCTGCGAGGCCACGATGGCCGCGACTGTCGCAATGGCGACCATGGGATACAGGAACTCGCGGGGAACCAGTCCGAAAAAAGGATTGCCGACCGCCGCGGCACCCTTGTCGAGCAGCAGGGCACCCTGTCCGAAGTAGTTCAGAATCAGGGCCGGAAAAACGATGGCATACCAGGCGATTCGAATGGGCCGCGCGCCGAAGTGGCCCATGTCGGCGTACAAAGCTTCAGCGCCGGTTATGCACAGCACGACGGCGCCAAGGACGACAAACCCGGGCACACCATGAATCATGAAGAAGCGGATCGCGAAAAGCGGATTTATCGCGAAAAGCACCTGGGGCTTGACGAGAATCCAGGGGATGGCGATGAGCGAGATGCTGGCGAACCAGACCAGCGTCGCCCAGCCAAAGATGGCGCCCAGCCGATTCGTGCCTTTGTATTGAAAGAGAAAAAGGGCGATCAGAATTCCAACGGTGATCGGAACAATGAAGCGATGAAACATCGGGGTGGCGACTTCCAGGCCTTCGACCGCGCTGAGAACCGTTACCGCAGGCGTGATGATTCCGTCACCGTACAGTAGAGCGGTGCCAAACAAGCCAACGGTTACCACCTTGCCCACGCTGATTGGCCGTATGCCAGGCGTTGAGCGTTGCATGAGCAGCGCCATCAGGGCCACGATGCCGCCCTCGCCCTTGTTGTTGGCGCACATGACGAAGGTCAGATACTTTAATACCACCACAAGGGTAATCGACCAGAAGACGAGCGAAAGAATGCCCAGGATATTGGCCTGGTCCGGAAGAACTGCATGCGGCCCGCTGAAACATTCTTTAAGAGCATAGAGCGGCGACGTGCCGATATCGCCGTAAACAACTCCAAGGGCGCCAATGACAAGCGCAGTCATGGGATGGTCGGCAGAGTTGCGCCCACGCTTGGATTTGGAAAACAGTTTCATTATACTTGACTGATATCCAATCGGGGCTGGAAAAGCTACTGGTTCGGACGTAGCTTGAAGGCTGTGAGGGGGTCATTCGTGAAACACTGGTTTGCGCTTGCTTTATCGCTGGTTTGCATTCGCGCCGAGGCGCTGGACTGTTCCCGCCCCGCGGGATCATTGCCTAATTCGGCGGTGCCGGCCGGCACTCCCAATGCGGCCATACCGATCGATCATATCGTCGTCATCATGCAGGAGAATCGCTCCTTCGACACTTATTTTGGCAGCCTGAATGTTTCGGGCTACGAGGGGCAGGTCGATGGCGTCAGGCCTACCATGTCCAACCCCAACGGCCACGGCGGCACGGTGCGCGTTTTTCATGAAAGCAAGCTGTGTACCGCCGATATCAACCACAGCTGGAATGCGATGCATACCCTGTCCAACGGCGGCCGCAACGACCAGTTCGTGATCAACAACAGCCGGCGTTCCATGGAGTACTACGACAAGACAGACCTGCCTTACTACTATGGGCTGGCCAATCAGTTTGCCATTGCAGACCGGTACTTTGCGTCTGCCATGACACAGACGTATCCCAATCGAATGTTTCTTTACGCGGCCACGTCGTTTGGACATATCAGAAACGACGAGTCGCCGTCGTACGCGGAGTTCAAGCAAAAGACGATTTTCAATGTGCTGGATGCGCATCACATCACCTGGAAATATTATCAGACCGAAGAGGATTATCTGAAGCTCTTCGCGCCGCTTCACGCGCGCGATCAGCACAAGATCGCGAAGGCCTCGCAGTTTCTGGTCGATCTGGCCGAAAAGAAATTGCCGCAGATTTCTTTTGTTGAGTCCAGCGAGGTGGGGCTGCAGGACGAGCATCCGCCCTCCAACATTCAGATAGGTCAGGCCTGGGTGGCCGAAAAAATCGAGGGGCTCATGAGTAGCGCCTACTGGCCCAACACCGCGCTGTTTTTAACCTACGACGAGAATGGCGGGTATTACGATCACGTGCCATCGCCGGAGGCCTGTACGCCGGATGATATCGCGCCCGCGCTTCGTCCCAAGGATATGCCGGGCCACTATGACCATTATGGGTTTCGCGTGCCGTTTGTGGCGGTGTCGCCGTACGCGAAGCACCATTACGTTTCGCATGTCACTTACGACCACACTTCAATTCTGAAGTTCATCGAAACCAAGTTCAACCTTCCGGCCCTGACCCGCCGGGATGCCAATGCAGACAGCATGATGGATCTTTTCGATTTCACGCATCAAGAGCTGGCCGTCACCAAGCTGCCGTCAGCGGCCATGGACCCCAAGCGGGCGCTTTATTGCAAACAGCATCCCCGGGGAATCTGAGCCGCTGTTGATCAGCCGGGCCAGCTCGGCGCCAAGCCGGTCTTCGGCCGCGTGCGCGGCATCGGCTTCGTCAACGGTTGTACGGGTTAACATGACGAACGGCACATACTCGGCAACGTTGCCATCGGCCGCCAGACGCGGCACATAGCCTGAAAGATTATAGACGCCGTTGAGGGTGCCTGTTTTTCCGCGCAGCACGCCCGCGGCAGCTGTGCCCTTCATTCGGCCTTGCAGCGTGCCATCGACGCCGGCGATGGGCAGGGCATTCCAGACTATCGAAAAATCGGTGCGTGCACGCAGGTCAAGTAGCAGCGCCATCAGCGTCGAGGTCGTCACCTCGCTTTCGCGCGAAATTCCCGAGCCGTCGAAAATCTTTGCCTCGTTTGCATAAAATCCCGGGCGGGCTTCAATGCCCAGGCTCTGGGCCGCAGTTGAGCCAAGGTCGCCAACAAAATTTCGCAACACGTCCTGTGCGGCTTCGACCAGGTCAAGGTTTGCCGGCCCAAACTTCGAGCCGAGGGCTTTGAAAAATGCCTCACCAATCATGTTGATGCTGTGTTTGAGAAACGGCTTGAAGATTTCGGCAAAAGCAGGCGAAGTGAATATCCGCACGTGCACTGCACCCGGCGTCACCACTTTGCTCGAGGTGACGATGCCCTTGCGATGCAAAGCAGCGACGATTAAATTTTGCAGCCAGCCCGCCGTATTGTGCACGGGCAGCTTGAACGTTTGAGGTCTGGCCCCCGGCTTGAGAGTTCCCGTAATGAGAAACGACGTGCTGACCTTGCCGGCATCGTCGAGCGCCTCGACATCGAGCTGCGTGCGTTTACCTGCTTTGACGGCCAGCTTGACAGCGATAGGTACGCCGGGCTGTGACCAATGGCCGTTTTGCGCGTCGGTCACGACATAGGTCGCACAATTCAGATTCAAGTTAAAGGCCTGGGCCTGCGCGGTTCCGCATTCGGTGCGCGCCCACTCCGCCCACCCCTTGGGATAGGTGAGCGTGTTCCAACGAAGATCATCGGCGACAACCGCAATCGTACCGTGGACTTTGCGTACTCCAGCGGAAAAAAGAGCGTCTGCGAAAGCATCGGCGCGCGACGTGAGTTTTTCGCCAAAGATCGACAGTCCCCAGGTTGGGTCACCCGAGCCCGTAATCGTCAGTGCGGTGATCTGGCTGGTGTCGCCGTCGACCGCATCCTGCCAGCGCAGCTCGGTTTTGAAAACCGCGGCGGCACCAAAGTCGGCAAGCACGGCGCCGGCCGTAAATAATTTGCTGTTGGAAGCAGGAATGAACGGAGCATCGTTGTTGCGGGTGTAAGGCGAAGGGCCTCGCAGGCTGATGCCAAACGTAATTTTAGAGCCAGACCCGCTAAGGATGTCGTCCCAGCGCGACGCTGCCGTAGGTGCCGAAAACGTTTCAGGAATTGCGAGCTCGATGGCAGCGTCAGAGGCCCAGAGAGGCGCTCCAGAACCCAAAGTGAGGACCAACGATAGGAAAATTCCAGGTGCCATGCTGGCCGCGGATATAGTCTGTATTGATGCTATTGTCCAGTGCGTCAGCCTGGCTTGCGCCGGTTTTTGAGCATCGGCCCCAATGGACCTACTTTAGAGAGGTTTGCCTTCAATATGCGCTCTTTGCGCCAGCGCGAAAGTTCGGAGCGAATTCGACCAAACGCCCGCTGCAGGCATTTTTCGACCTCGGCATCCAGCTGATTGACGATAATGACTTCCATGCCCCATTTAATTTTAACGTGGGTGCGAAAGCCACCCTCGACGATCTCAAGCGTTGCTTCGGCGGTTGCGCTGAAAGGCGCGGTGCGCATAAGTGTGGATAGGTTCGTATTGGCAAACAGCTCCAAATTTGGGCCTGCGGTTAAATTGATGAACTGGAATTTAGACGGCTCCGCCATGGCTCTATTCTATCACCCATGTTACTTCAAAGGACATGAAGACTATTCCCGTAATGTTGCTGATCCTTTGCGCGGCTACCTGCGCGGACGTGAACGCGGACGATCAAACTTCCATCCTGAATCCGCGGTTGCCCAATGCCGGAGGGCACGCCGCGAAATGTCTTAAAGATTTAATTCAGCCCTTTCTTGAGGCGGGCCAGTCGTTCATCTCTTTTGCCGGGCCGCATTCAGATACCGACCGGGCAGTGACGGATTACGAAATGACAACCCGTCTTCCGGTTGCGCATTTCAAGCTGCGCTTTACGACACAGGATCGCGATGGCTGGCAACCTTATCAATACATGCAGGGAGACATGCCGCAGATCGGGATGTATTCGGTGGTCATGACGCGCACGGCAGCGGTGCTGCTGCGAAAAGATGCCGATGGCGGGCCCTACGACTCGGTAGCCTCGATTGACCTGACTCCTTGCGAAGCGCTGTTGCAGGCCGGCAACTAGATGGTTGCTGCAAAAAAAGAATCAAAAAAGAGTGTAAAAAAAGTACCCGCGCCCAGGAAGCTCGGCACGGGTAAGCGGCTTGCTGGCAGCACCGTTCCACAGCTTCAAGAAAAACTGCGTGCGCGAGTGGCCAATATCGCGCTGGAGCCGCACGTGTTGTTTCCAGTTGTTGGCATCGGCGCGTCGGCAGGTGGGCTTGAAGCCTTCACGACTTTACTGAAAAGCTTGAAGTCAAATACCGGCATGGCCTTTGTTTTTATCCAGCATCTGGCGCCCGATCACGCAAGTCTGCTGCCCGAGATTCTTCAGCGTTCGACGAAGATGCCCGTGGTGCAGGCCACCGAGGGAATGGCGGTGGAGGCCAATCGTGTTTTCGTTATTCCGCCGAATGTGAGCATGGGTATTTTGAGGGTTAGCTGCTGCTGATTCCACGCAGTGAGTCCGGCAACAATTACATGCCGGTCGATTTCTTTTTTCGTTCCCTGGCCGAGGATATGAAAACCAATGCGATTGGAGTTGTGCTGTCGGGTGGTGACCACGACGGGGTGATTGGCCTGGGGCAGATTCGAGCCGAGGGTGGTGTGTGCATGGTGCAGGACCCGTCGACCGCGAAGATCGATTCGATGCCGAAAAACGCGATAGCTGACGGCAATGTTGATTTCGTGCTTAGTCCGGACCAGCTTGCGGCCGAGCTGATGCGAATCAGCGACCATCCCATTATCAAAGCAGAAAAGACAATGGCCGGGGAGGAGTTTCTTCCGGCCGGAGAGCCTGAGCTGCTTCGTATCTATACTCTGCTGAGAAACGCGACCCGAGCTGATTTTTCGCAGTACAAGACGCCTACCATCCAAAGGCGCATCAAGCGGCGAATGCTTTTGCATAAAGTTGGCAGTCTGCGGGAATACGTGAAATATCTGGAGGCTGATCCGCAAGAGGTGCAAGCGCTTTACCAGGACTTGCTGATTAACGTGACCAACTTTTTTCGCGATCCGGAGTCGTTTGCCGCCCTGAAGGAAAAAGTATTTCCGCAGCTGCTCAAGAAGCGCCCGCCGGGAAATCCGTTGCGCATCTGGGTTGCAGGCTGTTCGACTGGCGAAGAGGCTTACTCCGTGGCGATCTGTCTCATCGACGCCATGATGGAGCTTTCTCTGGATTTTCCCTTGCAAATTTTTGCCACCGACCTGAGCGAGCAGGCCATTGAGCGCGCCCGTTCGGGGATTTATAGTGATGCCATCGTCGCTGACGTTTCACCTGAGCTGCTGCGGCGTTTTTTCGTCAAATCCGGATCGGGTTATACCGTCAACCGTTCCATTCGTGACGTCTGCATTTTTGCGGCCCATGATGTGACGCGCGACCCGCCATTTTCGAGGGTGGATCTGATCTGCTGCCGCAATTTATTGATTTATCTCAACTCACCGCTACAAAAGCGCGTGATGACGACCTTTCATTATGCGCTCGCCCCGCGCGGCTATCTGATGTTAGGCAGCTCCGAAAGCATCGGCTCCAGTGCGGAACATTTCAGCCTGATTGACAAAAAGAATAAGATTTTTATAAGAAAAACAGGGCATTCCCATCTGGCCCCAGCCATTCTTGGCTCAGTACCTCTGCATCTAGCCAGGACATCCGCGGTTTTTAAGTCGAGTGCAGCCCAACGCGGCAGCGTGGATCTTCAGCGCGAGATTGATCGCGTGCTGCTCGAAAAAATCAGTCCGGTGGGCGTACTGGTTGACGAGGCTTTTAACATCGTGCAGTTCCGCGGCGACACCAGTCCTTTTCTTCGCGCCGCGCCCGGCACCGCGAGCCTCAATGTCGTAAGAATGGCGAGTGACGGAGTTGCGCTGGAGCTACGGGCGTTGCTTGCAAAAGCGGTGAAAACCAGACAGCCAGTGACTCAGGAACGGCTTACTCTGAAAAAAGCCGGCGTGGCCATTCAATTCGATCTCGAAGTTGCTCCCGTTGAAGTCGCAGAGGCTCACCACTATCTTGTTCTCTTCAAAAATGTCGGTGGTGGCGAACGTAAGCTCAAAGCCAGCAAAAAAGAAAAGCCGAGCCGAAGGAATGTAGCGGCCAATACGGTCCGCCTTGAGCAGGAGCTGGCCGCCAATCGTGAATATCTTCAATCCATTATTCAGGATATCGAAACGGCAAATGAAGAGCTGCAGTCGGCCAATGAAGAGATTCTTTCGAGCAATGAAGAGCTGCAGAGCACCAACGAAGAGCTCGAGACTGCCAAAGAAGAGCTGCAGTCGAGCAATGAAGAGCTGACGACCGTAAATGAAGAGCTGTCCAACCGTATCTTCGAGCTGACTCAGGTCAACAACGATCTGACGAATCTGCTGGCCAGCGTAAATCTACCCATTATCATGGTGGGCAATGACCTGCGCTTGCGGCGCTTTACCCCTATGGCGGAAAAGCTTTTCAATCTGATTGCCAGCGATATCGGGCGGCCGATTACCGACATCAAGCCGAAGATCGACGTTCCAGGACTCGACAAGCTGATCATCGAAACGATTGAGACCTTCACCACCCAGGAACGTACCGTGCGGGATAACGAAGGACGCTCCTATCTTTTGCGAGTGCGCCCCTATCGTACCAGCGATAATCGAATCGACGGGGCCATTATCATTCTGCTCGATGTCGAAGGGGCAAAGACTTAGCTTGCGAGTGGAAGGGCTACGGTGACCGTAGCGCCCTTGCCGGCACCGGCACTGGTAGCTGAAATAGTACCGCCGTGCAGTCCTACCAGGTCGCGTGCAACCGTCAGGCCCAGACCCAGACCCCGGCGTGCGCAGTCGTTGCTACAGGCGAAGCGTTCAAAGATGAGCGGCAGATCTGACTTTGAAATTCCGATGCCGGTGTCTGTAAAAGTAATCTGGGCCTCGGAGTCGATGATTTTCATGGCGATCTGAATCAAGCCACCAGCATCGGTGAATTTGATGGAATTCGTAAGTAGATTGCCGAAGATTTGCTGCAGGCGAATTCCGTCACCGGTTATTCGGACTGGGGCGGAGCCAAGGTCGATAGCGATTCGCAAAAGCTTGGCTTCGGCTGCGGGCCGCGCGGCATCAAAGGCTGATTGCAAGCAAGTGCCAAGATCAAGTGGCGTTAACTCGAGGTCGAGCTTACCCAGCATCAACCTGGAAACGTCCAGCAACGATTCGATGAGTCGCGACTGGGTGCGTACGCTTTGCTCAATGGTGGCAAGTCCGATATTCACGTCGGCGTCTTTGAGCTTGCGGGTTTGCAGCAGCTGCGACCACATCAATACCGACTGAATGGGGGTGCGCAGCTCATGCGACACCGTAGCTAAAAACTCATCTTTGGCGCGATTCAGCGACTCTGCTTCGGCCCGCGCGGCAGTTTCGCGATAAAGCGAGGCCATACGTTCGTCTTCCAGCGTCTTCTGTTCAGTGACGTCGATAAGAGCAGAGTGATAGATTCGGCCATAGGCGCCTGATGTGGAATCAACCATGGAAGGCACACTCGTAAGTCGTACCCAAGTCTGGGGCCGGTTTTTGATGGTGAGCGCGAGTTCGCTAACCACTTGATGGCGGCCCAATTTTAATTGGCGAAGATGCTCGAAGAATGGCGGCATGGAACCCGGCGTAATTAATGACGCAAGTGGCATTCCGACGAGGCTGACGCCTTGGCGGCCGAGCAACACGACTGTGAGTTGATTATGTCTTCGGATACAGCCCTGGCTATCCAGACTGAGGTACGCCACGGGTGCGAAATCATAAAGCTCAGCGTAGCAGTTATGTGACTCTTCAAGCCGCTGCTGGGTTTGCCGGAATTCGGTATTTTGGGCCTCAAGCTCGGTCTGTTGCAGCTCAAGGTCGACCAGGAGCTGGTGCAGGTCGATTGAATCTAATTTGCTCTTAGCAAATCGTCCTTTCACTGCGGCACCCTGCAATAACTTGCAGCCATATCGAGCAAGGCGCCCAGCTCGATGGGCTTGGAAACCACTTTTTCGGCACCGGCTATTGCCGTGGGATTCCCCGCCGCGGTAAGCACCACGGTCGGAATATTTGCCACCGAGTTGTTGGTAAAGCGATGCGACAGAAATTCCTCGCCATCCATGACGGGCATCGAGAGGTCGAGCAAAATTAGTCCCGGGGCGGGAATAACGCGCAAAAGAGTCAGCGCTTCTTCGCCATTTTGAGCGGTAAAGACTTCATAGCCTTCCCATTCCAGGGCAAGTCGAAAAGTGGTCCGAATAGGCTCGGAATCCTCGACGATCAGGATACTTCTTTGGGGTGATGTCATGTGTGACGCAGGGTATAAAAAATACTGCGCAGTCAGTCAATTAGAATTGTAACAAGCTGAGCTACTTTTTCTTGGGTTTCGCCAGGCCATTCGGAAAGTTCAGTGAAGGCGGTATTCCGGCCTGGGCTGGATTTATGGCGTTTTCGAACTGGGGGGCGCGTTTGTTAAGATTGTCTCGATATTCACGCGGGTCATAGGATTGTACCGGCGTTGGCAGGGCTGCGCCGGCTCGAATCGAGCTGGTTTGGCCCGCGCCGACAACCACGGACTGGGCGGGGTCAGTGAGGCCCGCCGCCGTGCTGGCCAGCACGACCCGGCCTTCGAGGGTGTGCACGGTTGTATCTTGTGATCGCCGCACTTCTGTAATGAAGTTCGTGCCGCGCACGCCCATCACGCCGTCCGGTGTTTTTACGATAAAAGAATCGTCATCGCCGATCTTTTTGCGGACCCAGGTACGCATCAGGCCATACATCAGATCCAAAGTAGTCCGGTGTGGGCCTCCGTTTACGAAATGCTCAATCAGCAGCTGGGACGAGGGACCGATTATGACCTGTGTTTTTTCCTGCATCAGCAGCACCACGGTCTGGTCAACAGTGGTGGTGATTCGGTCGTTTTCGAAAATGTCGGCGCCCTTTGCAACGGTACGGGCCACCCCTTGGGTCTCGATGGCGACGTTGGGGCTGCCCGTTACGGAATCGATCTGCCCGGCCGGCGAAGCCAGGGCGCTGGTGGCAGCACAAATTAGAAAAAAACCCCAGCTCATGTTGCTCGAGTGTAGCAGCTGACCTGGCAGACTCAAGTTACTTTTGATTTGGAGTTTCCAGGGTTTCGACGCTGGTGATCAGCCATTCCTTGTCGAACTTCTCAAAGTTGAACTTGAACTCGAAAACGTCGACGTGCTCGGCGCCGGCCTCGCGAACTTGAAGACTTGTTTCGGCGGCGGCATGAGTCTTACCGGGGGCGATATTGATTTTAACGTCCAGCAGGCGCAGCTCAATGGGCTTGGTGCGGGCGCTGAGCGTAATTACGGAGTCATGAATTTCTTTGCGGCCTTCGATGCGCCGTTTGCCCGCGCCGGCTTGCGCTATTTCGATTACCGCCTTGGGGGCGAAGTACTCGCTGACTGTCTGCGCCCGGCTTCCCACTTCGAGCACGGACATTGCCCGGTACACCGAGGCCAGATCAACCATGGAGTTGAGCTTGGTTCGAATTTGCGTGCGATCGTCCACCTTGAAGTTTTGGAAGACGAAAAGCGCCACTGCCGATAAGAGAACGAGTACAAATAATTTTTTAATCATCGGTTAATGTGCATGGGGTTCCCGGCTGTTCTCTTTGCCACGCCTGTGGTTCATTGTACCCATGCTAGCATCCATTCGCGAATCACGAATCAAGACTTCCGGTACAACTTTGCATGTCGTTGAGGCGGGGCCCGAAGACGGGCCATTGGTGGTTCTGTTACATGGCTTTCCGGAGTTCTGGTATGGCTGGCGCAAGCAGATTGATTACCTTGCCGATCATGGGTTTCGCGTGGTGGTGCCCGATCAGCGCGGCTACAACCTGAGTGACAAGCCCAACGCGGTCAGTGCTTATGGCCTGAACCATCTTTCAAAAGACGTGGTCGACCTGATTGAGGCGCTGGGGCGCAAGAAGGCGATGCTCGTGGGCCATGACTGGGGTGGCGCGGTGGCGTGGTGGACAGCGAACCGTTATCCCGAGCACGTCGAACGACTTTGTATTCTGAATATTCCGCACCACGTGGTTATGCAGCGCAATCTGCGCCATAACTTCAGACAGCTCAGAAAGAGCTGGTACATTTTTTTCTTTCAGCTGCCTTTTTTGCCCGAGCAGGCCCTGCGGGCAGCGAACTTCAAGATGATTGCGGGCTCGCTGCTGAATACGAGCCGGCCGGGAACTTTTTCCAGCGCGGATATGGCTGAGTATCAACGGGCCTGGTCGCAGCCCGCGGCTATGCGCTCGATGGTCAACTGGTACCGGGCAGCAGTGCGCAAACCCGCACCACGACTTCCGAGCCCCAGAATCACGGTGCCTACCCTGCTGATCTGGGGCGCCGGCGATAAGTTTCTGGGCCGCGAGATGGCTCAGCCAAGCATTGACTTTTGTGACGACGGCCGGCTTGAAATCATCGAGGGCGCAACCCATTGGGTGCAGCACGAAGAGCCCAAGCGCGTGAATGAGCTGATGACCGATTTTTTCCGAAATCATGTATAATCAGGGAGCATGAGAACTGTTTCCCTCTACGACGAAGCCGCGCTTTCTGATCTGCTGAAGATGCAGCGTGAATACGGCTGGAGTTTGGAGGAGTCGATAGACTGGAGTACTCCTATCGACCTCGCCAAGCCGCTGGTGGCACTTGATGAGGGCGCGCTTTTTTTTCCGGGGGCCTCGCGCGAAGAGCGGCTGGCCGTGTCGCAGATCATGGGGCTGATTATCGCCGCTTCGATCTGTGAGATGGAGGAGTGTCTGGTGCGGCTGCGGAAAGAAGCCTTTGGCGATGTGCTGCGGCGTTTTCCGGTGAGCCCGGAGTTCACCGAGCTGGGCGAGCATTTTTTTGTCGAGGAGACCAAACACTCCGAGGCGTTTCGGCGCTATATGACGAAATTCGCCCACGCCACGGGCGTGGACCTCGAAGATCTGAAAACCGTGCTACCGCAGGTGGAGCGCACGAAGACCGAATGGTATTTGCGAAAAAATCTCGAAAGCGGTGGCTACGCCTTCTGGTGGATCGTGGCCGAGGTGGAGCAGGAATTTCTGCTGCTTTACAACGCGCTGGCGCCCTTCAAAAAAAATATCGAACCCTTGTACTTCGACCTGCATCGCAAGCACTTTGAAGAAGAAGCCCGCCATGCCTCGTTTCCTTATCTGATGCTGGAGCTGCTGATGACCCGGGCCTCGAGCCCTCGTGATTATCTGCATCTCAAGGGCGATCTGATGATTTCGCAGATCGTGCAAACGCTCTGGACAGCGCAGGCGCTGGGCCGCACGCGGGCGCTGAAAAAGCTGGCGGGCAAGCATCCCATCTACACCGCGCTGGCGCGCATGCAGGAAATATTGGAAAAACAGCCCAAGGTGCGCACGTTCTGGAAGTTTTTCACCAGCGCGCCCTATGTCAGCTCGCTGGTGAATCCGAATCACCATCGAAAGTTCATGCGCTTTGCGAAGAAGATGGGCTCGATAAGCATTCCGTTTCCCGCGCCGTCGCCGGCGCCCCTGGTGGACTACTAGCATGGTGGAAGCCAAGGTGATTCGGGGGCGGGCCACCGCGTGGCTGCAGGAAAATTCGGCGGACGAGAGCACGCTGCTGCTGTTTCTGCACGGCTGTCCCGACAGCCCCGAAATCTGGCAGCCGCAGTTGGACTATTTTCACGCTCAGGGCTACACGGTGCTGGCACCCTATGCCCGTGGCATCGGGGGCAGCGCACCGGCGCAAGATCGCCAACGCTACGGCCTGGACGCGATAGCGCTGGATCATCTTGAAATTCTGCGTTCGGTAGATCCCGACGGACATCGGAAGGTGATCGTCGTCGGACACGACATCGGCGGAATTCACGCCTGGAAACTTGCGCGACTGCTGGGCAGCCGGCTCGCGGCCCTGGTGCTTTTGAATGCACCCGACCTTTCGCAGATGGCCCGGCGCCTGAGCCAGCCGCGCCAGCTGCTCAAGAGCTGGTACATCGCCTTGTTTCAACTTCCCCTGCTGCCCGAGGCCTGGCTGGCGCGCTGGGAGCCGTTGCTGATTGCGCGAGCTCAGAAAAAAACCGGCATGCCCACGGATACCCCGGTAAGCATCACGCCATTTTTGAACCAGTACCGCGAGGCCGCGCGGGCGATTCCCGAGGTGTTGAAACAAAACGACACTCCCGTCACGTGCCCGGTTCTCGTGGTATGGTCTAAGGACGACGCGTTTCTGGAGGTGCCGTCAATGGCCGAGCTGGGCCGCCTGGCCACCGCCGTGACGGTGCGGGTGATTGAGGGCAATCATTGGGTGCATCATCACGAAGCGGCACGCGTGAACGCGCTGGTGAATCGTTTTTTCAAGGAGAAGCTTTGATGGGCAATCGGGATAATTTGGAGCTGTTTAAAAAATCCCAGCGGCTTTCGTACGACTGCGCGCTTGCCATCAAGGCCGAGCTCAAAGAGGGCTGGACCGAGAAGCAAACGGCCAGGCTCATGGACACCTATCTGCGCGACTTTGGCGTTAAAACATTTTTTCACAAATCGTTTGCCTGGTTCGGCGAACGTTCGCGTTTCCAGAATTTCTCGAACTACCTGAATTTTCTGCCTTCCGAGCGGCGGCTGCGCGCCGACGACGTCGTGATTCTCGACACGGCACCCATTCTGAACGGTTTTACGTCAGACATCGGCTACACTTTTTCGCTCACGCCCAACGCGCAGCTTGACCGGGCCATGCAGCTGCTGCGCGAGTTTCGCGTGCAGCTGCCCAAACTTTTTGAGTCCAAGCTGCAGACCGACGAGATCTGGCAGAAGGTTGATCTGGATCTTAAGGCCGCCGGCTACGACAACTGCCACGAGCAGTATCCATTTTCGGTGCTCGCGCATCAGGTGCATCACGTGCCGCTGAGCAACTGGCCGGGCCTGACAATTCCTTTCAGTCTGCATGCGTACTGGTCGATTTTATCGCGCGGAATCAAGCCCGAGCTGCTGGGCCCGAAGAGCGTCTGTAAGAAGGCGGGGCTGTGGGCCGTGGAGCCGCATCTGGGCGCGCATGGTTTCGGCGCGAAGTTCGAAGAGATTCTTGTGGTCGAAGAGGGCGGCCGGGCCTACTGGCTTGACGACGATGTGCCGCATATGAGGTCGGCATGAGCACGCGCGCACGCGGTCAGACCAAGGACATTGTCGTGATTACGGGGGCGGCTGCCGGTATCGGACACGAGATCGCGAATCTGTACCTTGAGCGGGGCGCCACGGTTGTCGCACTGGACGTGGATCGTGACGGTTTAAAAACTTTGCAGTGTCTGGGAATTGATGTGAATGTGGCCGACGGCGCCCAGCTGCTGGATGTCGCGCAGCGAATTGCCCGCGAGGTGGGCAAGCCGACGATCTGGATTAACAACGCCGGTATTCAGTCGCTGGGGGCCTTTGAAGAGGTGGCGCCTGATGCCTTTCGCCGGGTGATGGCGGTGAATTTCGAAGGCGTCGTCAACGGCACGCGCGCGGCGTTGTCGGTGATGAAAGAGCCCGTGCGGGGGACGATTGTGAATATGGCTTCTGTTGCCGGCATCGTGCCCGCGCCTTTCATGACGGCCTACACGGCTTCAAAGCATGCGGTGGTGGGCTTCACGCGCGGGCTGCGCCAGGAGCTGGAGCTGACGCACTCACCCCTGCAGCTCATTCTGGTGGCGCCGGGTTTTGTGAAAACGAAAATCATGGCGTCAGGTGGGGGCTTCAGCTTTCCAGACTGGCTGCGCTTCATGGTCAGCGAGCCCGACACGGTGGCGCGCGAAATCGTAGAGGGCATAACAAAAGGCCACGTCGAAATTCATCCCACGGCCAGCGGCAAGCTGTTCATCAAGCTTTATCGTGTAATGCCAGATCTGATTTCCAGCTCCTCACGTCTGCTGGTGGCAAAAAACTGGAAGGAACTTTTCGGCTTCACCCGTATCGGGAAGCGTTAAGCGCGCCGCGAAGCCGACCTGCCATCGCGAAGTCTGAATCTGGGCACTGTGGCCCCCAAAGTCTATGACGCGTAGCGTCTCGTAAACGCCGTAGATCGGCCACCATAGCTTGACATTTCTCCTCGAAAGTCGTTTTTTGGGTTGTCGCTCAGAGCACATAATCCAGGGGAAATCGTTATCAACACTCCAACTCACACGCGCCGGATTCTGGGGTACTGGAACGCCAACGGAACTCCGCCGGGGATCGGAGCTGATGCGCTCGAACGTGCTCTGCAACACGTCGCTGAGCCGTTCTACGTGCTTGATCCGGTTGCGGGTGGTCCGGAGTTGGCTGTTGGGTGTGGTGGCACTGCGACGCTTGGCGCTAACGTTGAAGCCAGCGCAGATACTTTTGCGATTCGCGCTTTTATTCCCGCGCTGCGGCCCGAGCAGCTTGGCGATGCGGCTTTTCGAGCCGCGCATGGCGTGCGTTATGCTTACATCGCCGGCGAGATGGCCAACGGCATTGCGTCCGCTGAGATTGTCGAGGCGATGGGGCTGGCCGGCATGCTGGGTTTTTTCGGTGCAGCCGGACTTTCGCCGGCGCAGGTCGAAGCCGCGATTATCAGAATTCAAAAAACCCTGGGTAATCGACCCTACGGCTTCAATCTCATTCACAGCCCCAGCGAGCCCGCGCTTGAAGCCGAGATTGTCGAGCTCTATCTCAAGCACCGCGTGCGACTGGTGTGTGCGTCGGCGTACCTTGATCTTACGCTTCCAGTAGTGCGTTATCGTACCGCTGGAATTCATCGCAGCTCGACTGGCGAGGTGGTGGCGCCCAATCAGCTCATCGCCAAAGTTTCGCGCGTCGAGGTGGCCCGCAAATTTCTTTCGCCGGCACCCGAGCGCTTTCTGAAGCTGCTGGTTGCCGACGGCTCATTGACGGCCGAACAGGCGCAGCTCGCCGCGCAGCTGCCTCTTGCCGAAGACCTTACCGCCGAAGCCGATTCGGGTGGCCACACCGACAATCGGCCTGCCATCACGCTGATTCCCACGATGCTGGCGCTGCGTGATGAGATTCAGGCGCAGTATCGTTATGCGCGTGCGCCGCGAATTGGCGCTGCTGGCGGCATCGCGACACCAGCTTCGGCTGCCGCGGCGTTTGCCATGGGCGCGGCCTACGTGCTGACGGGCTCGATAAATCAGTCTTGCGTCGAGGCGGGAATATCGCCCCAGGTAAAAGAAATGCTCGCGCAGTCTGGCCAGGCCGACGTGGTGATGGCGCCTGCAGCTGATATGTTTGAGATGGGCGTGAAGGTGCAGGTTTTGAAACACGGCACGATGTTCGCCATGCGCGGCCGCAAGCTGTATGACATGTATCGCGAGTACGCGAGCCTCGAGGCCATTCCGGCGCCCGTGCGCCAGAGTCTGGAGCGGGATTTTTTCCGTACAACTCTCGAAGAGGCCTGGGCCAAAACACGTTCGTATTTCGAGCTGCGCGACCGCGCGCAGATTGAAAAAGCCGAGCGCGATCCCAAACACAAGATGGCGTTGGTATTCAGGTCATATCTTGGCCAGACGTCGCGCTGGGCGATTGCGGGCGATGACAGCCGCAAAATCGACTTTCAGATCTGGTGCGGCCCCGCGATGGGCGCTTTTAACGAATGGGTAAAGGGCTCTTTCCTTGAGCCTGCCAAAGCGCGCTCGGTGGTGCCGGTCGCCCTGAACATCATGTATGGCGCGGCCGTGCTGGCCAGAATTGCAGCCTTGCGCTCGCAGGACGTGGCGGGGCACCAGCTTTGCCGCGTTTTGCCCGTCGAACTACCTCAGCTCCATGAAAGGATGAATTGATGAACACGCCGATTGCTATTATCGGGATGGGCTCGCTGTTCCCCAAGGCCCAGAGCCTGCGCGACTACTGGCGCAACATCCGCAACGGCGTTGATGCCATTACCGAGGTGCCCGCTTCGCACTGGTCGGCCGATGAGTATTTTGACAAAGACCCAGCTTCGCCCGATCACACCTACAGCCGGCGTGGTGGTTTTCTTTCGCCCTACGCGTTTGATCCGCTGGCTTTCGGCGTTCCACCCTCGGCGCTCGAAGCGACCGACACCTCGCAGCTCCTGGGGCTGGTGGTAGCCAAGGCAGCGTTGGAAGACGCGGGCTATGGTGAAACCCGCGAGTTTGATCGCGACAAAGTAAGCGTCGTGCTGGGTGTGACCGGCACGCTTGAGCTGGTCATTCCACTGGGCGCGCGGCTGGGCCATCCAATCTGGCGCAAGGCCTTGCATGACGCCGGCATCCCAAAAGAAAAAGCTCAGGAAGTGGTCGAGCGTATTTCAGCTGGCTATGTGCCCTGGCAGGAAAATTCATTTCCGGGCTTGCTCGGAAACGTAGTTGCCGGTCGAATCGCCAATCGGCTGAATCTGGGTGGCACCAACTGTGTAGTCGATGCTGCCTGCGCCAGCTCGCTTAGCGCCACGCATCTGGCGATTCTTGAGTTGGCCGACGGACGTTCGGACATGGTGGTTACAGGTGGCGTGGATACCTTTAACGATATTTTCATGTACATGTGTTTCAGCAAGACCCCCGCACTTTCGCCTACGGGCGATGCGCGTCCATTTGACGAAGCTGCTGACGGTACGATTTTGGGTGAAGGCATCGGCATGCTTGTGCTCAAACGTCTGGCTGATGCCGAGCGGGACGGCGACCGGATTTACAGCGTCATTCGCGGTATGGGTACGTCCAGCGATGGTCGTTCCAAGAGCATCTATGCACCACGCTCAGAGGGGCAGGCCAAGGCGTTGCGTGCGGCTTATGCGAACGCCGGATTTGCACCGGACACCGTTGAGCTTGTCGAAGCGCACGGTACGGGCACAAAGGCGGGCGACGCGGCCGAAATAGAATCTCTCAAGATGGTTTATGGCGATGCCGGCGGTGGGCCTGCCTGGTGCGCCCTGGGCTCGGTGAAGTCGCAAATTGGTCACACTAAAGCCGCGGCTGGAGCTGCCGGCCTCATGAAGGCGGCGCTGGCCCTGCATCATAAAGTTTTACCGCCCACCATCAAGGTGAAAACGCCGAGTGCCAAGCTGGGTTTGGAGAACTCGCCTTTTTATCTGAATACCGAAGCGCGCCCCTGGGCCGCGCAGGCGCAGCACCCACGTCGTGCGGCGGTAAGCGCGTTTGGTTTTGGTGGCAGTAATTTTCATGCGGTGCTTGAAGAGTACCGTCCTGAAAAAATGGAAATTTCCTGGGATGGCTCCACGGAAATCGTCGCGCTGTCGGCGGCATCAGGCACCGAGCTGAAAAGTCTGCTCGCCGCCTGGAAGACTGCGGCGGCCAGTGGCCTGACCCACGAGCAGCTTGCGCGCAAGGCGATGGCAGCCCGCAAGGCGTTTCGCGCCAGCGATGCGCACCGCCTGGTGTTTACGTTGGATTCTTCGGCCGAGCTTGCGAAAAAAATCGAGCAGGCCAGTGTGGCGCTTGAGCGGGAGTCGGGTAAGGCGTGGGAGCTGCCCGATGGCGTTTATTACGGCGTTGGCGCGGTTGCGGGCAAAACCGCATTTATTTTTCCGGGTCAGGGCTCGCAGTACGTGGCCATGGGCCGCGAGCTGGTTTGCACGTTTCCCGAGGCGCAGCGTGCGCTCGAGCAGGCGAACGAGACACTGCTTGCCGACGGCTTGCGCTTGTCAGACAAGATTTTTCCACAGCAAACTTTTAGTGAAGATGTGCGACGCCACCAGCGCTCGTCGCTTACCGCAACCGACGTGGCACAGCCCGCGCTTGGTGCCCTGAGTGTGGCGTGGCTGCGCGTGCTTGAGCAGTTTGGCGTTGCGGCCGATGCTGTCGCAGGTCACAGCTTTGGCGAGCTTGTCGCACTTTGTGCTGCGGGCCGCATTGATGCTGCGTCTTTGCATCAGCTTGCGCGCTTGCGTGGCAAGCTCATGGCCGAAGCTGGTACTGTCGCGGGCGACACGGGCTCCATGCTCGCGGTGCGCGCGCCGCTGGCTGAAATCGAAAAATTCCTGGTCGCCGAAAAGCTTGACCTCGTGCTGGCCAATCGCAATGGGCCAACGCAGGGTGTGCTTTCGGGCAGCAAAGCCGAAATCGCTCGAGCCATCGCGGCTTGCCGCGTGGCTGGCTTGACTGCAAAGGAGCTGACCGTTGCGGCGGCATTTCACAGCCCACTGGTTGCTCATGCCGCCAAGCCGTTTGCCCTGGAAGTCAGTGGTGTTAAATTTACAACCGGCCGCATTCCAGTTTATTCCAATACGACCGCGGATGTCTATCCGGCCGACGCCGCCGATGCCTCTTCGCTGCTGGCGCAGCAGCTGGCCGAGCCGGTCGATTTTTCGGGCATGATCGAAAATCTTTATCGCGACGGCGTTCGTTGTTTTATCGAAGTTGGTCCGAAGTCGACGCTTACCGGCCTGGTCGCCGCAATTCTTGCCGGACGGCCCCATCAGGCGTTGAGCGTGGATTCGTCCGCTGGTCGTCGTTCGGCGCAGGCTGATCTGGCGCGTACCCTGGCGCAGTTTGCAGCGCAGGGCCATGCGGTGAAGCTTGAGCTTTGGGAGAAGGTTGACGAGCACCAGCTTGTCGCGCCCGAGCCGAAGATGACGGTGATGCTTTCGGGAGCAAATCATCGCAGCAGTGTTGCGAAGGTAAAGCCTGCGGTAACTCCGGCTACGCTTCCTGTTTCGTTACCAATAGCGGCTAGTGCTGCTGTCGCGCGCATCGCAGTGCCGGCACCGGCTGCGGTCTTGCACACTTCTGCTGTGCCAGCGACGCCCGCGTTGCTGCCTGGCTATTCGCCCGGGGCTTTGTCTTCCGCGCAGGAAAGTTTAAAGGCGTTGCAGGCGCTGCATCAGCAGACGGCGGCGCTTCACAAGCAGTTTTTGGAAGGACAGGAAGCGGCTCAACGCGCGTATCAAACATTGTTTGAGCAGCAGAGCCAGAGTTTGACCATGCCCCGTTCGTACGTCGCTGCCTTGCCGGTGGCGCCGGTCGTCGCGCAAGTATCGCCACAGCTTGTGGCTCAAACCGTGGCTCCGGTTGCCGCTGCACCCGCTCGCGTGACGAGCGCGTTCGATAGCGCAAATCTTGAGCGCGTATTGCTTGCGGTGGTATCAGAGAAGACCGGGTATCCGAGCGAGACCTTGCAGCTGGATATGGATCTTGAGTCAGATCTGGGAATCGATTCCATCAAGCGCGTTGAGATTTTAGCCGGTATTCGCGAGCGTATTCCTTCGGCGCCAAGTGTGGATCCGGAACATCTTGGAGGGCTGAGGACACTTCGTCAGATCGTGAGTTTTATTTCGGAACGCGCGACGGCCGGTGTTCAGGCGACTGTTTCGGTACCGGTAGCTGCTTCAGTACCGGGCACTGGATCGTTTAGCCGCTCCAACTTGGAGCAGGTTTTACTTCAAGTGGTTTCTGAAAAGACGGGATACCCCTCTGAGACGCTTCAGCTCGACATGGATTTGGAATCCGATCTGGGCATTGACTCCATCAAGCGCGTCGAGATTCTGGCTGGGATTCGTGAACGAATTCCTTCGGCACCCAGCGTGGATCCCGAGCATCTGGGCGGCCTGAGAACTCTTCGTCAGATTGTCACCTTTATCAGCGATCGCGCGGAAGCCGTAGTAGCAGCACCTGCCGCGTCGGCTTCGAGTGTTGCAGGTTCTTCGTCGCAGCTCGACAGCGCCAATCTGGAACGAGTATTGTTGATCGTGGTTTCTGAAAAAACCGGCTATCCCGCCGAAACGTTGCAGCTGGATATGGATCTGGAATCCGACCTGGGCATTGATTCCATCAAGCGGGTTGAAATTTTAGCAGGCATTCGTGAGCGTATTCCCGAAGCACCAAGCGTGGACCCCGAGCACCTGGGCGGTCTGCGTACGCTACGTCAGATCGTCAGCTTTATTGCGTCCAAGGCCGATACGGTTGCGGCGGTTGCGCCGCCGCTTAAGCCCGTGGCCGCAACGGCTGCGCCGGTTATGGCAAGCTTATCTGATGCAGTGTTTCTGGATCGTCGCGTACTGAGGCCGTTGGCTCTTCCAGTACTTGGCGATGCCACAATTGCAATCGCGGCAGGCCATGAAGTTCTGGTTACCGAAAACGGCACGCCCCTGGCTCAGGAAATTGTGCGGCAGCTTGGCGCCCGTAAAATTGCGGCGCGGGTTATCGCGTGCGACTCACCTCTTGCTTCACGGCAGGCGCCGGTGGCCGGTTTGATACTGCTGGCTCCGGCTGCAGCGGTGCAGGGTGCGGCGTGGCCAGTTTCGTCTGAGCTATTTTTGAAAAATGCGTTTCAGCTCGTAAAAACAGTGGGTGCCGACCTTCGTGCGGCCGCTCGCAAGGGCGGCGCTGTACTTGCCACGCTGTCACGCCTCGACGGCAGTTTTGCGTCACAGGACAAGCTTGATCAGGCCGTGGATCCGTTGCAGGGTGGGCTCGCTGGACTGACCAAGACGGTGGCCGCCGAGTGGCCCGAAGTTCGTGCGCGCGCGCTAGATGCCGCCGCCGATTGGGATGTGCGCGAAGTGGCTTTGGCGGTGATTCGCGAGCTTGCGGTTGCGCAGCCCCTGGAGATCGGCCTGAGTGCCGGTGTTCGGCTTGGCCTTGAGCTGGTCGAAGCTTCTCTTGAAAGAGGGGTGTTTAACCTGGCCGCTACCGACGTGATTGTTGTTACCGGTGGCGCTCGTGGCGTGACGGCCCAGGCGGCGCTGGCGCTGGCCAAGGCGGCGCATCCGACGCTCGTGCTGATTGGGCGCTCTCTGGCGCCAGAGCCGGAACCCGTCTGGCTGGCCGGAATCGAAACCGAAGCGGAAATTAAAAAGGCGCTGGCCGCAGACGTGGCCAGCCGGGGTGAAAAGCCAAATCCCCGGGCTATTGGCGCGGCTTTCAAAAAAATAGCAGCTAACCGCGAAATCACGCAGACGCTGGCCAAAATTGGCGAGCATGCGCGTGTGCTGTACCGTTCGGCCGATATGCGTGATGAGGCTGGCCTGACGACGATATTGAACGAGGTGCGTGGGACAATTGGCCCGATTCGCGGGCTGGTGCACGGCGCGGGCTTGCTTGAAGACAAGCTGATCGAAGACAAAACGCTCGAGCAGTTCGAAGCCGTGGTCGACACCAAGATTGCTGGTTTAAGAATTCTGCTCGAAGCGACGGCGGGCGATGAGCTGCGCTATCTTGCGCTCTTCTCGTCAATCAGTGGACGCCTGGGGCGGCGTGGTCAGGTGGACTATGCCATGGCCAACGAGGTGCTCAACAAGGTTGCGCGTCGTGAGTCGCAGCGCCGTCCGGCCTGCCGCGTGGTTTCGATCAACTGGGGTCCGTGGGACGGTGGAATGGTGGGACCGGGTTTGAGTCGTGAGTTCGCAAAAGAAGGCGTGCCTTTGATTCCGTTGCTTGCGGGCGCTGAAGCGTTTGTAACCGAACTTTCCGCCGCACCGGGCAGTCCGATCGAGGTGATCGTGGGCGGCCCCGTAGCTGCTTCGGCTCAGCTGGCCGTGACGAAGACAAATGTGGCAGCACGTAGCGTGGGTGCAGAGCTGTCCGTCGCATTTGAACGCACGGTGCAGGTGGCGCGCAATCCATTTTTAATGTCGCACGTTTTGGCAGGGCGTCCGGTACTTCCGCTGGCGATGATCATGGAGTGGCTGGCGCATGCAGCACTGCACGGCAATCCCGGGTTGCACTTTCATGGTTTTAAAGACCTGCGCGTGTTGCGTGGGTTAACCTTTGAAACAGACACCGTTGACGTATCCGTGCTCGCCACCCCGGCGCAGGCGGTTGGTGGCTTTTACGAGCTGAGCGTCGAGCTGCGAAGTGGAAACGGCAAAGCGGCCCACGCGCGGGCAACCGCGGTGCTCACCTCGCAGATGCCGGCTGCACCAGACCCACGTGCCTCGGACGGTTTGATCGACGGGGCTTACGAGCGTTCGGTGGAATCGGCTTATAATGACGTGCTTTTTCATGGCGATCACTTTCGCGGAATTCAAGAGGTGCTGGGCATTTCTCCGCATGGCATTACGGCCCGTGTGAAACCCGCACCCGACCCGTCGAAGTGGACTTCTGATTCACTGCGCTCGGCCTGGATTGCCGATCCGCTGATCATCGATGCCGGATTTCAGCTCGCAATTCTTTGGTGCCAGCAAAAGCTGGGAGCACCTTCGCTGCCGGCGCGGGTTGGCAGCTATAGGCAGTTTCGGGCATTTCCGCGTGAAGACGTAATGGTTTCGTTTCTTCCGCGCGATGCCAGCGCGTTGCGAGTCACGGGGGATCTCGTCTTTTCAGCCATGGCTACGACGGGTGAACGTGGCCTGATCGCGATGATCGAAGATTATGAATGCACGGTCGATCCACGTTTGACTGCCGCGTTCAAGCGGCCGGGCAGCACGCAACACACGAGCCCGATGCTGAGTATCTAAGATGAAGTCAACGCACGACGCTCACATTGCCATTGTTGGTATGGCCGGAATGTTTCCGGGAGCTTCCTCGCTCGAGGAGTTCTGGAGCAATTTGCTGGCGCGCAAAGATGCGGCCCGCGAAGTTCCCGCCGGGCGTTGGCATCTTGCCGCTGCTGGGCTTAAGGCCAAGGTGCCAGCCCAGCCCGATCGGGTTGCTTCGCTGCGAGGCTGTTTTCTTGAGCCGTTTAAATTTGATTCTGAAGGGCTGGATGTTGATGCGGCTTTTGTTTCGCAGCTTGATCCGTTGGCGCACATCGTGCTGCACGTGGGGCGCGCGGCTTTTCGCGATGCCGTGATGAGTGGCGTGAGCCGCGACCGCGTGGGCGTGGCGCTGGCCAATATCGCGCTGCCCACCGAGGCCGTCTCGAAACTTTCGCGTGAAACCCTGCTGCCTTCGCTACTCGAAAGAAAAGATCCCATCGTACCCGAACAGCTCGCGGCAGCTCGTTATGTGACGGGAATGCCAGCGGGCTTGCTGGCCAAAGGCCTGGGCCTTGGCGCGGGAACGTTCACGATCGATGCGGCCTGCGCTTCGTCGCTGTACTCGCTCGATGTGGCTTGTCGCGAGCTGCGCGCGGGGCGTGCCGATGCCATGCTGGCGGGCGGAGTTTCGCGGCCCGATTCCCTCTACACCCAGATGGGCTTCACCGCCTTGCATGCGCTTTCGCCCACCGGACGTTGCTCGCCGTTTGATTCGCGCGGCGACGGGCTGCTCGTCGGCGAAGGTGCTGGTATCTTCGTGCTCAAACGCCTGGACGACGCTCTTCATGCGGGCGATCGAATCTACGGAATTATTCGCGGCATCGGCCTGTCAAATGACGTCGGGGGCAAACTGCTGGCACCTGACAGTGAAGGTCAGCTGCGCGCGATGCGCGCGGCCTATGAAGAAGCAGGCTGGAAGCCCGGCGATGTTGACCTGATTGAATGTCATGGCACAGGTACGCCCGTAGGTGACGCGGTTGAGCTTACGAGCCTCAAGGCGTTGTGGAGCGAAGAAAGCTGGCGCCCGGGTCAGTGCGTGATTGGCTCGGTCAAGGCATCGATTGGTCATCTGCTTACGGGCGCAGGCGCCGCGGGGCTGGTTAAAACCTTGCTCGCACTTCGAGAGTCGACCTTGCCGCCTCAGGCGAATTTCGAAAAGCCCGGCTTGGCGCTTCCGCTTGCAGACAGTCCGTTTAAGGTCGGCACCGCGCCCAAGGCCTGGACTCGCCGCGATGATCTCACGCCGCGCCGAGCGGCTGTCAGCGCATTTGGCTTTGGGGGTATCAATGCCCACGTGCTGATCGAAGAATGGAATCCCGTAATCGGTATTCCGGGCAGAAAAGCGGCGCCCGAGGCTTCAGTGCCAGTGGCCATTGTCGGAATGGAAGCCCGGTTTGGAAAGCTTGATTCTTTGCGCGCATTCCAGGAAGCCGTGCTGTCGGGAACCTCGACGGTCGGCGCGCGTCCTAAAGAGCGTTGGCGCGGAATCAAAGTGGCAGACACCTTATTTCCAGGTGCTTATCTTTCGCCACTGACCGTGGAGCCAGGTGAGTTTCGTATTCCGCCTAATGAGATCGCACAGCTTCTGCCCCAGCAGCTGCTGATGCTTCAAGTGGCCAAAGCTGCATTGAATGACGCCGGACTAGTCGCCAAGGGCCGACGTGAGACGCGCCTGCGGGCGGGCGTGGTGGTTGGCATGAGCTTGGATTTGAACACGACAAACTTTGATTTGCGATGGACGCTACCCGAGGGCGATGCCCGTCGCGACGAAGTGGCTCCTGCCTTGAACGCGACTCGCACCTTGGGTGCGCTGGGTGGCATGATTGCCAGCCGCATCGCACGTGAGCTTGATTTTGGCGGAGCAAGCTTTACGCTTTCGAGTGAAGAAAGCTCGGGCCTGCGCGCGGTTGAGGTGGCGGTTCGCAATCTGCAAGATCGCAAGCTGGATCTGGTGGTTGCTGGCGCGGTTGATGTTACGGGTGATCCGCGTACGGTATTGGCCACTGATCGGCTCAGCGCCTATTCGCAAAGCGGGCCACGGCCTTTTGATATCGCGGCTGACGGTATGGTGCCCGGCGAGGGAGCAGCTGCGGTTGTGCTCAAACGTCTGGACGATGCCGAACGTGATGGCGATCGCATCTATGCCGTGATTCGAGGCATTGGCGCTGCGAGTGCTGGCGGCTACGCGCAAGCGCTGGAGCGCGGCTATCGTGATGCCGGTGTGCCGGCCTCGTCAGTAACTTATCTTGAGGCCAATGCCAGTGGCAACGCCGAGCTTGATGCCGTCGAAGCCCAGGCGTTAGTTGAGTTTCGTGCAGCAGAAAATACGGGCGATGGTCCAAGCTGTGCACTGGGCTCAGCCAAAGCGATCATTGGTGATTCGGGCGCGGCCGCCGGGCTGGCCGGTTTGGTGAAAACCAGCCTTTGTCTTTTTCACGAGATACTTCCGCCTTTGCCGGGTTTTCAAAATCCGCGTGCCGAGCTTGTCGTAAAGGCGAGTCCCTTTCATATTCCGCTGCGTCCTTTGCCTTGGCTGCGTAATCGGGCAGCTGGTGTGCGTCGCGCGGGTGTAAGTTCGATGGGCGCCGACGGCAGCTGCCTGCATGCGGTGCTGGAGGGCGTGGAGCGTTCGCCCAGTGCTTATGCCGGCCAGCGAAGTCAGCCGCTTGGAGCACGCAGCGAAGCGATTTTTACGGTGACCGGGGCTAGTCCGGCGGCACTAGCCGATGAGCTTGCGGAACTCGAAGCCCATTCGCGAAGAAATGAAACCTTGGGCGTTGAAGCGCTGGCGCGCTCGTGGTTTGCGCTTGGTCGCTCGCAGGCTAGCCAGCAGCTGGCGGTTGCTATTGTTGCGTCTGATCTGGCGGCCGTCACGGCCAAGGCTCGCGAAGTTCGCCTGGCCATCAGCACAAATCCTGAGCGGGCATTCGATGGCCGCACCGGAATTCACTACTCGCCTCAGCCCTTGGGGCCAAAAGGCGAAGTTGCTTTTGTTTATCCCGGTTCGGGAAGTCATTTTGTGGGAATGGGCGCCGGTATGGCGCTGGAATGGCCAGACGTGGTTCGGGTGCTGGACAGTGAAACCCGGAATCTGGCGAGCACATTCATGCCACAATGGCATGCGCCGTATCGCCTTTCCTGGGCGAAGTGGGAAACAGCCGCGGCCGCGGCGGTGACGAGCGATCAAAATCGCATGATCTTCGGGCAGGTTTCTCATGGCGTGCTGGTCAGTGATGTTTTGCGCTCCCTCGGAGTTCAGCCCGCAGCGGCGATTGGTTACAGCCTGGGTGAGTCGACCTCGTTGTTTTCGCTCAGGGCCTGGGGCGATCGCGACGAGATGCTTCGTCGCATGACCGCTTCACCGCTATTCGCTAATGAGCTGGCCGGGCGCTGTGAGTCGGCACGCAAACTTTTTGCGATAGCCGAAGACGCCCCGTTCGAGTGGAAGGTTGCCTTGGTGAATCGCTCGGCTCAGGTTGTAAGCGATGCGCTGGCGCGGGAAAAGCATAAGGTATTTTTGCTGATCGTGAATGCGCCTGACGAGTGTGTCATTGGTGGCGAGCAGCAAGCGGTTGACGCGTTTGTTAAGGGCCTTGGCGCGCGGTCGTGGCATATCGAAGGAGTTTCGACGGTACATTGCGCGGTCGTTGACGGTGTCGAAAAGGCCTATCGCGATCTGCACGTGCATGTCACCACGCCCCCGGCGGGCATTCGATTTTACTCGGGCAATAAGGGTGCGGCGTATTCGCTCAATGCCGAAAGCGCCGCCGATTCCGTCATTGCGCATGCGACGCGCGGCTTTGATTATCCGAAAGTCATCAGCCAAGCCTACGAAGACGGCGTGAGAATCTTTGTTGAAGTTGGGCCGCAGACCTCGTGCTCGCGGGCGATTGGTAAGATATTAGCAGATCGTCCCCATGTCACCGTTGGGGCTTCGGTGCGCAATCAGGACGA
Source organism: candidate division WWE3 bacterium (assembly GCA_038231515.1). Lineage (GTDB taxonomy): Bacteria > Bdellovibrionota > UBA1018 > UBA1018 > UBA923 > JACQAX01. Next base: position 41,892 of record JBBRLF010000008.1, read on the forward strand.
CCGGACTTCGATCTTGCGACTGCTGGCCCGCCTGGTGACCGAGCGAGTGCCGGTGGATCTTGGCGCGTTGTATGGGCAGGAAAGTTTTGCGCTAGGGCACCGCTTGCCCGTGGTGCCGAACCCCGCGGCGATTGTGGTTCCGATTGAGCTGGGAGTTGTTGCGGCCGAAAGAGCGAGGCCAACACCTGTTTCCGTACCCGTCGCTGAAACTGCCGCTGCCGCTGCCGCTGTTCCTACTGTCGTGGCTGTATCCAGCGTTCCACAACATTCCACAAAGTTATCCACTTATCCACAGTCAGCGCAGCCGCACGCGAGCGGTTTGCTTGCCATGGCGGCGGCCACGGCCGATGCTCACGGCGCCTTTCTGGCGATGGCAGCTCGCAGCAGCGAGCTACTGGTTCAAAACCTCAGTTTCCAGGCTCGTGTTGAGCACGCCATAAAAACGGGCGAGTGGATCGCGCCGCCTGTGGTGAGCCAATATGACGAACCTTTTCCGGTAACGGCAGCCAAAGTTACGCAAGAAGTAGCCTTTGATCGCGAAAAATGTCTGGAGTTCGCAAAGGGCACTATTGCCAACGTTCTGGGTGCGTCTTTTGCTGATATCGACAAGTTTCCGACGCGCGTTCGTCTTCCGGCCGAGCCCCTGATGCTCTGCGATCGAATTGTTTCCGTGCGCGGCGAACCACAAAGTTTAAAGGGCGGTGGCTGCGTTACCGAGCATGACGTTCTTCCCGGCGCCTGGTACCTCGATGGCGATCGGATGCCGGTTTGCATCACCGTTGAAGCCGGACAGGCCGATCTTTTTCTTTCGGCCTATCTGGGTATCGATCGCGAAACGCGCGGCGAACGTCGCTATCGGCTGCTCGACGCTAAAATCGCCTTTCACCGTGCGCTGCCTCGTCCTGGAGAAACCGTGCGGTACGAAATTGAGATTGATCGGTTCATCAAACAGGGCAGTACGTATCTTTTCTTTTTCCGCTTCGAAGGTTTCATCGGCCGCGCGTCCCTTCTTACCATGAGCGAAGGCTGCGCCGGATTTTTCTCGCAGGCCCAGCTCGAAGATTCCCAGGGCGTGGTGCTGACGGCCGAAGATCGCGCGCCCAAACCGGGTCGCCTGCCTGCGGACTGGAAATTTCCGGTCGCGTTGACTGATGAGACCTTCAATGGCGCCCAGCTTGCGGCCTTGCGTGCGGGTAAGCTTGCCGACGCCTTTGGTCCAGAGTTTGCCCAGCTCAACCTGCGCGCGCCCATGACTCTTC
>JBBRLF010000009.1:0-41314 GCA_038231515.1 candidate division WWE3 bacterium
CTCATCGATCACGAACTCGACATGTTCCAGGCCGCTGCGATACGGACTTCCGGGCTTGGGTGAGGGCAGCTCCAGAATTGAAATCTTGCGCTGGATTCCTGAGCGCTGATAGTGGATCGGCGTGCGCAACTCGTAGGTCGCGATTGGACGCCCGCCGATCACTGCCTCATGCAGGAGATTTGCCTTACCGACGAGCTCGGTCTTGAAGCGCCGGTACTCCTCGAGCGTCTCTACCCGGTAGCAAAGATGGTCGAGCTCGAAGCCCGCCACGTCCACCCCTGCGCGTTCGAGATTCACGAAAACCTGATCCAGGAATTTCTGGGCTTCCAGCATTTGAGTTTACAGTCTTGTCTGCTGCGGCTGCAGCTCGTCAAGGTTCAAGCCGTGCGTGCGCACCACTCTGCCTTCGGCGTCATGGATATTGAGCTTCACGCGAACCGGATTGGAATCCCAGTCCACTTCGACGGAGCCGAAATTTTTGTCGGTGTACACTCGGGCGCCATAGAGCAGCCGCGCCGCGACCCGGGTGGCTCCCGTCACCGCATGGGTCAGGCCACTGGCCGTGACGTCATAGAGCGGATAGCCCACGCCCTGGTCGGCGCCAAGACTGTCGATCACGCCCAGATGTTTGTCGCCGCTCAGGATGATGACGCCGCCCACGCGCAGGCCGCGAATCAGCTGGTAGAGGCGTGCGCGCGCTCGAGGGTAATCACCCCAGACCTCGCCAAAGGGTACGTTGAGAATCACCTGGGTGCCTGAGACCAGCAGCTTCAGTTGCGCGTCGCTGGCCGCAAGCTCTTTTCCGAGCCAGGCCCATTGCTCGTCACCCAGGATGTCGCTGGTTTTTCCGGGCTGATCGCGAAAATAGCGCTCATCGAGCAGGAAAAGCTGCACGCGCTTGCCGGGTGGGCCGAAGCTGGTGGTGGTGTAAACTCCGCGTTGACGCCAGCGGGAACTTTCCAGCGGCTCGTCCAGAAATCGCAATAAAAGTTGTTGGCTGTCGTCTTTGAGCGCAAAGTCCTTGCCGCCGTCGTTTACGCCGTAGTCATGATCGTCCCAGGTGCCGACGATCGGAGTGGCTGCGCGAAAGGCGCTGTACGACGGATTGGCCAGCAGCACAGCGTAGGTGGCTTCGATTTTTGCAAGCTCGGTTGCGTCGGCGTAAACGTTGTCGCCCATCCATACCCATAAGTCGGGCGCACTGCGCGTTATCGCGGGCCAGATCGTCTGGGGCAGGTTCTGCTTGTTGCACGAGCCGAAGGCGATGCGCTTAAGTGGCGCGGAGAAGTCAGTCGGATAGTGGGCCTGCGCCTTGCCTCCGAAAATGCTGAAGAGGACCACGGCAACTATGACGATTTCGTGACGACGTTTTAACATGGCGCGACCCTAAAAGACGCGCGCGCGTATGGCAAGGCTACTTCGCGGCCAGGCCGTCGCGCTCGCCCGCGGAGCGCTTGAGAATATCGATATTACAACCTTCTTTTTTATGAAACCGCAGCGCCACGAGGTCCGGGCGGACGACGGCGTTCGAACCCACGCCACTGGGGCTCGGGCCGCAAGAAGGCTCGTAGAGTGGGCGAGTGGTCGAGCCCACCGTATTGAACTTCACGCCGCCGGCCTCTACCGTCCTGATCGTGCCCTTGGTGCGGTCCACCGATTCGACCACCACCACGTGACCACCTTTGGCGATGGTGTCGTTGCGGGAAATTACGATGTCGCCGGAAAGCAGCGGTTCGCCCGAACGTAAATTGACGGGGTCAAAGCAGCGATCAAATCCATTCCATTTAGTATCGGCCTTGCGCGGGGCCCCGGGTGCGTGGCCCAGGTAAAGGGCGATGTCCCGCATCTTGTCGGTCGAAAGCATGTCGCCGGTCCAGCCCGTCAAAATTGCCGATAAAAAGTCCGAGCAGTCGCGGCCGCCCCCGGCTTCTGAAAGGCGGCTTCCGCCAAATACATAGCCGTTGTGCAGCTCGACGGGCTTGCCGTCAACTTCGGCCGAGGTGCGAAAGAAGTTCAGATGATGCTTTGAATTTTTGTCCAGGGCCTCTTGACGCTGTTCTTTGGGCAGCCCTTCAAAAAGCATCTGGCGGAATACCAGCGAGCGGTAATCGGCAACTGGGCCGCCGCCGGCCTTGCGGTCGTTTTCGGCCTCGGCCATCAGAGGATTTTCCGAGATCTCAATTGGATTTCCGTAGTGTTCCATCCACGCCAGCCGCAGGGACAGGCCAATTACGTTTTCCCGATCCTCTTTTGAGATGCCCGGAACGGCCGTGGCTTCGGCGCGCTTGATATAGTAATCACTCATGCGATACGTGGCGCGCACCAGACGGCAGGTGCGTTGTCCCCGGTCGGCATCGGCATGATTGAAGTTGGCAGGATACAGGTCACAGTTCGGGCCAAAAGCTTTCGACGCGGCAGTGTACTGGGCATGCGCGGTTTTTCTGGCCTGCTCCAGGCGGTGGTAAAGATCGGAGCTGGCGGTCATGCCTGGCCCATACATTTTCAGTAGAGTGTCGTGATCTTGCTGGGCCAGCTTCTGCGTCTGGATCGCCCGTTGTTTGGCTTCTACCAGGATCTGATTGGTGGGGGATTCGTCTAACGCATCGACCATGGAGTGGGCCATATCGGTGGCTGCGTCGCTCAGGGGCGCGCTGGAAATAGGGGGGCACCCGCTTTGAACCACGGCCGGCGCAACGTAGCGAGGCGGCGGTAAAGTGCAGGTCAAGGCATCGAGGTTAATCCAGGCCTCGGCGGACTTGCGTCCCTCGCAATGTACCTTGGCCATATGGTCGCTGAGCCGCACCTCAAGAACGTTGAGGGCGGGGCACTCGGCATAGTTAAGCTTCAGGCGACGCGCGCTGTTCTCAGCGCGCTCGCTGTCCCAGGGGTTAAAGGCATTGAGGTCATCTTCGTAAAAGGTCCCGTAGGCCCCGTAAGTTTCGTCGCTGGCGGCGGAGCTCTTCGACTTCGTGCCTGGTAACGGCGCACCCGACCAGCCGGTTGCGCAGGCGTTTACCAGAAATGTTCGGTGGCCCGACACGCAGCCGGTATATGGCCTGCTGTCGCCAGTCGAATGCGCTGCCGTCGGCAGAAAAAGCGCGAGGAGAAATGCAATGCGACCCGACTGCATAAACGGAAGGCCCCCTGACTACCATTATACTTGAAATCAGGGTGGGCTGAGCCTGCCGTTAAAACTGCTTTGGGATCAAGCCATTATAGACGGGTTTACCGCTTACTTTGCGTCAACGCGGGTCGCAGGCGTCGGACGCACCTGGCGCCACAGAAAGTCTTCCAGGTTCTTCTGTTTGACGGCGTCGCTGTCGTCGATTTTTGACTCGTGAGGCGAGGTCTCCTTAAAATTGGCCGCGAGCTGGGGCAGCTTATCGAAAGGCAAATGCCGCGTGGTGCAGCGAATGGACAGCGGCTTGGCTTTGGATTTCGTTGAGCTAACGGTGGAGTAGTCGACCAGCTTTTCGCTCGCGCGACTCACGACGCGCACGTCGGAGCCGTCCTTTGCGTGGTAGATGGTCGCGTCCAGATAGGTGATATGCTGGGCGGTGGCACCCATGACGTCACCCGTGTCGATTGTGGCTTGCGTGTCCTGGTCGATGGTAACCGGCTCGGGTCCGATCACGCGATTTGGCAAAATGAGAAAACGCATGCCCTTGCTGATGGAGTCGCGATTGCGAAACATTAGCCACCCGGCTTTGGCCGAGGCGTTGGTGCAGATGTGCGAGAAGGTGTAATCCTGGCGTTGGGCCATGAAGTCTTCAACACTTTGAGGCGAAGTTTCGTCGTCGGCCCGGGCTGCCCGAGGCGCCAGGGTGACGAGTGAACCGATAACGAGTACAAATGCGAGCTGCTTGAAATGCGTCAGAATCATGGGGGTTCCTCTTCTCTCTACCCCTAGCTTAAGCAAAGCACAGGCCAGGCCGGTCATGAGCAGTTTCGATCGTTTGTACTGGGGACTGCTGTCCAAGGGTCCCGGAGTGACTAAAACTTGGGAGGTGTCGGAAATTCAGCAGGGCTGGTCGTGCGCGGTTGCTGACCGGTAGGTTTTTCCCAGCTCGGCCAGCCTGATGATCTCGGTTACAATAAAGCCATGCAAGTGAGTCGTATCGCCGGGTGGGCGCTGCTGGTCATTCCGGTAATTTCTATTTTGGCTGTTCGGGGTTTGGCTTCAGAGGCCTCGCAACTCACGCCCGAAAAATGTCTGAAGCGGCTTCCCTCTCAAAAACGGGCCACCGAAAACTACCGGGAATACTATCTCAAGTTCGCCGATATGATCTGCTCGGGCGAGGTGGCCAAGGACAAGGTTTGGCAGAGCTGTGTGCTCAAGGGCATGAGTGGCGGCCGCTATAAAGCCGACAATATCTCGGATGCCTATAACGACTGTAATCCGCTGATTCATGCGTGCGTGGGCGAGATGAATACGCTGGCCCGGCCGCGCTCTCAAAAGCAGCGGGAATTTTTTCGCAACTTCTGCTTGTCAGGGGCGGAAGCTTCGAAGACCGAAAAAAGTTGCTTCGTCGATTACACGCGACGCGACCCCTCCTATCTCAGCAATCCTGCTTCGCTCTATGTGCTTTGTATCGATGAGGCGCAGGAATGCGTGCAGGACTTTCTGACTCACGGCAGTTTCAAGAAGTCGCGCGCGTTTTTGGATGGCCTTTCCATAGTTTGCCACCGCCCGCTGGAGGATATCGATGCCGAGTGGCGAGCCTGCATGCGCGGTGCTTTCGACAGTGGACGATTTATTGATGCTCCGAGTGTGGCCTGGCGCGCGTGTGATCCAAAAGTCCGCGCCAACAAGGAGTGCATCTTCAACACCTTGGTGGAGTCTGGCTTCAAGAAGGCGCTGGCGGGTCGTGGCGATCAGGAACAGATCGACAGCGCCTCGACGATCTGCTCGGTTGGCAATGTGGAAGCGCGCGAATGTCTTTACGCCGGCATTCATGAGGGCCTGCGCATAGCCGAGGCCACGCAGGTGTGTAAAATCGCGAGCTCCGATACCAGGGCGTGTCTCGTTGATTCCTATCTGCGGCGCGGCGATTTTGGCACTCCGGCCATCAAAGGCTTTCGTCTGAGCTCTGAAAATGCGGTGGCCCTCTGCAAGATATCCAACCGCACCGATCGCCAATGCGTGCTCACGACCGCGCTGGCCCGGGCTGGCGCGGGTAGCCTGGACGGCCAGGTGCACGGGGCCACGCTTTTTTGCGCTACAAAAAGCAAAGAGCGCGGCGTCTGTGCGGCAATCGTAAATACTCGCTTGAAGGCGCTGGGGATTGGCCAAGACCTGCGTCGGGCAGAATCCTATACGGACAAGATCTGTGAGATCCCGAACTTTGAAGTGCGGTCCTGCGTGCTCGACAAGGTGCCCGATGTGTTAAAAGAACGAGCTTTTCTCAGCGAAGTTATCGCCACGTGTCAGACTGCGTTTGTGCGCTATTTTTTCTCGCCGCTCGACAGCGTGGGCGCCGGAAAAAATTGCGGTTTCAATCGCGAATAACGGTGCTAGCACTTTTCTCTGACAAAGGGGGTGCTTGTGGTCGCTATCGTGGGACGTCTGAGTGTGGTCGCGCTTTTATTGAATGCGGTACTGGCCTGGGGTGCTGCGACGCCGGACTGCACGCGGCCAGCCGAATCAAGGCCGGATATGGATGTGCCCGCTGGCACCGTGAATACCGACATTCCCGTCGAACACATTGTCATCATCATGGAGGAGAACCACTCCTTTGATAACTTCTTCGGTCGCCTGAATGCTTATTCCTATGGCGACGAGCTGGATGGCGTGACCGCAAAGATGTGGAACCCGGATGGGCAAGGCAACCAAACCTTCGCGTTTCATCAGACCGCGTACTGCGTGAAAAATACCGAGCATGGCTGGGACAGCTCCCATCGACAGTGGAACAACGGAGCCAACGATGGTTTTGTCACCGAGAATGGCGGTGGTAAAGCCGGCGCGGTCGCGATGGGTTACTATGACGAGACTGACCTCGGGTTTCTCTACCAGATGGCCGATCGCTTCACAGTGGGCGACCGTTTTTTTTCGTCGCTGCTCGGACCCACGTTTCCAAACCGCTCGTATTTTTACGGTGCCAGCTCGTGGGGGCATCTGCGCAACAACTATCGCATCCCGCGCGAGATTCCGCTGATCTTCGACATCCTGAGCAAGTATCAGGTGAGCTGGAAATATTATTATCATGACATCGCAATTGCACGGCTGCTGCGCCACTTCACTCATGAAGAGCTCAAGCACTTTGCCCACGTATCACAGTATAATAAGGATCTCGCCGACGGCACGCTGCCCTCGGTAAGTTACATCGAGTCGTCGTTCATTTTCGGCGAAGAGCATCCACCCTTCAACTTTCAAATTGGTCAGCGTCAGGTTGCCCAGCACATCGAGTCGCTTTTAAACAGCAAGCTGTGGGCAAGTTCGGCTTTGTTCCTGACGTTTGACGAGCATGGCGGGTATTTCGATCATGTGTCGCCGCCCGAAGCCTGCGCCCCGGACGAGATCGAGCCCCGGCTTGATGACAAAGATAAGGTTGCGGCGCATTTCGACCGGCTGGGTTTTCGCGTACCGTTTCTGATGCTGTCGCCCTACGCCAAACGTCATTTCGTTTCGCACGTAACCTACGACCACACGTCGCTTTTGAAGTTCATTGAAACCAAATTCAATTTGCCGGCGCTGACCCGCCGGGATGCGAATGCAGACGCGATGCTCGAGCTGTTTGACTTTGAGCACCCACAATATGACTTTCCGACGCCGCCCTTGCCCAGCCCCGACTGGGCCAAATGCCTGCCGCATCGTGAGGGAATTTAGGTATTTTAATCCAAGGTCATGATTTATAATGGCTATTTGACTAGGCAAATTCCGACCCTTTAGACGACTAGTTTACTATGATATTCTTGATCGTGCCTATGTCAATTTTCAAAAGCATGCGCCCTTCGCGGGGCGGATTGATCGTTTACCTGGTCGCTGTCTTTTTCAGCTGTGACGCCTGGGCTGTTGATGCGTTGAAGCCCACGGCAGGTGGTGACGTCGGGCTGGCTCAGGGCCTGGTCAGCTTCGCCCATCAGCTTGATCTGCTGGGTACCGACAACGGGCCGGTTGAGAGTCATGATCCCAATGCGCGTACCTTTGATCTGGCGCGCGTGGCAACGATGAGGCGAGTGCTGCTTGGCGCCGCCACACGATTACATAAGATTGCCGAGCAAAGAGATCTCGATCTTAGCCCGGCCTTTCGCAATGGCTTAAAAAACGTGGTGACCAAGCTGCGCGTTGTGACCGGGAGCAAGCAGTTCTATGATCCGGCGGCGCTGGGCCGCGCGATTACGGGCATTGCCACTGAAATTGAAGGACGTTTTGGTTCGGCAGGCCCCATGGAAAAACCCACCGGGCTCATGGCGCGGCTTCGCAAGCCTAAGGCTGAAGCGGTGGCTGCCCATGATGCACCACTGCTCGAGATGGGCCGCGTTTTTGAATTTTCTGCGCTTGAGCTGACGCTCATGACGATAGCCGGTGAAGAGCCACTTAAAGAGATCCGCTACTTTCTTAAAGATTCAGGCATGGAAGAAGCCGCAGGCCTGATTGGCAAACCTGAGACTTTCTGGAGCGGCGTGGATGAGAGCTTGGGCGAGATCGCGCACGTCATTCAAAATACGGCAGCCGAAATTCGCCCGCTGGTCGCCGGTGAGACGCTGCCACCCGCCTACGTTACGGGAATGAATCAGGTCTGGCGCATTCTCAAGACCGAGCAGGCGAAGCCCCAGAATCAGGCGGCTGACGCCACCTGGTTTCCAGCGCGTGAAAAGCTGCGCAACTTTGGCCGGCCTGCCCGGTGCGAGCGCCTGCTAACCGTTATGAACGCCAATGGCTCGTCCGAGATGGTGATCGAAGACCAGCGTACGCATGGCAAGCCTGCTGCTGCCGAGGCTGCCGAGCCGGGTGCGGAAGCCGGTCACGAACTCATGATGCCGCTCTAGCAGGCACGACCACCGCGAGCCAGCAGCCAGGTAAGGACCTCTTCGGCGTTGCGATCGGGCGGAAAGGCCGGATAAAAAACTTTGATGATGCGACCCTTTTCGGCCACCAGGGCCAGCCGTTTGATGAGTCGCATTTCTTTGAACATAAAGGTGGGCAGGCGCAGTGCTTCGGTCAGCGCAAAATATTCGTCGCTCAAAAGCTCAAAGGGCAACTTTAAACGGTCCGCAGCTTCTTTCTGATATTCGGTGTCTTGCGCGCTGACACCAAACACCTGCGCGCGCAGCCTTTCAAAGTGCGCCATATTATCGCGAAATCCGCACGACTGTGGCGTGCAGCCACGGGCGCCGGCAAGCTGATCCCAGCCCTCGGGCACGGGTTCTTCGGGCCGGCCGGTGCGGGGATAGAAGAAAAACACAGTGAGTCGAGCTGCGGCTTCGCTGATCGTCACGGCACGATCGTCGGTCGAATAAAGCTTTAACGCCGGCAACATCATTCCGACCAGGTGTTTGCACGCCCCGTCGTCTTGGGGCACAGGAATATTCTTGGGCAGTTCCAGCAAGTCTCTCATGGTTCTATTTATAACGGTTGCCAAGGCGTCTGGCCTAGAAAATAATTCGACAGTGAAAGAGCATAGCCACAAGTGGGTAGCAGGGCTCGAGAAGTTTGCCGAGAGCTGGTGGTATCCGGCGCTCGTCGCGGGACTTGCTGCGGCCGACGCATTTATTTTTATTGTTCCCATCGAGGTGCTGCTCGTGCCAGCTGTGCTGGCGCATCGCAAGCGCTGGGTGCTGACCGCATTTTGGATTACGCTGGGCTCGGCCCTGGGCGCGGCCGTACTGGCTTATCTCGTTACGGTTTACGGCAGCGAGTTCATCCTGCACTTTTTTCCCGGCCTCATGCACGAGCGGGCGTGGCAGGATTCGCTCGATTATCTGCACCGGCACGGAGTACTTGGTCTTGGAATCATCTCGCTCAGTCCTTTTCCCCAGCACGCGGCCGTGGTGATTGCCGGCCTGGCGCAGATGAACATTTTCAAAGTGTTTTTTGCGGTGCTGGTGGGTCGGTTTATCAAGTACGAGTTCCTGGCTTGGGCCGTGGTGCATGCGCCCTGGGTACTCGAAAAATTCCACATCTTGCCCAAGACTAAAATAAAGAAGCCTTAATTGTCAGCTAGTTACATTCTGTTTCATTACTTGATAAGACTGGTATTGTATGGCATAGTGCGCCGCATCAATATGAAAAAGAATATCCTCGTTTCCTTAGTTTCCACTATGAGTTTGTGTGCGCTGATCATCCAGGGCTGCGGTCCTAATGATCCGAACGATATCCCGACCGAGTTGCCAGCCGACCAGGCATTAGGAAAGGCGACCGATGCGCCGCCAGCGGGCGCGACGTTCATCGATGCCCCGGCTTTTCTTTTACTGTATCAGCAGAAGCAGCTGCGCCTGACCAATGAGAAGAGTCAGTTCGAAGATATCAAGCTGATGGAGTCTTCTAACGCTGCCGCCGCGCAAATCGTGGCGCCGCTTGCCGCGCAAGACCCTGTGATGGGCAGTCCATCGGGACTGGCCGCCAATCCGAGCATCATCTTTCACGGCAAAGACGGGTCAGACCATCGCGTATTTCTGATGGGCGCTGACGAAAAAAATGTTCGCGTGGCTTCGGCCGTGCGCAAGTTCGGCTCGCAGGCCAATCAGCTGCAGCTTTATCGTCATCTGCATCGTGGTAACGCGCCTGACAACGTCACTCGCATGACGTCCATGCAGGTTCGCCTCATGAACCGGGCTGAAGCCCAGGCTCAGATGCGAGACGTTCAAGCGGGTCAGGCTACGGGTGCCTCTTCTGCGGTTCCTTCCAGCCTTGCTACTTTGAGTTGCGCTGGTGATGAGGGCGCTGGTCTCGGCACCGATCACACGGGTGATGGTTCGGGCTGTGACGTTCATTCGCCGCTCGGCCTGTTCGCCGGTTACCAGTGGCCCCTGAAACAATATGTGACCTGTGTAAAAGATCAGGGTAATCGTGGTACGTGTGGCGCGTTTGCAATCGTCGCGTCTCTCGAAACTGCGGTAGCCGTGAAGTACAACCGCCGCGTGAATCTTTCTGAGCAGGACCTCTACGGCCAGGTGAAAAACTGGTGGTGGCCCACGTATTACGGCGATGGCGTCAATCCTGACGGCGTTTGGCAAAAGATGGTCGAGAAGAACTACGTCATTCCCAACGAAAGCGTGTGGGACTACAACCCTTCCTACTGGCGTGGCGATGACGCGGCAAAGGCTGGCTACGTGCATTCGTGCACCAATTACAGCGGCGCTTGCAGCGATACCGCGCATCAGGCTGCCCTGTACTGCACCCTTTCGAACGATCTGCTTTTTTGCGGCTACTCGTCACCCGTGAACGAAGGCAACCATGGCTTTCGCACAACTGGCGAAACCGAAATCTGGGACAGTGGCGACACGACGTCCAGCATCCATGCGATCGGCGCACTGGTGGCTGCCAACAAGACGGTTAACATCGGAATGGACGTTCCACCCAGCTTCGATAACCCGGACACGAATGGCTATGTCCATTACGTCGCAAAAGATGGCGCCAGCCGCGGCGGTCATCTGGTGACGGTCGTGGGCTACATCACGAATGCAACACTGGCTCAAACCCTTCCGACTGCACCAGCTGGCGCGGGCGGCGGGTATCTCATAGTGAAGAACTCCTGGGGTCTGTGCTGGAGCGACGGCGGATTTGTTTATCTGCCTTTCTCGTGGGCTTCGGCCAATGTCTGGTCGGCTTCGGTTATTGACGACCTGGTTTCGCAGTAACCGCACTCCGAGCCACGCCAACGGCAGTGGGTCAGTAGTGGGTCGTGGCTGAAACGCCAGGCTGAAGAGCCTGGTTCAATAGACTGGCGCAATAGACTGGCGGCTCAATAGCGGTGTAGGTGGCGTTCTGCTGCCAGCTCCCGTCACGAGCTGGCGAAGCTGGCCATTTTTCTGTGTCCAAACACGCGCTGGGCTGCCAGGCGGTTGTGACCTGCACAAAGCAATCTGAGATTATCCTTGGTTGACGGTCCTCCGCAAGCCAGGGGCCTAACGTGGTCGAGCTGCAGGCCAAAACGGCTGCTGCAGCGGCGCCTGGTGAGTGAATCGACATAGGTGCACTGGCCGCCATCGCGGGCCCAGACGCTGCGTTCGACCGCTACAGGGATGTAGCGCGAGGGTGAAGGTGAGGTGGGGAGCGGCCTTGCGGGAGTGGAGAGCGGCCTTGCGGGAGTCGGGTGTAACTTCGCTAGAGAAGCTTGTTCTGCTGGATTCTCTTTTGCCGTCTCGTGACCAGTCGGGGAACTGCTAGCTGGGAATACTGTTACCGTGGATCTGTCCATCGTCGGTTTGTCAGCTGTCGCGCGTTCACCCAGGGGATCAATCGTCCGCAGCGCAATCGCGGCCACGCGCTTGATAAGCGCTGCCCGATCCTGCTCCCCAATCGCAGTCAGCTCCGACAGCCGCTTGAGCAGCGCCAGCGTTTCGTCATCGGCCAGAAAGCGAACAACCACGCCCTTCTGCTCGGGATAAAAAATCCGATCGCACTGCGCTTTGGATTTGCCCTGTACCATTTCCAGCAGCTCTTCTTTAGCCTCTTCGGTCACCGGAGCGTCGTCACTCTTGCGAAAAAATGTCTGTAGGCTTGCAGCATTGCTTAGAGAAAGGGCGCCATCAGCAATAGCCTTACGGGCCTTGGGCAAATCGTCACAAAGCCGCATGGCAGAAATGCGCCGATGAGCTGCGCCATCACTATACTTGAGCTCTGTCACACAAAACGCATGAAGCGATGAAAAGCCAAGAGCAAGATGCAGCGACCGGGTGTGAATCTCTTTGATCCGGTCAAGCACCGCCAGCATGGCCCGCCGTTCTTCAGCCACCGCCCGCTTGGTGTCGACCACCAATTCCGCATCAGAAAATATTTCAAACTTTAAACCTATGGTCATTTCAATACCCCCTGCCCAGAGCAATAACATGAGATTTAGAGGCCTTGATTAAGGCCCGTAGACGCCTCGCGACGTCATGAATAAAACGTGCAAGGCGATGAGCGTGGCAATCGTGCCCAGCAAGCCAGCAGAAAGCAGCGTGGCTCAAATAACAGCCATTTTAGGCTATAAACATACAGCGTAACTGACGACAGCCGCAATCATGTCAAGACTACATTTAGAAATAACTGAATAATTAATTTCAAAATATTTCGGATTCGGTCCGGGTGATTTAGAACAGGCCGATAGGGGCGCGAGTCGAGCCAAGCCAAGCCAAGCCAAGCCCAGCCAAGCCAAGCCAAGCCCAGTCGATTCCCTAGAGCTGACCCAAACCCGCAACCACTCCACCACGTCATAAGAAAGGAAAGCAGCCTGTGCCTACACTCCGCACCGCAATAGCACCCCGCCACCAGCCAAAAGAAAATCCGAACAACGAAAAAACAAATCACACCCAAACCAAGGTTCCACCAGACGCCAAAGAAACCCGGTGCGCGCGATCCAACGCACCACAAGGTTAGCCGAAGTCACTCAACTCCGCGCATCAGGCAAGACCGCACAGAAAGCAAGCCACACTCTTACAGGCCGGCTCCCGCTCAATTCGTCGCAGGCGCAGTGGTAGGTGCAACCGGTTCAGCGCCCGTCACTTCAGATGCTGCCGCAACCGGTTCAGTGCCCGCTTCCAAAGGCAAGGACCCACAGGTCAGCGTGCCAACCTTCACACCATCTTGAAGGGCTGCTAGATCAGCGCCGTCCTTCATCGAAAACTGGCCCTCAGCCAGCAGCCTCGTCGGCGCGCCAGCACCCGCACCAGCCGTCGAGATCTGCGCAAACAAATATCCGCCGTCATTGAACTTGAGCCAAATCTTTGCCACTCCCGGTAGCTCAGTTTCAAGCGACGGGTCAGCCGCCGTCGGAACATTCACGCCATAGACGTCCCGGGGCTGAGTCTCAGACTGGCCGCTAGGCGTATAGGAACATTGATAGCTGGTCTTAGGCGGTTCGGCAGATTCGGCGGCAGCGGCCACGGCGGCAGGAGCGGGTTTTACGGCCTCAGCAAAAAAATACCAATACCCCGCATAACTCAGGGCTAAGACGGCTGCGAGCATGGCGGTTAACTTCATAATCATCTCCAAGGCCGGACTGCTTGTAAGCCATTGGCGAAAAAAACGCAACCTGCTCACCGTGCGCCGAAGTCTTGCACCCAGTACGGGCTGCCACCGGTGGTGTTACCCACTCCAAGTTCCTTGAAGTTTGAGTCCAGCAGGTTGGCGCGGTGGCCCGGGCTGTTGATCCAACCGTTAACGACGTCTTCGGCGGTGGTGTAGCCCACGGCGATGTTCTCGCCCCAGGCGGTCCAGTTGGTGAAACCGGCTGCCTCCATTCGTTGTCCGGGAGTCGTGCCGTCGGGCGAGTTGTGCGCAAAAAATTTCAGCTGCTCCATCAGCTCGGCAAAGGATTGCGCCGAGGTGGTTAGCATTGGATTCAGCACCAGCGGGGCCACGCCGTTGGCCGCGCGAAAATCATTGGTGAGATTGAAAACCTGTATCGCAAGTGAGCTGGCCGGAAACGGGTTCGGCGGCCCGGGCGTAGGCGCAGGCGCAGGCGCAGGCGTAGGCGTAGGCGTAGGCGTAGGCGTTGACGTAGGCACCGGTCCCGGCACCCGCGCCACCGGCGCAAGTCCATTCGCGGGCGACGCTCCGTCCGGATTCACCGAGCCCTGATCGCAGCCCGCAAAGGCAATGACCGCCAAACTAGCGGCAATGATGGCACAGCTGAAAATAAGAAACCTGTTCACGGCCCTGACCGATGCATGCCGCGGGCCCCGGCTTTTGCAGCAATTTTCCTGCATTTCTGCCCAATATCGCGCCTCTGGAGGCGTAGGATTATTTTGCCTGTATTTTTTTCGCTACACATCCCCGAAGAGAATGGAGTGGGAATGTGGCGCCTTGAATTGCTTCTGGCGGTGAGTTTGGCACTGGGACTTGGCTCCGGCTGCGCGCATGGAATCCGCGCGCCGACCGTCACAGTGGCGCCAAGAGCCTTGGATCCCGCTCGACTGATCGACTATTATGGCACGCCCAAAGCCGTGGTCCGCGATTACCGCGAGCTGCAGCTCGTGACCGCGCTGGGGTGGGGACGCACGCAGGACGAGCTGATCGACGAGCTCAAAACCCGTGCGCGCGACGCCGGTGCCGATGGAGTGATTCTTTTCGAGGACGTACCGACCACCGCACCCAGCTTGAATTACAGCGATTCGACCTGCCAGACCGACTCCGTGCAGCTGCGAGGCGTGGCAATTGTGTACGATGACGACGATAGTGGCAGCGGCGATAGGGGCAGCCCCGAAAGAGTGCCCGCTGGTCGCTAACGGCCTCGGCATGTCCCGTGCATTGTCTGCACGCATGAATGACTTGCGCGGACTCGACCTTGTGGCCCAAGCCCTGAAACAGGAACAGTTCCCGTGCGATAAGCTGGCACTCCTTCACAGTGTGGGCGATATCGAGATTGAAGATTGCACGGGAAGTTGGATTGCAGTTCGCGATGTGCTTGAGCGCATCAGCGAAAATGAGTTCACCACCGCTCGTGACGCGCTTCACGCGCTTTGCCGCGCGGCTGATCGTCGGCGCGTGGCCGCAGCCTGATCGTCACGCGTCTAAAAAAAATGGCCGGAAATAGCGGTCTGCTACGTCCGGCCACACTTCAAGATGTGGATCAGTGCTGAACTTTTAAACTTGTTATGGCGCATAGAATTAGAGCAAATAGCTCCACGACGCAAGTCCTAAATGAGCTACTTCGACGTCACTGCCGCAGAAACATTTGTCGCCGCCAGGCCGGAGCCTGGTGCCAGACGCGAGTAAGGGCCTGCGAAGACGAGCCGGTTGACCTTCGAAATTTCGATGTAATAGGCGTACTCGGCCGAGATCTGATTGATATCCGCTTTTGCCTTGTCCACCAGCGCACTGGCCAGCGAAGGCAAAGAGAAGTTCAAGCCCAGATCCATTTTTGCCAGCGCGTTGTTCACGCGGCGATCATCGATGGTTACGGCTTGCTTGGCAAGTCCGTGAGCCTCGAGCGTCTGGGTGATCTCTTCAAACAAGGCCGTGGCCTTGCCGATCAGCTGTGATTCCAGGCCTTCGCGTTTCGCGGTGAGCTGGCGAATCTGCGACGGCGCCACCTGAAAAAAGGAAATCATGTTCAGGCCCAGCGGCTCGCCGCCGCTGAGATCAAACCAGCTGAAAGCCTTTTCCCATTTGCTCCAACGGGCGCTGTCAATGAGCACATCCATCTGAGACAGCTCATACGAGCGTTGTTTGGCCACATCCATAATGGACTCGGTGTCAAGCGGCAGCGGATTTTCGACCGAAAGGTCGCCGCCAATTTCGATGTCGATGATGGCTTTCGGATTGAAGAAGCCGCTGGCCTGCGCCAGGCTTTCGCGTTCTTCGTTGATGGCCTGTCGCAGCGACGAGATTCCCGCCTCGAGGCCATTGATGATGATCGTGATGTCGTCGGCCGAACCCAGTGGCAGCAGGCCGAGCTGTTCTTTAGCCACGATCTGGTCACGCACGTGGGTTACCGACAGCACGTTGGCTTCGAAGGCAGCCAGGGTTTTGACGTCACGCTCGATGGCGTAAGCAAAGCCTTCGACGATATTAGCCGAGTCGGCCTTCATGAGAAGCAAGGTATAGTATTCCGCCGTAGCCTGGAGCGAGGCCTCCTTGGCGCTGAACCAGCGGCTCGGAAAAACGAACGGAATCAGGTCGCCCACCGCGTGATATAGCGAAACCCAGCCACCCGTAATAACGGCCAGCACCGTGCTGCTCGAAAGATGGGGGGCCAGCATGGCCAGCGAGTGGTCGGCGTTGAGTTTAGCCTGGATGACGCTCTCGAACTCGGCGCGCGTGTTGAAACCGCGGTTCATGGAGCGGTCGAGCAGTTCGGCCAGTGGAAAGACCTTGGCTGGCTCCAGCACCGGATTGCGATTGACGTCGTAACGGTCGATGACCAGCGAGAACGTGCCGCCCGGACCATTAAGCAGGTCGATCGTGATTTCGCGACCGTCATAGCACAGGCGTGCGGCGGGCTGGTCGGCGCCGTTCAGAAAGCAGCCGTTCTTGGCTTTGGTCAGGGCCTGTCCCGAAAGGTCGAGGTGCTTGCTGTCTTTGGCTTTGATGATGAAGTTCCACTCCGCCCCACCCCGGAGCGGCGCGATCTTCAAGCTGAGCTGGGTTTTGGAGTCAAGTCGGATATCGGCCTGCACCAGGCTTTGTGCGATTCGTTGCTTGTCTTTCTTGATCGAGACCACGCCTTCAAAATGGCCGGGGGCCGAGCTGAACATGTTCTCGTCAGAGCAGCCGGCAAACAGCGCGGTCGCCGTCAGCGCGAAGGTGAGCAGGAGTTTCGACTTCATAAAGTTACAATCCTATGCTGAGTCCACCCAGTACCGAGGTGGAAGACGGGTCGACGCCCGCGTGATTCGAAAAGATCTGGTTCAGCTTGGCCGTCAAAAAAATCGGCAGCGCCTGATAGCGACTCGGAAACTCCTTGTTCATCGAAGCGGCATGGTTGAGCCAGTAACGCAGCCCCAGGCCCGCCACCATATTCGTCGAGGTGCCTTCGCCGGCGGTCAGGTCGCTTGCGCCATTCTGGTTGTACAGCGTGATCAGCGCGCCAGCGTCCCAGTAGGGAGTCAGCGACGAGATCGGAAATGATTCCCACGACTGCATCAGCCGGGTGTCGAAGCCGAACATGTGCATCGTGACCGAAACATTGCCCGGGTTGGCCGTGAAGTCGGCGGGCAGCTTGTAGGTGAAGTTGGCGTAAGAAAGATTTTCCTGAAAATAGAAGGCCGAGCCGCCGAGGCGGAACATCTGGATGTCCCAGCCCAGCTGATACGCCATCGAGCTCATGGAGTTGGAGTCGTAGTTGAACGTGTTGTTGTTCCAGTTCGTGAACGAGATGGATTTCGGCTTGAAGGGGCCGATCTGGAGCGACAGCAGCTGGTCGTAGGGGTGACCGTTGTTGTCCTGGGCTTGTGCTTGAGTTTCCATCCGGCCTGGATCAGGAAGCGCCGGTGAGGCAGGAACGGTGGCAGTGGAGGCTGCCATTGCGGGAAGGGCCGCGGCCGAGAACATCAAAAGTCCGGATATGAAAAAATTCTTCATAATTGTACTGCCTTTCAAATCTAATGCTTATTTCTGTTTAACCAGTTCAAATTGACCTACACGTCCGAGCTGTCTTGCCGTCCACTTGCCGATGAAGCGGGTGCCGTCTTCGGAAAGTCTGCCCGAGATTTTGCCGAAATCGCCAGGCTGGGAGTCGCCCGAAACGGTGTAGCCAAAGCCCAGCGACCGGGTCGTCGGGCTGTAGTTGCCGGCACTCGAGGCCGCGCGTGGCGACAGTCCCAGTGGTCGGATCAGCTCCTGATAGTTGGACGCAATGCTTTCGAACTCACCGGGAGTCAAACCTTGGAATACCGCAAACTCGAGGGAAGCGGTGAGCCCGGGCTGATCCACGGTTTCGGTGGGCGACGTGGGAGAGCGCACGGTTTGAATCTCGCGCGTAAAGATGATGGTGCAGTCGTAGGCCACGTCACTCTTCTTGCGCTTCATCACCATCTTGCCGGTGAAGGTGCCTTCGGCGGGCGCCAATTCCTGCATTTTGGACTGAGTCAGCACGGCGTTCTGGGCATTGGAGTTTTCGCGCAATGGCGCGTGCTCATTACAACCTGCTAGCAGCGATGCGAGTACGATCATAAGCGGCGCAAGAGCGCGCAGCGCATTTTGCGTTGCTCGTGATCTTCTGGCAGCGGTCGGACTACTGAAAGTTAAATTAATCATGGTTTTAATTCCTCCTGCTTGGGTCTTTTCGCCGTGGCGATCTGTAATTTGATGTAATCGAGCTTGCTCAGGAAGCGCGACTTGTCCAGCGCGCGCTGCGATTCCTGCGACGAAGTGATGGCAGAAAGCACATCGAGGTTCGTCACCAGGCCGAGCCGGTAATCGCTGGTCTGCGCCTGGTAATTTTCCAGCGCGCTTTGCGTGGCGCGCGTCAGGCTGGTGACCTGATTTAGGTCTGCCGTAAAGTTGTCGAAGGTGGAGCGAATTTCCTGGTCGGCCAGGCGGCGCAGACGGGCCAGATTCAGCTCGCTTGCGCGTTCCTGCGAGGCGGCTTCGCGCACCTGCGCGTTGATGATGCCGCCGGCGAAGATGGGAATCGTGCCGATGATCTGGGCATCCCAATGCTGGTCCTGGCTGGCGCCGGGGCGCTTAAACCAGTAGTCGCCGGTGACGTCGATCTGCGGAAAGTGAGCGGCGCGCGCGATCGTGACATTTTTTTCAACGGCGTACAGGCTGTCGCGGGCGGCCTTGATGTCGGGCCGTTCTTCGATTCGCTCCAGATAGGACTCAACTTTGCTCGGGGCAATCAGGGTCAGTGTTTCGGTTTCCAGGATTGGCATGTTGCGGTCAAAACCGGTCAGAAAGGCAAAGGCCTCGCGCAGCGCCAGCAGCTGGCCGCGGGTGGCATCGTTGGTGGCCGCCAGCGTATCGACGGCCGAACGAACGGTCAGAACTTCGCTGGGACGCGAACGGCCGATGCGCACGCGCGCATTGAGGTCGCTGATGCGTTTGGAGTCGATGTTGATCTCGTTGGTCACGTCGCGAATGTCCTGCTCGGCCGTCAAGATTGAATAAAAATTAGTCGCAACATCGCTATAGAGTAAAGCGGCGGCCTGCACCTTGTTGGACATGGCCGCGGTTACGAGCAGGTTCTGCTGTAATATTCCGGCGTATTCCTTCATGCCGTGAAAAAGGGGCTGGCTGGCCGTGATCTTGGCCGTGGTTTGCTCACTGGGTGAGTTGGTGGAGTTGGTTGCGGCAGGTGCCGCCTGTACCAGATAGGAGGCCACGCCGTTGATGGTCGGAAAAATGGCTCCCTTCGACTGGCGATAACGTTCTTCGGCCTGGGCAATGAGCTCGGTCTGGGTGCCGATCACTTCACTGCGACGCAAGGCTGCCTGGAAGCATTCGTCCAACGTACGACCATCGGTTACGGCAAAGGCCGGGGTGAGCGCGAGGTGCAGAAAAATCGTGTTGAGCGTCATGGTGATCATTAGGTGAATACCTCCTCGAGCGCGTCGAGTCCCGAAGCGAGGTCCTTCTTCGGTTTGGTACTAAGTTTGGAAATGCGTTCGGCAAGACTCTTTTGTACTGCTTTGGTAATGCGGTCCATCGTCTCACGACCTTTAGGCGTCAAGGCGAGCACGGTCTGGCGGCGGTCGGTAAGTCCAACTGAGCGGTCAAGCAGCTCACGGCGTACGAGGCCCTCGACCATTCGTGACATGGCGGCAACGCTGACGCCTTGAATGTCGGCGAGCTGGCCGTTGTTGAGCGAGCCCTCGGTAAGGTGGGCAAGAATGCGAAACTGCGGAACCGTAAGCTCGGACTTGGCAAGTGCCCTGAGCTCAGTGCGGATGATGCGCATCGTGCGAGGAATTACATCGAGAATCTGTCGAGCGCTTTCGGTATCATTCATAGTGGGTTCTGTTTCATTCCAACCGTATACTATTGCAGACTGCAAATATTAAACTGTGCATCTTATAATCGCAGTTAGCTGCTTGAGTCAAGATGAACGACTGGAATCTTTTAGAAACGTTTGAAAGTGAGGTGCGCCAAGCTAACCCCTTGAATCTTCATGTGAGTCTTCTAAGATTTTGCCGTTACTCTTCGTGCCGGTCAAAGAGAAAGGCGAGGCGATCACACTTCCCGGTGAAGGTGTGCAGGCGGGCCCGCTCATGCGGTGCCACGGTAAGCAAACGGCGCAGACCAGGAACGTTTTCGTGAATCAGGTCGGCAACCTCATTCTCATAGGGCTTATGAGTGTGGCCCAGCTCAAAAAGCAGTGGCCAGATTCCGTACTGCGAAAATGCGTAATCTTCGAAGGTACCGGGCGCGGGATAGATCACGTCCGTCGAGTTGCCGACGGGATATTTGCTCTCGATGGTTGCCGCGCGCACGAGCTGCAGAAAGATATCGAGGTTGGGCGGATCAAAGTCTTTGGTGCCGAAGCCCCACGGATACACAACGGCAGGTCGAAACGTGTGCAGGGTGGCGGCGGCGACGATGCCGCGTTCGTCGATAAAGCGCGCAAGTGCAGCCGTGGACCTGAGATGAAAGGGCCCTTCTGTGCCGCAAGGCCCGGGATAGTCGCGGTTGGGATCGAGCACGGTATTCGGCGTATCTTCACCCCGCTTGCGATGGTCGTAGCCGATGGTGTTTAGCACGGGCACGACGTAGACGGTAAGCTCGGGCAGCGGCGCGGCGGCCAGCGACTCCGCTAAAGCCTTGGCCACTTCGGTGGCACCGTACTCGTTGCCATGGTGAGTGCCGACGACCAGATGGGCGGTGGCGCCATTGCCGATTTTCAGGCCTTCAATGATCTGCCCGCTGTCAGAAATACCAAGCGTCACCAGCTCGGTGGTGCCGGGGTGGTCGGCCACGACCTGCCGCAGGTACTTCTGCACGTCGACGTACTTATCGCTCCAGATCGAAGCGTGAGCTTGAGAAAACAGCGCGAAGGCAAAAAAGCAGGTCAGCATAAAGCTACTCCAATAGAAAATTTTTCACGACGTCTTCCCAGTGCGTGGCCGCAGAGAAGCTTAGGGCCTTGTACTGATTCACGTACTTGCCAAACCATTTCTTTTGCCAGGGCAGCCAGATCGAGATGCCTTTGGCCATGGGCCAGCGGGGCGTGGCGGCATTGGCAAGGACGTAGTGGGCCGCCGCAACGCGAATATTCGTCAGCAGCTGCGGGTCAATTCCGTCGACCTTTTCTTTTTCAAGCCAATCGACGAAATCCAATAGATCCTTGTAGTCGGTTGTGATCGTCATGGCCATGATGCGCGCGTTGTTCACTTTTTTGCGCGCAGCCGTGCTGCCAAGTGTGACGAGCCGCGCCCCGAGTTCCGCAATGGCGTCGGTGAGCGCCTGAGTTTTACTCAGATCATAAACCGAGAATGTCGCGTCTTTCTTGCCGTGCACGCCACCTGAGAACGACGCCACGTACTCTGAAGTGATCAGGCGCGCCGCCTCGACGGCCGAGGTTTGCGCGCGCGCGTGCCATTTCTTCAAGATCTCGGCGTAAGGCCAGCCCCTCAGCGGAATGTCGATCTCCGAGCCCGCATAGACTTCAACGTTGGGCACCATCTCGCTGGCCACCTCGATCATGGCCATCTCGCAGGCGTCGCTGGCGTAGACGTCAACTTTGTGGCCGATGGCCGTGGCGGCCTCGCGCATGGCCCAGCCCAGCTGCTGCGTCGTGATCCAGTGGTGAGTAAAGTCATCGTGGCTAATGTCCGCGCCATGCAAATGGCTGTCGTGCCAGCCCGTGCCGTGGTCCCAGACGTCGATCAGATAATGTTTGGCCGGATAGTTTGCCACGCCCCAGCGGATAAAGTCGGCCAGCGTGCGCCAGTCGCCCATGTCGGCGCGCCCCAGGTCTTGTACAACGGGCGAGCTTACCTCGTCGGGATTGCTGCTCTTGACGATATAACGACGATCAACTTTCTTGCGCTCCAGACTTGCCCACTGCACGACGACGTTCACCCGTTCGCCCGAGCCCACCTGCTCCATCTCAAGCAGATTGAACTTGGCCCAGTCGTCGAGGTTGTTGTTGCCGTTGAGAAAAACGAGCCAGGTCCACTCCTTCACGGGCTCGGACGCCCGGCTGCTGCCGGGTGCCAGAATCATCGTCAGGGACGCGGTGAGGACTGTGAGAAACATCGCAAGCCGCAGCCGGTTCATTTTGCGCAGTCCGTGCAGTAGAAGTAACGAATGCGGTCGCCGGTGTCGCAGGCCAGGTGCAAGCCACCCTTGGTATCGAGATCCATGCGCGAGTAGTAGCAGTCATCTTTATTCTTCGTGAGCGGATAGAGTTCCCATTTCTCGCCCAGCTTGCGCGCGTACATCAGCTTGAGGTGAAACTTGTCGGAGTAGCTGATGTGCGGACGATCCTGGGAGTCGAGCACGAGGTAGGGGAAGCCGCCCGTGTCTTGCTGGCTGTACTCGCCGCCTTCTACCAGCTGGGTATTCCATTTGCCATCTGGAGAGTTGGTCGCATACATCAGATCCGTGGTTTTCATGAACTTCTCGTCCATGCGATTGTAGGCGATGTGGACGAAGCCCTTGGAGTCGACCGCAATGGAGTTCTTGATCGTCTGGTCATCGATCGCCGTTGTTTCCCAAAGGCCCGAGGATGTTTTGCGCATGAGCTTCAGATCGCCGTTGGGATAAGCGGTTGCCGTGTAGGCGACCAGGGGCAGGCCGTCAGCACCAATCGCGAGCTGGGTGAACCAGCCAGCGTTAAAGCTGTCATCGAGCTGCTCGAAGGTCCATGCGCCTTGCGCTAAGGTGGCCACCTGAAGCGCCGGCTTATTGATATCATCCTTGGGAAATATCGTGTTGGACACATAGAGCTTGTCGCCGCTGATGGCCAGCGAGGTCCAGTAGCCGCCCGAGACGTTGCCCACGGTTTGGGTTTTCCAGGATTGCCCGGCCGCCTTGTAAGCGTACTGCAGTTTTGGCAGCTTATAATGATTCACGTAAACAACATGAATCGTGCCTTTGCTGTCAAAGGCCATGCTGGGCACCCAGCCCGTGGCGTTCTTGGAATGGTCGAGCGAAGCGCTGACCCATTTGCCCGCGCTGTCGCGTTCTGAATACATGAGCTCGTCGTTCTTGCACTTTGCGTCGGTGCAGCCCGTATACGCCAGATGAACGTGACCGTCGGGCGTCGCCTTGATGGCGATCTGGCGATTGCCATTGGAGGACCGATCAACGGTTTCAGTTGACCACTTTGGAGCCGGCGCCGCTTGCGCCAGACTCACGGCGAGCATGAGATGCAGAATCATTAAGAAGTCCCCCTGTGTTGGCAATGTTGCCAAGATCGTAGGGAGGCGGTGGGGGTCTGTCAAAAAAAATCGACCCGTTAGATGGTGATCTAGCCGGATGACATGGTAAGTCTAATTTCACCGCTGGCATGCCAAGTGAAAGCGTTGTCCGTCATGATAGTTGCGAAACGCGTGTTCCTGTTCCTGGTGCTTAACTTTTTGGTAATCCTCGCCCTTTCCCTGGTCATCAATGTGCTTGGCCTCCGGCCCTATCTTCGGGAACAGGGCATTGATTATCGCGCGCTGCTTATCTTTTGTTTCATCTGGGGCATGGGCGGGGCCTTTGTCTCGCTGGCCCTTTCGCGAGTCATGGCAAAACGAATGATGGGCGTGCGACTTCTCGATCCGGCGTCGCGGATCATTGGAGATCGTGAGGTCGTGCAGCTGGTCTACGCTTTAGCGCGCTTGACCGGATTGACGCAAATGCCCGAGGTTGGGGTGTATGAGTCTGAAGAGCTTAACGCTTTCGCAACTGGTCCCACGCGTGCGCGGGCCCTGGTGGCCATTTCGAGCGGACTGCTCGATCGTATGAACGAACGCCAGCTTAAAGGCGTGCTGGGCCATGAGCTTTCTCATGTCGCCAATGGCGATATGGTTACGATGACGCTGCTGCAAGGCGTGGTGAATGCTTTCGTGCTTTTTCTTTCGCGCGCGCTGGCTTACGTCCTGGCCCAGGTGCTGCGGGGTAAGGATGACAAAGGTTTTCCGGGCGGAATCTACTTTCTGCTGCAGTTCGTACTGCAGATCGTCTTCATGGTCTTCGGCGCCATGCTGGTGGCCTGGGCCTCACGTCGGCGCGAATATCGCGCGGATCGCGGTGGCGCAGTGCTGGCCGGGCCTGAAAATATGATCTCAGCTCTCGAGCAGCTGCATCGAGCCTACGACCTCAATGAGCCTGTCGCGCAGCCGGCGTTGCAGCTGCTAAAAATATCGAGTCCGGGCCTGGGCTTGTTCCGCCTTTTTCAGTCGCACCCGCCGCTGGAAGATCGGATTCGCAGACTGGAAGAGAGCGCAGGGCACTCCCGCGCACCCTGGGCCGCTTAGGCCGATTTTTCGTCTTTGCTTTTCTGAGAGCCCTTGCGACAGAGATGCCGCGTAAACCAGTTTGTCGCGTGCTGCGCGACTTCTTCGAGCGTGCCCGGCTCCTCGAAGAGATGCGTGGCACCGGGAATCACGAGTAGCTGTGCTTGGGGCAGGCGTCGGGCGAAGCTCCGATTTAGCTTCAGCACGACATCGTCTTCGCCACCCACCAGTAAGAGTGTCGGTGCCCGAAGCTCTTCCACAGGGCCTATTGCGAGATCCGGACGCCCGCCGCGCGACACGATCGCCTGGATGTCGGGGCCCAGTTTGCAAGCGGCTGAAAGGGCGGCCGCCGCGCCCGTACTGGCGCCGAAAAATCCAAAGGGGAGCCGTGCAAGTTCACCGGTAGGCTGCGCGCGAAGCCAGCGGGTAGCCATGACGAGGCGCTCGGTGAGTAATGCGATGTCAAAAACGTTCTCACGCTCGTCTGCTTCCCAGGCTTGCAGCAGATCAAAGAGCAGAGTGGCGAAACCGGCACTGTTCAAAGTGCGCGCGACTTTGATGTTGCGCGGACTCTTCCAGCTGCTGCCGCTTCCGTGCGCGAAAACGACCAGGCCCCGAGGGGCCGAAGGCAATACCAAGCTGCCCGGCAGACGCACGTAGCCGCCTGAAACCTCAATATCCATGAAGTACGAACTTTGCAAAGATCAGGCGAGACGACGGGGGGTTGCCATGGAAAGAGGTGCATCAGCAGTTTGGCAGGGAAGCCTTAAAGATGGGGCGGGTTTTGTCTCGACCGAAAGCGGCGTGCTTGAGAATTCACCGTATTCCTATGGAACGCGGTTTGAAAACAATAAGCGGGGCACCAACCCCGAAGAGCTGATCGCGGCGGCGCATGCGGCATGTTTTTCGATGGCATTGTCGGCGCAGCTGACAAGTGCCGGCCTGACTGCGACGAGCATCAAAACACAATGTCGCATTATTCTGGAAAAGACCGCAGCCGGCTGGCGTATCACCGAGTCGCAGCTCGAAACCGCCGCGCATGTGCCAGGAGCCGATGTCACCACATTTGAGAAGGCTGCAGCCGACGCCAAGGCTGGGTGCCCGATTTCGCTGCTGCTCAACGCGAAGGTCACTCTGACTTGTTATCTCGAAGCTGCCGATACGATGGGGCTCGTGGGTTGAATACTTGTCCTGTTAGCGGCACGTGCGGTAGTATGGATGGTTATGCGCACGCTCTACCTCTCATATGATGGCATGACTGACACGCTGGGCCAGTCGCAGGTTATTCCTTATCTGGCCGGACTCGCCAAGCAGGGTCACGAGATCCATCTTGTGAGCTGCGACAAGCCTGAACGCTTTAAGGACCACGAGGGCGAGATACGCAAGCTGCTGGCCAGCCACAAGATTACCTGGCACCCGATTCTATATCATAAGAAGCCGCCCGTGCTTTCGACGCTGTGGGATCTGCGGCAGCTCAAACGCAAGGCGCTAGCCTTGCACCGCGAGCATCGTTTCGAAGTGGTTCACTGCCGCAGCTATATTCCCTCGCTCGTGGGGCTGGTGCTCAAGCGTCGCTTTGGCGTGCGCTTTATCTTCGACATGCGCGGCTTCTGGGCTGATGAGCGCGTCGATGGCGGGCTTTGGAATTTGAAAAATCCGCTTTACCGGA
This sequence comes from candidate division WWE3 bacterium, assembly GCA_038231515.1. GTDB lineage: Bacteria > Bdellovibrionota > UBA1018 > UBA1018 > UBA923 > JACQAX01. Next base: position 25,643 of record JBBRLF010000009.1, read on the forward strand.
CCGTCTATAAATATTTCAAGGCGCGCGAACGGGAGTTTTTGCTTGAGGCCGATCAGATCGTGAGTCTGACTCATCTTGCAAAGGACGAGATGCTGAAGTGGGACCTGCCGGGCAAGGAAAAGCTCAAGATCGAGGTCATTCCCTGCTGTGCCGATCTTTCGCATTTTTCGCGAGCTGGCATTTCAGACGAAATCCAGGAGCCCTTGCGGGCCCGACTTGGACTGAAGAAAGACGACTTCGTGGTCTGCTATCTGGGTTCGATTGGCACCTGGTACATGTTGCCAGAGATGGTGCGGTTCTTTGCCAAGCTGCTTGAAAAGCGCCCCAAGGCTAAATTTCTTTTCATCACTCCTGACGACCCTGAGCTCATTCGGCAGGCGGCAACCCAGGGCGGAGTCAGCCTGGACCGGCTGGCCATCACGAAGGCGGCACGCAAGGAAGTGCCGCCGCTGCTGAGTCTGGCCACGATTGGCGTTTTTTTCATCAAACCCACTTATTCCAAGATGTCTTCGTCCCCCACAAAGCTTGGCGAGCTGCTGGCGATGGGTATTCCCGTGGTGATGAACTCGAAGGTGGGGGACAGCGACTGGATTTCAGAGAAATACCAGATCGGCGAGGTGGTAACTTCCTTCAACGATGAGGAATACGCACGGGTGGTCGCCAACCTGGATGCGATGCTGAAAATTTCTCCCGAAAAAATTCGCGGCGCGGCCGAGGAATATTTTTCCCTGAGTCAGGGCCTGGTTCAGTACGGGCACATCTATGATAAACTTTAGGTAATCCCCATGGTGCGTAAGAAGAAGATTCTGGTGGTTTGTCCCTTTCCCGAGAACGAAGTTCCGGGTCAACGCCTGAAGTATGAGCAGTACTTCGAACATTTTCGGCGCAATGGCTTTGAGATTACGGTCTCGCCCTTTGTAACGCCCGCGTTCTACCAGTTCATCTATAAGAAGGGCGGCTTTCTCAAGAAGGTCGCCTGGACCCTGCGCGGTTACGTGCAGCGTACGTGGGAGCTGTTCAGGCTGCGCGACTATGACGGAATTTATGTTTTTCTGTATGTAACTCCATTTGCCTCGTGCCTGTACGAGGCGCTCTATCGCCTGGTGGCCCGCAAGGTCATCTATGACATCGACGATCTGGTGTTTCTGGGCAAAGCGAGTCAGGCCAACAAGATCGCGTCGCTTTTTCGCGGTCCGGGCAAGTATATCTATCTGATGAAAACGTCGGATCACGTCATCACCTGCACGCCCTATCTGGACGAGTACGTGCGCAAATACAACACGCGTACGACCGACATCTCGTCGACGATCAATACCGAAAAATACCTGCCTAAAGTTTCCTACGCCAACGATCATGTGGTGGTGCTGGGCTGGAGCGGCAGCCACAGTACCGCACCCTATCTGCGGCTGCTCGAAAAGGTTCTGCGCGAGCTGAGTACCCGTCACAAGTTCAAGCTGCGCGTGATTGGCGAGCCCAGTTTTAAAATGGAAGGCATCGCAGTCGAGGCGCTGCCTTGGCGCGAGGCAACCGAGGTGGCCGATCTGGCCCAGATTGACGTGGGACTCTATCCGCTGCCCGACGAGCAATGGGTGTATGGCAAAAGCGGGCTGAAGGCCCTGCAGTATATGGCCATGGGAATTCCCACGGTGGCCACCGCCATTGGCGCGAATTTTCGGGTCATCGAAGACGGCGTCTCGGGTTTTCTGGTTAAAACCGAAACGGAATGGCGTGACCGGCTGGAGCAATTGATTCAAGACGCCGAGCTGCGCCGCAGGCTTGGTGAAAACGCGCGCAAGCGGGTTGAAAAATACTATTCGATCAAGGCCAATGAGCCGGTATATCTGGAAATTTTTCGTCGGACTTATGGAGCCAGCGACATCTCGTCGAAGTAGAGGGCGTAGGTCGGACACATGCGAAAGCCGCGCACGCGCTTGGCCACCAGATTCGTCATCACAGCGTGAAAGATCGGTACGACGATGGCCTCGTCCTGGGTAAGAATCTTCTGGGCCTGTTCGATTCGGCTGCGGCGGGCTTTTCCCGGTGGCAGTACGGCAACCTCGTCGACCAGCTTGTCATAGGCGGCGTTTTTCCAGCCGGTGGGATTGTTGGGGTTATCACTTTGAAATGAGGCCAGGTGCCAGATCGGATCGACAAACGAGGCGCCGCGCGCAAAACGGTAAATCTGAGGCGTATCGAGACGAATCGCGCTGACGTAGACTTTCCAGTCCATGGCCTGGAGGTTGATCTGGAGGCCGAGCTTGGCTTTGACATCGTTTTGCAGTTTTTCCATGAACATCGAGTTCATGCCGCTGTTATTGAAAGCGGCCGTGACTTCAAGAGGCGAGGCTGCAAGCTTAAGCCGCACGGCTTTGACCGACGCGGCAAAGATTTCTTGAGTGCTATGAAACGGCAGGTAGCCCTCGAGGCCGGGCGGCAGCCAGCTGCGGGCCGGCAGGTTGCCCGTTCTGAGCAAGGCGACAAATTCCTCCTGTGCGACCGAGCCCGCAAAGGCACGCCTGAACTCGCGATCGTTAAACGGCGGCTTACGGGCATTGAACGAGAAAAAATAAGTCGAAAGCTGCGCAAATTCCTGCACCACGCCCATGGCGCGCAGCCGGTCCAGGTCCAGGGGCGGCACACGCGACACCTGATCGAGCGCGCCGGATTCAAAGAGCGAGACGGCGGTGGCCTCTTCGGGAATAATGCGAAACAACACGGGCAGCGTGCCGGCTCGGGCGTTCCAGTATTTCGGATTGGGCTCAAGGCGAATGGACTCGCCCTGCCTATAAGCCGTAATGACGTAGGCGCCTGTCGAAGGTGCGAGCGCCGGCCACTTGCCCTTGGTGGCGGTCAGGATGTCTTCGCGCACCGGCAGCGTCTGGGGAATCGTAAGAATATGCAGAAAGTATGAGGCGGGTTTTTCCAGCTCAATCACGACCTCGTCCTTGCCCTGGGCGCGCACGCCAACCTGCTCGGCCGAAGCTTTGCCGTTGAAATAGGCCTTGGCGCCGCGAATCATGAACATGAGGCTTGCAAGCTTGCCGCCCAGCCGGGGGTCGAGTGCGCGTTTTATTCCCAGGACGAACTGCTCGGGGGTTATCGCCTTGCCGTCAGACCACACGGTGTTTGCCCGCAGCTTGAAGACATAACGTTTGCCATCTTTTGAAACGGAGACGGACTTCGCCAGCTTGTATTTGAGCGTACCGGCGCCGTCGTAACCCATCAGGCCATCCATGACGTTGACCAGGACACGCGTGGAAACGTCGTCGTCGGCGAGGGCCGGATCGAGCGACAGGGGCTCCATAATCAGATGTGCGCGAAATTCACGGGGAGCCTCGGCCGCAAGTCCGGTAGCGGCCAAAAAGGTCAGGATGGCAGCAGGCAACAGAGCACGTTTGTGGATTGGCATTGAAAAATGTTGGCGTGTTCCGGTCCAAATGACAAGCCTTGCCCCTGGCTCAATTGAAAGGGATGGATGCGGCGATATCTGCCGTGCTGGCGGTTTCGAAAAGCAAAGACCACATGTTACCATTTGGTCCATGCGCCCGGCCCAGACACTGCTCTTTGATTTGGACAACACGCTCGTCCACTCCGAGCTCGCTTATGATCGGGCTTTGGCGCGTGTTGGTCTGGCGGCAAGCGAGCCAGCTTATCTCACCGCCCGCAAGGCCGTCAAAGAGCGGCTGCCTGACGGCCATGTTTGTGCCCGCAATCGGCTGCTCTACTTCAAGGCGTTGTTGGAGCTTCGAGGTGAGTACTCACCTGGTGCCGTACTTGCGAAGCTGGGTGACTATGAGACGGCGCTGGGCGAAGAGCTGAGTTCTCAGTGGTTGCGGCTGAACCGGAGCTCGCTCTTGAACGACCTTGCGGCAAAATATTCCCTGGTCGTGGTGACCAACGAGAATCTGCGCACGCAGCTGGTGAAGCTGCGCGCGGTTGACCCCGGGGGCAGGATTTTTTCAAAGCTCGTCACCTCGGAAGAGGTCGGCGTTGAGAAGCCTGACTTTCGAATTTTCAATGTGGCCTTGAAAACGTACGGGCTGCAACCCAGTGCGTGCATCATGATTGGCGACAGCGTGACTGACGACGTGGCACCCGCACGCGCGCTGGGAATGCAGACCGTTCTTACACGCGAGTTCACGGTGACGCGCGCCAGTCATGAGGGCGTTGAGGTTTCAAAGCTCGAAGAGCTGCGAGGGCTGCTACTGACATGAACAGCAAGCGACTCATCGCACTCTGTCAGAAAATAGGCGCGCGCACTCCGGAATGGACGCAAGGGGCTGGCGGAAATCTGTCCGTAAAAGCGGCAGAGGGTGACGAGCTCTTGCTCTGGATCAAGGCGTCCGGCTCGCGGCTTGACGGGGTTTCGACGTCCGGCGGTCTTGCCGTGGCTGGGCTGCAACCCTTGCTGAGGGAGCTGACCCAGCTGGATATGGCCAGCGCTGACGCGGAATCGAGCTACTCCGAAATATTGGCGAGGCACTCGCGGCGCGCGCCCAACCTGGGCCGGCTGTCGATGGAAACCGGCTTTCACGCTTTTCTGCCGCGTCGCTGGGTGCTGCATTTTCACTCGGCGGCTGCCGTACTGATGGCCGAAGCGAGCCGCACCGAGGCCAGCCGCTGGAGGCTGTGGCTGCAGTCGCAGTCCAAACTCATCGTGCGAGTGGTGCCGGCCGAGATGCCCGGTCTTGAGCTTTCAAAGGCCCTGGCCAAACTCGAAGCCGCTGATGCTTATCTTTTGACCTCGCATGGAGTCGTTTTGCATTCCGACGACGAGCGAGTCCTCGACGACTGGAGCGTGTTCGAGCAGGCGTTTTGCCGGGACTGGAACTATCCGCAGCTGCTGACTCTGTTGAGGTCGGAAAATCCTCTGGCTGCCGCCAAGGTGCAGTGGGGCGGGGGCAGCGCGCCGCTGCGCCTTTATTTTCCGGATACCGCGGTTTTTTTGGATCAGCTCGATGAGCTGCTCGAGCACACCCCGAATGGCGAACGCAGGTTGCCGGCTGACGCCTGGACCAAGCAGGCCAATCTGGGCGAGATCTGGCTGGCCACGCTGCTCTTGTACTCGAGTAATGCCGAGCTGGCCGAGCTGCCCCTGCGAATCACCTCGAAGGTGGCCAAGTTGCCGACTGAAAAACTGCGTCGGGGAGAAAAGTCATGATTCAGCTATTGATTCCCATGTCGGGCCAGGGCACGCGTTATCAGAAAGCCGGCTACGATCAGCCCAAGCCGCTCATTCCCGTATCGGGCGTGCCGATGATCGAGCGGCTGCTCAGAAATTTTCCACTCGACTGGGACACGACCTTCGTGCTGGCTGAGAATCATCGTGCCACCGAGCTTCCCGCGGTACTTTCGCGGCTGCGGCCCAACGGCCGCCAGCTTTTTATTCCGCCCCACAAGGCCGGTCCAAGCTTTGCGGCGTTAGCCGCGCTCAAAGCCAAGGCTCTTGATCCGCAGCGGCCCGTGCTGGTTTCCTACTGCGACTATGCAATGATCTGGGATCCGGCGCATTTTGAACGCTTCGTGGCCGAGACGGCCTGCGATGCCGCGGTAATCAGCTACCGTGGCTTTCATGCGCATTACCTGAGCCCGCAGAAGTATGCTTATTCGCGGCTCGAGGGCGAACGCGTGATGGAGGTGCGTGAAAAGGGCAGCTTCACCGACAATCGTGAAGAAGAGTATGCGTCGAGTGGCGGTTACTACTTTCGATCTGGCGAACTGCTGGCGCGGGCGATTGATTATCAGAGTCAGCAGGGTTTGAGTCTGAATGGCGAACTTTACACCAGCCTTACCGTGCAGGCCCTGATACAGATGCTACCTGAGCACCACGTGCGTGTTTTTGAAATACCCGGCTTCTTCCAGTGGGGAACGCCCGAAGATCTGCAAGGGTTCGAGTACTGGGAGAAAACATTCACGGGTTACAACCGCGCGGTCGGAAAACGTGGCACGGTCGACCAGCTGCTGATCCCCATGGCCGGGCTGGGTTCGCGCTTCAGCGCCGTCACCACCGACCCCAAGCCGCTGATTCCGGTTTTTGGACAGCCCATGTTTGAGGCCGCCATTGCGTCTATGCCCCAGCCTGGACGCGTCGAGCTTGTCGCCGTAAACGAGGTCGCGGATCGGCTGGCCAGCGTGACTTCAAATAACCCCGTTCATGTGACACGCCTCACGGAAACACCGGCGGGCCAGGCGCTGACTACCGAATTTGGCGCCCGCGCGCTAAGCGCCAAGGGCGACATCATCGTCACGGCCTGTGACCATGCCATCGTGCTCGACTCCGAACGTTGGGCTCGCTTTCGTGCGGCGCCCGACTGCGACGCCGCCGTGTTTACGCTCAAAGGGTTTCCGGGCGTCACGCGCAAGCCCACGGCTTATAGCTATGTCGTGCCCACTGCTGAGCACGGCGAGTTTCCGGAGGTCGCCCGCGTGTCGCTTAAGAAGAACACGACCGAGCAGCCTTTGAGCGAGCATCTTCTGGTGGGCACGTTCTGGTTTCGTTCGGCCGCGATTTTACTCGAGGGCATCGAGCAGCTCAAGAAAAACAACGTGCAGGTGAATGGCGAGCTCTACCTGGACATCATTTTTGACGCGCTCAAAGGCCTGGGCCGGCGCTCGCGTATTATTCCGCTTGAGGGTTACATCAACTGGGGCGATCCGCAAAGTCTGGCCGAAGCGCTTTACTGGCAAGAGGTATTCTGCGGCCGGCGCATCGACGCGCGACCGCGGCTGCCCGGGGTAGAGTCCAATGATTTATTTCGAGCTGGTGATTCCGTCCTAGAACGAAGGTAAATACATAGTATCGCTTATCGCCCGCGCGGTCGAGGCCGCGCAAGGCGCGCAGCTGACGCCAGCGCGCTTCAAACTCGTGGTGGTCGACAATGGCAGCACGGATGATACGGCCAAGGTGCTTGCGGGCCTGGCAACTTCGGCGCTTGGCGCCTGGTTTCGGGTCGTAGCCGTCATGCCTAACGAGGGTTATGGTAACGGCTTGTGGAGTGGGCTGCGTACGACCACGGCGCGAATCGTGGGCTGGTCGCACGCCGATATGCAGTGCGACCCAAAAGACGCCATTGCGGCATTTGGACTCGTCAACAATGCCAAAGACCGGCCACTGCTGGTAAAAGGCGCGCGCAGCGGGCGCAATGCCAAGGATGTTTTCGTCAGCCGTGTTTTTGAAACCAATGCGCGCATGCTGCTTAATCTGGATACGCCCGAGATTAACGCCCAGCCCAAGGTGTTTCCTCGCGAGCTGCTTGCAACGCTTAGCGCGCCACCGAAAACTTTCGCCTTTGACCTGTATGTACTCTACCATGCTCGCAAAGACGGCTATGCGATCACGACGATACCGGTTGTGTTTCCCCCGCGAATTCACGGAACTTCAAAATGGGCCGCGACTTTTTTTGGGCGCTATAAGACGATTCTCGGCATGCTCTCGTATATGTGGCATCTGCTGAACACCGAAGGCCGGCTATGAAAGCCATACGCACTTCGCCCTTGTTCTGGCTGGGCGTCGTACTTCGGCTGCTCGCGCTGCCATTCTTCGGCTCCACCTATCTGCGCGACCTGTTTGTGCCCTTTCTGGATCAGGCGGTGCTGCATCCAACGTCAAATCCGTGGAGTCATTTTCCGCCGAATTATTTTCCTTACGGCAGCGTGCTTTATCTGGCCGAGTTCGTGCCGCGCTGGGTGGCCTACGAGCTCTTTGGGCAGGCCGCACTGGGTACAACCTGGCTTGGAGTGGCGCTCGTCAAGCTGCCGATGTTGCTGTTTGACGTGCTCGCCCTTTTTACGCTCAGCCGCCTGGCCTGGCGCCGCCGCAGCCAGGTACTGCTCTACTACTGGTTCAATCCGGTACTTTTCTACATCATCTATCTGCACGGCCAGCTCGACGTCGCGGCCATCGCACTCTGCCTGGTTTCGATTCATTGCATGGTCAGGCGCAAGCCCGAGCTTTCGGCGGTGGCCATGGCGTTGGCCACCTTGTGTAAATTTACGGTGGTGCTGGTCATTCCCTTAATGCTCGCATTCCTATGGAAGCGCAATTTTCTCGAGTATGCCCTGCGCAAAATGGTTGCTTGGGCTGGCATCTTCGTGGGCATTTGCGCCGTTGGTTTTCTGCCGTTGATTTTTTCCAAGACGCTGGCCTTTGCCACTGGCGGCTCACCGCAAGCGCTACGGCTGTTCGCCCTCCAGATCACCTTGGGCGACAACCATGCGCTTTATATCGGACTTGGCTTGCTGCTGGGGTTGCTTGGCCGATTGCTGGCTTCGTCGAGAATCAGTGAAGAAGGCCTGGTCTATGGTTGTGGCTGCCTGCTGGGCACTCTGGTGCTGGTCACTGACGCCATGCCGGGCTGGTATTTCTGGGTGTATCCCTTTATCGCGCTTTTCTACGCGAACTACGTCACCGTTCCTCGCCTGCTGTACTGGGCCAGCTGCGTATTCTATCTCTTGCACTTTGGTAGCGCGCATCTGGGCGTGCCGCTCCCGGAGCATTATGACAGCATCACGTTGACGCTGCTGCAAACATCGCTGGCCAGTCTGTTGGTGGCCTGCTGGGTGCTCGTGGTACGACGTGAAGCCCCCATCAATGGCTTTTCACGGCCCAAGGTCATCGGAATTTCGGGCGACTCCGGCGCTGGCAAAGACACATTGAGCCGGCTGCTTTGCGAACTCTTTGAGGTCGAGCATACCTTGGTCGTCGAGGGCGATGACTATCACAAGTGGGCGCGAGGCAACGAGAACTGGCGCACGACGACGCATCTGAATCCGAACGCCAATCGCCTGGGCAAGCTGGCTTCGGATGCCGGCGATCTGCTGAGCGGCAAGCTCGCGTTTCAGCCGCACTATAACCATGATACTGGCCAGTTTACGGCGCCCCGTGAAATTCGCCCAAACCGAACGATCATCATCCAGGGGCTGCACACGCTTTACCTGCGCAGCATGCGCGAGAGTTTCGATCTGAAAGTTTTTCTCGATCCGGACGAGCGGGTGCGGCTGGCCTGGAAGATCAGCCGCGACGTGGGCGAGCGCGGCAAAGACCTCAATGCGGTGCTTGAGAGCCTGCGCCAGCGCGAAAGCGACGCCGAGCTGCACGTTCGTCCGCAGCGCGAGATCGCCGACTGGATCATCGAATATTTTCCGCTTACCGACGTGACCAACGAAGAAGTTATCGCGGGCAAGTCGTTTGAAATCGGCGTGCGTCATACCGTTTGGAATGATGCGCCTATCGGCACGTTGCTGACGAAGCTCGATGAAAGTGGTGCCGCCAAGGTAACCACGAAAACCGATTCAACCGGCATGAGCCGTGTGGTGGTCGAAATCGCGGGAGTGCCGGACGCCGCTCAGCTGCATGCCATTGCGCTGGCCAGCTTTTCGTCGATTCGTGAAGTCACACGCGCCATGACGCCACCCCGGTTTCACCCGGGGCAGGCGGGCGTAGTGCAGCTCATCGCGCTGGGCTTGCTCAGTCAAAGACGAGAGGGGCAGTGAGATGATTTATATCCGGCATCGGGTGAACTCGGTCGACGAACTTCAGACAGTCGATCCGGCGCATGGCATCGAAATCGATTTACGCTCGGATGTAGGGCGCGCCGGCGCCATTCACCTGGCACACGACCCCTGGGTGCTGGGACAGGATTTCGACAGCTGGCTTGATGCTTTTGTGGCTCGCAAAATCGGCGGCCCGCTGATTTTGAATACCAAGGAAGATGCGCTCGAAGAGCGCGCCACTGAGGTGCTGCAAAAGCGGGGCGTGCAGAGCTACTTTTTTCTCGATACCGCGCTGCCCACGCTTGTGCGTTGGTCAGCAGCAGGCAAAGGCAAGCCGTTTGCCGTGCGCATTTCGGCCTGCGAGCCGGTAGAGGCGATCGCGGCGTTTCGCGGCAAGGTAGGCTGGGCCTGGGTCGACTGCTTTGGAGGCAAGCCCTTGGCGGCAACCGAGGTGGCGCGCCTCAAGTCTGATTTTCGAATCTGTCTGGTTTCGCCCGAGCTGCAAAAGCAGCCGCTTGAGACGATCGCGAACTTTCGTGAACTCCATGCGCTCGCGGATGCCGTCTGCACGAAGAGTCCAAAAACCTGGACCGATTTGTACGGTTTTTAGAGTCGGTAAGTCGTGAGGGGCGGGGCGGTGGGAGTAGCCAGTGGACGCAGCAAGAGGTGCCAGTAACCCACGTCGTGCCAGTCACCGAACTTGAAGCCCACACTCTTGTACAGCGCCGTGGGTTTGAAACCAAACGACTCGTGCAGGGCCACGCTGGGGGCATTGGGCAGAGTGATGCCGCCGTATAAGTTGCAGTAGCCTTGCTCGGCCAGTATTCGAAAAAGCGCCGCGTAGAGTTTTCGGCCAATACCCTGTCGGTGCTGGTCGGCGGCGATATAGATCGAAACATTGGCGGACCACTGATAGGCCGCGCGCTCATGGTGCTTGCCAGCGTAGGCGTAACCCATGATTTTTCCGGCCTCCAAATCCTCGCAAACCAGCCATGGGTGTTGCTTTATTGTGTCGCGAATGCGGCGCCGAAACTCGTCCATGGACGGCGAAACCAGCTCGAAGGTAAAGGCGGTATCGTGAATAAAGGGTTCATAAATCGCCAACATGGCGTGCGCGTCGTTTTCGGTCGCGAGTCGAAGGTGCGGGTTCACAGTGGGGCCTGTTTTATGCCATTAATCAGAGCGATGCAATAAGTTGTGTCCGAAGGCACGCTGAGTTAGGGAAGCGCTCAGGAGTACGCGTCGTGTCAAGATTTGGATCCCTGGTTTTTGCCCTGCTATTGAGTCTTGCGGTGAGTGGCAGTTTGCATGCCGCGGAGTCGGCGCCCGCGTGCCGCGAGCAGCTGCCTCAGGAATTTTTGATTCGTGCCAATATGCTTAAAGACAAGCGCGGCTTCGCGCGTGCCGTGCAAGACGCGATTCACTATCGGGTCGTGCACTATGGCTATGTGGACGGTGCCCCGCTCAGGAAGTTGAATCCGAAGTCGGCAGGCGAGCTGTCGCAGGACACGCGCTTCATGAATTTGAAAGTTCGCCTGAATGCCAGAATCCTGCCCGTACTCCAGTGTGTCGAACGCGCGGTCATCGCAAACTGCACGCTGCAAGACATACGATACGAGCCGCACCGTTTGAGTGGGATTCGTTATAAGAACACCTACCGTGGCGGCGAAATTTCCAATCATCTGTTTGGTACGGCAATCGACGTCGATCCCGATCGCAATCCTTGCTGTGGCTGCGTGCCACCCTGGTCGGATGTTCCACAATGCCATAAAAGGGTGAAAAGCATTTTTGAACGCATGGAAATGCCGCGCTGCTGGGTCACGCAGTTTGAACGCTATGGCTTTTACTGGCTGGGCTGGGACGCGATGGGCGATACGATGCATTTCGAATTTCTGGCCGACCCCAACCAGATCCTCAGCAAAGAGTAGCCTTTTTGCGCGCCATACTGAGGCGAAACACCGCCACGATCGTGCCTAGCGCGGCGCCGAAGCAGGTGCCCCAGTGCGTGGCATGCACTACCGCGAATTCATAAGCGGGGCGAATCAAGGGAGTCGCTGGCGTCGGCGGGCGAAGGTGCAGGGCCTCGGACAATTTTCGCAGACCCAGCTCTACGAGAATCGAGGTGTATGAGCGTCGGAGCTCGACTAGCTCGTGCATGTCGTAAAGATACAGAAGTTTTCCGAGAAAGGTCCACTGCGCAACCAGCCCAAAGGTGGCGGCGAACACCAACGAGAAGCCCAGGGGCCAGAGCAGAATCAGGTAGAGCGCCCGATAGGGCAGCTGTACGAATTTTTTAGAAGGATTGTTCAGCACCAGCAGCAGCATGCCCAGGACAAGGCCGATGGAATAGCTGGCCTTTACGGCAAGCCAGCTCAGGTTCCAGGCGAAGTCCTGCTCGACAAGGCCCTTGCCCTGCGTGAAGTACTCCCGGGATATACCGGCCGTTACAAAGTCGTGGGCAATCGCATAGGCGATAGCCAGCCCCATCACGCTAAACAGAAAGCAATATTCTTTGGCGCGCTTCGGGTTGCCGGGGTTTTTTCGAAAATCATGAAGCCCCAGGGCAAGAAAGAAGATTGCCGCGAAGCCGATACGGTAGGGCAGGGGGATGAGTTGATCCAAAGGGTATAAAAGATCCATCGTCGCCACGGCGGCTCATCTATTTTGATCCTTCTAGGAGTAGACCTCAAGGCTTTTCATGGTAAACTTAGGGGTCAAGATGGCCGACAACCAGGATTCAAACGTCGTAGCGGGCTTTGGCGATGAGTGGAGCAGATTCGATCAGAGCACGCTTGACCCCAAAGAGCTCGCCGAGGTTTACGAGCTTTATTTTGGAATTTTTCCGTGGGCACGGCTGCCCGAAAATGCCGTGGGCTTCGATCTTGGCTCCGGCAGCGGACGCTGGGCCAAGTGCGTGGCTCCCCGTGTGGGAAAGCTGATCTGTATTGACGCAAGCAGCGAGGCCCTGGCGGTGGCGCGGCGTAATCTGAGCAGCCAGAAGAACTGTGAGTTTTTACATGCGCCGGTGGATCAGATTCCACTGGTCGACGAAACAATGGATTTTGGCTATTCGCTGGGCGTGCTCCATCACGTGCCTGATACGCTGGCGGGGCTTAGGTCGTGCGTGGCCAAGCTCAAGCGAGGCGCTCCGTTTCTGCTTTATCTTTACTATGCCTTTGATGGAAGGCCGTTCTGGTATCGCGGCATCTGGCGGGCAAGTGATCTGGTCCGAAGCGCAGTTTCCAAGGCGCCCCATTCCGTGCGTTATGCCTGCACTCAGGTGCTCGCCCTTACGGCCTATTATCCGTTGGCCCGCGCCGCCTGGCTGCTGGAAAAAGCCGGCATGAACGTTGAGACGTTGCCCCTTTCGTTTTATCGGCATCGCAGCTTGTATACGATGCGTACCGATGCGCTTGACCGCTTTGGCACCCGCCTTGAGCAGCGTTTTACGCGCGTGCAGATTGAAAAGATGATGCGCGAGGCGGGCCTGACCGACATCAAGTTCAGCCCTGCGATGCCGTTCTGGGTCAGCGTCGGAACCAAGGCGTAGAGCATGCCGCCGAAAAGAAAAGTCATCTACGTCATTTCAAACATCAACAAGGCGATCTCTTTCGAATGGGTGGCGCTGTCGTCGATCGCGAAGGATTTTGACTTGTCATTCGTGCTGCTCAATCCCGGAGCTTCGCTGCTCGAGGAGCACCTCAAAGCCATGGGGGTGCCGGTTCTGCGTATCAGCTACCGGGGTAAAAAAGATCTGCCGGGGGCCACCTTTAAACTACTGAGACATTTTCAGAAAGTGCGGCCTGACGTTGTGCATACGCATCTGGTCGACGCCAGTCTGGCCGGCCTGGTGGCCGCAAAAATGGCAGGGGTGCCCACGCGTTTTCATACCCGCCACCACGCCAACATGCACCACCTGAACTATCGTCATGCGGTGGTCTACGATCGCCTCATCAATACGCTTTCAACTCGTATCGTCGCCACCTGCAAGAACGTGCAGCGAGTGCTGGTTGAGCTCGATCAGGTCCGTCCCGAGAAGGTCACGGTAATCCATTTTGGCTTTGACCTGAATGCCTTCGATAGCGTCGACGCGCAGCGGGTAGCGGCACTTCGCCAAAAATATTCTCTGGGCGACAAAAGGCCGGTCGTCGGAGTTATTGCCCGTTATATGGAATATAAGGGGCTTCAGCACGTCATTCCCGCGTTTGAGCGGCTGCTAAAGCACTATCCCGAGGCCTGCCTGTTCATGGCCAATACCAGCGGCAAGGAATACGCCCACGTCGTGGCCGCGCTGCTCGCCAGGCTGCCCAAGGGCAGCTACCGCGAAGTGCCATTTGAAGAGGATTTTGCGGCGCTCTATAAGCTCTTTGACGTTTTTGTTCATGCGCCTGTCGATGCGATGCGCGAGGCCTTCGGACAAATCTATGTCGAGGCGCTGGCCGCTGGTCGCCCGTCGGTGTTCACCTTGTCGGGGGTTGCCAGCGAATTCATCAAAAATGAAGGCAACGCGCTGGTCGTGAGTTACAGCAGCCCCGACGAGATTCATGACGCCGTCGTGCGTATCCTCGAAGATCCGGCGCTGGCTGCCAAACTTGCACAAAGAGGTAAGGCTGACGTAAACGAGATTTTTCCCCTGGCTCCCATGTTGGCCAAGCTTGGGCGTCTGTATGGGGGGAGATCATGAGTTCCGGTAAAAAAAATGCAGGCACCTCTCAGGACCGGCTGCACCGGTCAAGCCGCACGAAAATACTGAATGGCCTTCGTACCGTTTTCATGCTGCCACCGGTGGAAAGGGCGCTTTCGCAAATTACCCGGGATAAGGCAGTGGAGTCCTGGCTCGGCCGACTTCCGGCTAACTACTACCAGTACGCCAAGCCCGCCCAGCGCAAGGTGCTTCGGCACGGCATTGCTTATGATCTCGATATCGCCGACCTTATTGATTGGGCCATCTACTTCGGCTTCAGTCAAAAATCCAAGGAGCGTCTGTTTGGGCTGGTGCGTCCCGGAGATACCGTCATCGATATTGGAACGAATATTGGTGAGATGGTTCTGACCTTTGCGAAGATTGTCACGCCCACTGGCAGGGTTTACGGGTTTGAGCCCGATCCGATCAACAATGCCAAATGCCGTCGCAACATCTCGCTCAATGGATTCAACAATATCACGCTTGAACCCCTGGCCCTGGCCCACGAAGCTTCGACCTTCAATCTGGCCTGTATCGATGATCGCAATCCGGGCATGAATCGCATCGTGCCAGAGGGGTATGCGGGGCAAGCAACCCGCATCAAGGCGGTACCGTTCGACGAATACGTGCGGTCCAAAGCCATCGACCGAATTGACGTGATCAAAATCGATGTCGAGGGCTTTGAGCATAACGTCCTGAAGGGGGCCGAGGCGACCATCGAGCGTCTGCGGCCCAAGCTTTTCATTGAAGTCTGCGATGAGTTTTTGCGGGGTAACGCCACCTCGGCCACGGAGCTGGTGAGTTGGCTGCGGCGCAGATCGTATTCCATCACGAACGCCGCCGATGGCGCCACGATCGACGAGAAGACGAATCTCTCGGGCTGTGCGATAGACATCGTCTGCGTGCCACGTTAAGATTGGCTCATGTGCGGCATAGCGGGTATTATCTATTTTGACGGCAGGAAGAATGTGCCGGCCGACATCAAGCAGATGACGGATAGAATCCCGTATCGGGGCCCGGATGCCGAAGGCCAGTGGGTCTCTTCCGATGGCGTGGTTGGGCTGGGGCATCGTCGCCTGTCGATTCTTGACCTGTCAGATGCCGGCAAGCAGCCCATGCACTTTGCCGACGGGCGCTACAGCATCACCTTTAACGGCGAGATCTATAATTACATCGAGCTCAGGGACGGACTGATTAAGAAAGGCCATCGTTTTCAATCCGGCACCGATACCGAAGTTCTGCTCGCACTTTACGCCACAAAGCGCGAGCAGTGTCTGCGCGATCTTGATGGCATGTTCGCCTTTGCGATCTGGGACAACGTCGAAAAGGTGCTTTTCTGCTGTCGTGATCGTTTTGGCGAAAAACCTTTTTACTATGGACACGAGCCGCACCGGCGCTTCGCGTTCGCCTCTGAGATGAAATGCCTGTTTCAGGTTGGCTTTGGCAAGCAGGTCAACGAGTCGCGGCTTTTTTCGTACCTGGCGCACAACGTGGCC
>JBBRLF010000010.1:0-39149 GCA_038231515.1 candidate division WWE3 bacterium
CATCCGCCAGCTTTACGAGCAGATGCCGCACCCGCGTTATGTGCTGTCGATGGGCAGCTGCTCGAACTGTGGCGGAATGTTCAGCTGGGAATATTCTTATTCGTCCGTAAGCGGTGTGGATAAGTTGATTCCGGTGGATGTTTTTGTGCCGGGTTGTCCACCCCGTCCTGAAGCGCTGCTGCACGGTCTGTTGACGTTGCAGCGTCGAATTGCCGGACAGCGCGTGCTGGTGCGTGATGAGCTGTCGGTGGTGAAAGGCAAAGATGGAAACCCGTGAGCTAGTCCATCGCATCGAACAAACCTTTAAAGAGGGCGTCATCTCGGCGTCCGATGAAGGACTTTTTCCCAACGTGCTGATCCAGGCCGAAGCCCTCAAGCCGGTCATTAGCTTTTGCGTGCACGACTCGCTCATGCGTTTTGATTTTCTGGAATGTCTTTCGGGAATGGATACTGGCGAAGAGATGATCGTTATCTATCAGCTCTACTCAACGGCCTTCTCGCACCGCCTGAACGTTAAAGTATCAATTGGCCGGCATAGCGCAAAGGTCTCCTCGGTAACCGGCTTCTGGCGCGCGGCCGCGGCGTATGAGCTCGAAGCCGCCGAGATGTTCGGCATTACGTTCGAGGGGCATCCGGCACCCCGCCATTTGCTGCTGCCCGACGACTGGCAGGGACATCCCTTGAGAAAAGACTACGTGTTTCCCGAAGAGTACCACGATATCGAACACCGGCGTCCGCCCTTGCGAAAGGAGCACGCACGCCCATGAACGAGCCGCAAACTCTTACCTTTAACGTAGGTCCTCACCATTCGGCGGCCATAGGCCCCTTTCGCATCAAGGTGGAAACCGATGGCGAGATGGTACTCGCGGGTGAGCCCGACGTGGGTTATCTGCATCGCGGAATCGAAAAGGTTGCCGAGCGCATGTCCTGGACGGGCTTCATGCCCTATACGGACCGGGTTGATTACCTTTCGGCGATTCACTGCAATCTGGCCTATGCGTTGGCCGTGGAGTCGCTGGCCGGTATCGCGGTGCCGCCGCGTGCAAGCTGCATCCGCGTGCTGGCGGGCGAGCTGAATCGCATCGGAAGTCATCTGCTGTCGTTGGGTCATCTGGCGCAGCAGCTGGGCGCCGGAACAGCTTTATTGTACTCGCTGCGCGATCGCGAAAAAATCAACAATCTTTTTGAAATGCTTTGCGGCGCGCGTCTCACCTATAGCTATGTACGCATCGGTGGGGTCGCGGCCGACGTAACCGAGGGCTTTATCGAGAAAACGTACGAGTTCCTCGAATATCTTTTGCCGAAGCTCAAGGAATATCACGACCTGCTTTCGAACAATCGAATCTTCATGGGCCGCCTGGCCAACGTTGGCATCGTTACGCAGGCCATGGCCGTTGACTGCGGGCTTACCGGCCCCACGCTGCGCGCCGCCGGCATGAAGTTCGACGTACGAAAAAACGCAGCCTACTGCGGATATCAAAAGTTCGACTTCAACGTGCCTACCGGAAACGGTGAAGTGGGCTCTGTGGGCGATGCCTTTGACCGCTACATCGTACGGATGCGGGAAATCGATCAGGCCGTGTCGATCATCAAGCAGGCGCTCGATGCCTTGCCCGAGGGCGCGTTCAGCACTCCCCTGCCCCGTCTTTTCAAAGCGCCCAAGGGCGAAGCCTATGCCGCGGTTGAAAGCCCGCGCGGCCTTTTTGGAGTCTATGTTTGCAGCTCGGGCGAGAAGAACCCCGAGCGAGTGCGCTTTCGCACGCCGTCCTTTCCGGTGTTGAATCTTTTTCCCGATATCTTGAAAAACGTTCCGGTCAGCGATGTCGCGACGATTATCGGTTCGCTCGATATCATGGTTTCGGAGGTCGACCGATGAACGCGGAGCTCAGCACGATTAGCCCGATGGCGGCCTATGTTGGCTCGTTTATGGAAACGGCAATGCCGGCCTGGGGCCTTATCCTGGTCGCGACCACGATTCACTGGTTCTGCCTGGTGGTCGCGCCGGTAATGCTGATGGCCTATCTCGACCGCAAACTTGGCGCTGACATTCAGATGCGAATTGGCCCGAACCGCGTGAGCTCCTATGGTGTGTTTCAGTCCGCGGCCGATACCATCAAGCTGTTCTTCAAAGAAGACTCGGGTCCTGAGGCGCAAGAAAGCTGGCTGTTTCGCTGGGGTACCGTAGCGGCAATCGTCTGTGTTTTTTTGGCGCTGGGAACTATTCCAATGGCTGAAGCCTGGGCGCTCTCAAACCCCGACTCCGGCATTGTCATGGTGCTGGCCGCGCTGTGCTTTTCCAATCTTTGCGTATTTTGGGCGGCCTACTCCGCGCGCAGCCAGTGGTCGGTGCTTTCTTCGTTTCGCGTGCTTGCGATGGTTACGGCTTACGTCGTGCCGATCGCCATTGCGTTGGTGCCACCGGTTTTGATTGCGGGCAGTCCCAATCTCGAAAACATCGTGCGCGCTCAGGGCGGCATGCCCTGGAAATGGGCGATGTTTCACAACCCGGCTACGCTATTGAGCTGGGCCACCATGTTTTTAGGACTGCAAATCTGGCAGGGACGCGCGCCGTTTGATCACAGCCATGCGCCGGGCGAAATTGCCGGCGGTTACACCGCGGAATACAGCGGGCTGCGCTCGGGTCTTTTGACATTTTTGGAATACGCCTCGCTCCTGCTCGGTTGCGCATTTATCGTCACCGTCTATATGGGTGGCTGGCAAACCGGAATCAACTTGGAATCGACGGGGCGTGCCGCCAATATCTTCGAGCTGATCTTTTTCTGGCTCAAGATTTCTGGCCTGGTATTCGTCTCAATCTGGATTCGCTGGTCGCTGCCTGGGCTGCGTATTGACCAGATCGTGAACCTCTCCTGGCGAATCCTGGTTCCGATCGGCCTTTTTGCCAGCGCGGTTACCGCTGTGTGGCTCGTCGTGGCCAGAGCCCGGGGCGGAGGAGATATTCTATGAGCGGGATGAAAACCTACTTTCAAAAAGTATGGAGCGGCTGCGGTACCCTGTTCATGGCTTTGCGCACAACCTTTCCTTACATGGTGGGCGCCTCGAACAGCTATAAGGAAGTGACCGAGGAATATCCTGATCGGGTCAGCGCGCGCATGCCTGAAGATCTGCCGCCGCGGTACCGAGGTTTCATTCATAACGATATCGAGATCTGCTCGGGCTGCAGATATTGCTCCGAGGTTTGCCCGATCGACTGCATTCACATCGAGACCGAGCCTGGGCCGGAACGTAATCTGAGCTGGGTTGCGGTTTTTGACGTCGACCATGCTCGCTGCATGTTCTGCGGTCTTTGCGTCGAAGTTTGCCCGACCAAGAGTTTGCAGCATACGCGGGAATACCAGGGGTCGGTTTTCAGGCTCAACGATCTGGTGCAAAGCTACGGTCGTGGTTATGCCACGCGCGAGATGAAGCAGCGGTGGACGGGCGAGCAAAAGGCGCGCGACGCGCGTGCCGAAGAGCAGGTTTGGTTTGAGCAGAGTCCGGTTGGCGCCGAGCTGCGCAGGCGCATGGGTGTTGGCGAGGACGACAAAAAATGACGGCAAACATCGTGCTGGGTTATTTTTTCGCCATCGTTTGTGTCATCTCGACGATTTACGCGGCCGTCAGCCGCGACCTGTTTCGCGTTA
The DNA here is from genome assembly GCA_038231515.1 of candidate division WWE3 bacterium. Classification (GTDB taxonomy): domain Bacteria; phylum Bdellovibrionota; class UBA1018; order UBA1018; family UBA923; genus JACQAX01. The sequence continues at coordinate 3,645 of JBBRLF010000010.1, forward strand.
CCATCGCCTTTTTTGTCGAGATCACGTGCGTAAGCGGCGTGCTGCTGACCTTAAACGCAGATTACATCGCGCTTATCGTTTTTACGTTGGGGCTGATGGGTACGATTCTGGTGATCTCTTTTTCAAGCGTAATTCAGGGTAGCCTTAAAGACAGCTTTCGGGCCGAAGCCGTGGACTCGGGCAGCCGGCGGGTAACCCGCCTTTTTGGCATGATTCTGGGTCTTGGGCTGGGAGCGGCGATTGGCTGGGCCTTTCTGACGGCACCGTTTCTGGATGTGACCAAGACTCCGGTCATCAGCCAGGAGGTGGACGTCGTGGTGCTGGGTCGCATGATGCTGGGCGAACAGCTCGCGGTTTTTGAGCTGCTGGGCGTGATGATTCTGGTTGTGGTGGTGGGCGCCGGATTGCTTTTGAGGAAACCAAACAATGCAAATTGAAATCTACCTCATTCTAGCGGCTACCCTGGTTGGCATTGGCATTGGTTCGGCGCTTTCACGGCGCAATATCATTTCAATCGTGATGTCGATCACAACGGCGGGCTCGGGCGCCCTGCTTGCCATGGCCACGCTGGGCCATGATTCCGAAAAGCAAAATGATGGGCTACTCTTCGCGCTGGTGCTTGGCGCGATTCTGCTCATCTTGATGGTCCTGGGCTGTGCGCTGGCCTACCGGCGCTTCATGTCGACGGGTACGACCAATATCGGCGACCGGAATGAGCTGAGGCACTAAAATGGAACGCCTTCCCCTTTTCATCTCTCTTGGATCACTTCTGATATGGGCGCTGGTTGCGTTGTTCATGAACAAAAACCTGCGCATGGCTGCCCGAGGTATCGGGCTGGGGCTGGCACTGGTGCAGCTGGGTAGCGCAATCTGGGCCGCGGCACGAATTTTCGGCGATACGCCCGGCGTGCAGTATAGCGTAGTCTGGTTTGCGCTTACCGCCAAGGATGTGTTTGAGATTAAGTTCGTCGTCGATGCGGCGGGCGTGGTGTTTTGGGTTGCGCTCTCACTCTTTACGGCGGTCACGGCCTATTTTTCATTGCTGGGCCAGATCAAGGGCACCCGTACGCAGCATCGCGGTGAGGCGGTAACTGTTCCACTGCTTACGATCGGAGCGCTTTGCGCGCTTACCTCGGCAAACTTCATCTCCTACTATTTCGGCTGGGCACTGATCGCGTCGCTGGGATTTTTGGCCATTAGCTTCAGTGCTCCCAACCGGGACGATCGGGCCTCGGCGTCTTTTCGCTACCTCATTCTGAATATTTTGCCCGAAGTCTTGTTCCTGGCGGGAATTCTTGGCTGTTATGCGGTTTTTGAAACGCTGAGCTTTAACGAAATCAACGAAAAGGCCTTGGCAGACGCGCCGGCCTGGCCCATCATGTGCCTCGTTGCCGGTACCATGCTGCGCAGCCTGCAAATTCCGCTCATGCAGTGCGCGCGTTATCTTGCCTCGGCAAAGTCGGCGGCGACGCCAGTCTTTTTTCTGGGCAATGCAATTCTTTCGGCCACCTTGTTCGCGAAACTCTTTCCCGCGATCTGTGCAACCGAGGACATTCAGTATTTCGCCATTATTCCGGCTCTTACAGCCATTGCGGCGGCAGTGATGGCGCTGCCCGAGCAAGAGCCTGCACAGCTCGTCGGGTGGCTCGTGAGCTACGTCTGTGCGTCGGTGTTTCTATCGGGACTGGTGGGAAGCTACGACGCCGCTCAGGCGCTGGCCCTGACCGGCTCAATCGGCGTATTCCTGTTAGCAAGCGCCTTGACTGAGTTTTCGCAGGAAGACCGTCCGCAGCGGTGGCTTGCTGGCGTGGCGCTTCTGATGATGACCGGGCTGCCGATAACCGGCTGGGGCTGGGCCCGCTATTTGGAATATGCGGGGCTGATTCACAATGAAGGTCAGCTTCCCTCGTTTCATTGGATTTTGCTGGGGCTCAAGCTTTTGGCAGACCTACTGATGGGCATCGTGCTCTGGGGCGTGGTGCGCGAACGCTGGATGGTGCGCGAAACCACATCCAAAAAAGTGAAGTGGGAAATCATCGTGCCGCTTACCATTCTGGCGCTGTCGTGTTTGTCGATCGCCGTTGGTGGCCGCCCATTCGGGGGCCTCGTTGGCCGTGCCACTGTCGATGCGTTTCCGGGACTTGTCTGGTTTGAGAAGTTCCTGACGCCCCCCGGTGGCGCAGCGAAGACTCTGTCGAGCGGTATGGATCTTTTAGGCACGGACGCCGATTTCTTTGCGCGGCTCCTGATGGTGGGTGTGCTGGTCGTACCGGCAATGCTCGCCGGTCTTTGGATTTTTCGTGATCGTAAGTCGCTCGAGGATTTTCGGGCCTTCTGCGCCAGAGTTGTCCGGCGCCTGGGACAGGTACCAGATCAGGACTCGAAGCTTTGGAGCTGGGTCATGCGTCCTCTGAACGCGACGTTGGGCAGCGCGGCGGCATTTTTCGACAGCCGCATACTTGATCGTCTGATGGCGGACATCTGGGTAACGCCGGCGCGATTCGTTCGAAAGGTTTTTCTGGTTTTTGAAAACAAGGTGCTCGACCAGCAGCTTATTGATGGATTGGCAGAAGCAGTAGCCAGTATCGGCAAGTCGCTGCGTCTGGTGCAAAACGGGCAGGTTCAATTCTACTTCGCGCTTGGCCTGATTTTGATGGGAGCGGTCGTGATCAAATTTGTAGTCGTGGGAGGGTGACCGGTGATTCCTAATATATTGAGCGCAATAGTCTTTTTGCCACTGCTGGGTGCAGCCCTTGTGCTGGTCATCGCGCGCGATGATGGACGGATTCATCGCTATGTCGCACTGATGATTAGCTTTGTAACCTTCGTGCTGAGCTGCCTGCTGGTGGCCAACTTCAACCACTCCACGGTGGGCGTGCAGTTTGCCGAAAATTACGAGTGGATTACCTCGCTTAAAATCTCATATTCGCTTGGAGTCGACGGCCTCAATATCGTTTTCATACCACTTACGGCTCTACTGTTCATGCTGTGCGTGTTGGCGTCTTGGGACCGAGCTGCTGGACTCAAGGGGTACTTCTCGCTTTTTCTCATCCTTGAAACCGCGGTGCTCGGTACCTTTGCCGCGCAGGATCTGTTTCTGCTCTTCGCGTTCTGGGAAGCCGCGCTGCTACCGATCTACTTCATGATTGGCGTGTGGGGAAACAAGAACCGTGAGTATGCCGCCACGAAATTTTTCCTGTATCAGCTGGCGGGCAGCGCCCTGCTCTTGCTGGGAATGCTGGTGATTTATTATATCGCAGAGCCCCACAGCTTTAGCCTGATTGATCTGGCCGGCGGTAAGTTCACGTCGGCGCGCATCGATATCGGCGGCCGCTCGCTGGGTGTTGAACACCTGGTCTTTATTCTGATGCTGGCGGGCTTTGCCGTCAGGCTTCCGGTTGTGCCGCTACACAGCTGGTTTCCGCATGTGCAAGCCGAGGCCCCGCCCGCGTTGGCCGCGGTGCTGGCCGCAATTTTCATCAAGACCGGCGCTTATGCCATCGTAAGGGTGAATTACGCGCTCTTTCCCGAGGCGGCCAACTGGTTTGCTCCGGTCATCGCGATCTGCGGTGCGGTGAACATCATCTACGGCGGAATCTGCGCGCTGGGGCAGAAAGATATCAGGCGGCTTGTCGCCTATAGCTGCGTCAGCCATATGGGCTTTGTGCTGCTGGGGCTGGGCATCTTTTCGTCCACCGCGTTTCACGGCGCCTTTCTGCAGATGGGTTCGCATGCCGTGTATACGGGACTGCTCTTTTTTCTGGTTGGTATTCTGGGTGCCCGTTCGGGTCATCACGACATTCTCAACGCGGATGGCTCGGTGGGGTTTGGCGGCCTGGTTTCGAAGGCGCCGCTGCTTACCGGGTTTTTCACGGTCGCGGTTTTCTCCACGCTTGGCGTGCCGGGGCTGGGCGCGTTTCCGTCAGAGTCGCTGGTCTTTTTGGGGGCCTTTCCATTTCACCGCTTTTTGACCGTAATCGGACTGGGCGGCATGTTTCTGACGGCAGGCTATCTGCTGTGGATGTATCGGAGAGTGTTTCTGGGGCGCGTGAGCGAAAATTCGGCACAGATAACTGATGTCACCCTGCGCGAGCAGCTTTATCTGGTGCCGCTGGTTTTACTCTGTGTTTTTGCCGGCACCTATCCGACACCGCTGATAAACCTCGCGTCGCCAACGATCAACCAGGTGCTGTCGTCGCTCAACAAGGAAGCGAAATAAGATGCTCTCTGAATTTCGAAGCCTGGCGATCATCTCGCCCGAACTGATGCTCTTTGCGACAGCGATACTTACGCTGCTTGCCGACATCAGCTCGCGCGCCAAAGCCACGGCGCGTGGCCGGGATGGCAGCGAGACCTCGTCCTATGAGACGCGTCCGCATCTGGTGGCGGCCGTGGCCCTGCTTGGGCTTGCCGCCGCGCTGATTCTTTCGTTCCGCACGTTTAGTATGGCGCCCACCGAGGTTTTCTCGCGGGCCCTGTCGATAGACCCGGTTTCGCAGTTCTTCAAGACACTCCTGATTTTCGCCGGCATCATCACCGTGCTTCAAGGCTCGATGTCGCGTGAAATTCATCGCACGGAAAAAGCCGAGCTGCATGCGCTGCTCGTGCTGGGCACCCTTGGCATGTGCATCATGACCTCGGCGGTGCACTTTCTCTTGTTGTTTCTGGCTTACGAGATGGTCGGAATCACCGGTTATGTGCTGGCGGCCTTTAAGCGTCGTTCCGGACTTTCGAGTGAGGCGGGCGTGAAGCTGTTCGTGCACGGGTCGCTTACGACGATCTTGTTCGCAATCGGCATCGTCATGCTTTACGGCATTGGCAAGAGCTTCAATATTTTGGACATCCGCGGTCAGCTTGCCGGCGCCGCAGTACATACGGGCTATCTTTGGGTGGCCTTTGGTCTCATTTTTATAGCGCTTGCCGGTCGGCTGGCGGTTTTTCCGTTCCACTTTTTGGCGCCTGACATCATTGAAGGATCGCCCTCGCCCGTTTCGGCCTATTTCTGTGTTTCCTCGACAATTGCGGCCATGGCGTTTGCCCTGCGGCTCTGTATTCATATTTTTAGCGTCAAAGGCGATCTGAAGTGGGTTCACCTGCCAGGATTCGAGTGGCCCGATCTCATTACCGGAGTTGCCGCCGTTACGATGACCATTGGCAATCTGACCGCCCTTTACCAGACGAATCTGAAACGCCTGATCGGCTATTCATGCATTGCACAGATCGGCTATATCTTGATGGGCATTCCGGTTCTGACCCACGCGGGGATTGCGGCGGTACTTTTCTCTTTGGCTACGTATGGCATTGTTACGTTGGGGACATTTTTTGTGATTCAGATGGTAACCGACCATGCCGGAAGCGAGAAAATCACGATTTTGAGGGGACTGGTATGGCGGAACCCCTATGAAGGCGTTGCGCTGTGCATCTTTTTGCTCAGTTTGGCCGGACTGCCGCCACTGGTGGGCTTTGTCGGACGATTTTATGTCCTGGGCGTGGTCGTGCGGGAGAAGTTGTATTGGCTCTCGATCGTTGCCGCGATCAACTGGGTTCTGGGTCTGACCTACTACCTCTCGATGATTCGCCAGGTCTTCGCTTCGGACCGGCTCGCGCCCGGAGAGCGAAGCCAGCCGGTCATGGCAGCCAATCCGGTGGCTCAGTTTACCCTGGCGGTATTGCTGTTGCCGACGATTGTGCTCGGAATTTACTGGGATCCACTGATGAATTACATCACGAGGTCGCTCGGCGCTGTCGTCTGGTAGCTTTTTTAGGCTTTTCTTTAGATGTGAAGAAAACTACTCTGGATGCCATATGACAGCGTACATTCCGGTTCTTGCTTTAATGGGCGTAGCCGCGGCCATTGGAACGATCGTCTTATTGCTGACGACGTTTCTTGGTCCACATCGTCCCAATAAAAAGAAGATGAGCGTTTACGAGTGTGGCGTACCGCCCATTGGCGATGCGCGCCGACGAGTGTCGGTGAAGTTTTATCTCGTCGCCATTCTCTTTCTGCTCTTTGACGTGGAAGCGATTTTCTTTTTTCCGTGGGCGGTCGTTTACAAGAAATATCTGCTGATTAACGCCTTTATACTTTTTGAAATGCTCTTCTTCGTGGCCATTCTTCTTGTCGGATACGTTTATATCCTCAAGAAGGGCGCGTTGGAGTGGGATTAATTGGGAGCGCAGCATGCCTAAGGATGGATCACCGGAAATACTGACGACAACCGTAGACGCTATTTCGAACTGGGCGCGCAAGAACTCGCTTTGGCCCCTTCCGTTTGGCACCTCGTGCTGTGGAATCGAGATGATGGCGGTGCTGTCATCGGATTACGATATGTCGCGTTTCGGGGCCGAAGTCGTACGCTTCTCGCCCCGCCAGGCCGATCTGATTATCTGCGCGGGCACCATCACCATGAAGATGGCGCCGGTTCTCAAGAACATCTACGAGCAGATGGCCGAGCCAAAATGGGTTATGGCCTTTGGCGTGTGCACCTCGTCGGGCGGAATTTATAATGCCTATCCCGTGCTTCAGGGCATCGACACGATTATTCCCGTGGATGTTTATATTCCCGGCTGCCCGCCAAGCCCCGAAGGCGTGATTCACGGTCTGATGCAGCTTCAGCGCAGAATTCAAACCGGCGAATACAGCAAAGCCAGCCGGGTACGCGGGCGCGAACTGGGCAAGCTTACGGGTGGAGATCACAAGTCATGACGGAAACTGCCAACGCCAACGCCAAGCTCAATGAAAAATACGACGCCCATGTTGCCCGGCTTCAAGAGCTGCTGGGTGCAACCGTCATCAAGGTCGAACGCGATCGCCAAAACGTTCCAATCGTCTGGGTAAAGCGCGACCAGGTGGTCGCAGCACTTCGCTGCGCCAAGGACACCAATGGTCTGGAATACCACTTTCTGTCCGACCTCACGGCCTATGACGACGTTGACGGCGTGGACGAGGGCCAGGGTCGATTTGTCGTGGTTTATCAGCTTTACTCGCCTCAGAGCAAAACCCGTCTGCGCATCAAGACCCGCGCAGAAGATGGTCAGGGCGTACCCACGGCGACCGTCGTATGGGAAGCCGCCAACTGGGCCGAGCGCGAAGTATTCGATCTGATGGGCGTGAAGTTTGACGGCCATCCTGATTTGCGGCGCATTCTGCTGGACGTTCGCTGGCAGGGGCACCCATTACGCAAGGATTACCACTGGCGCAAATACCAACTTTTCAATGATCCGGAACCTATTCCGGAACACCTCCTTAAGGAGGGTCTGTGATGAAAACGGAAAATACCGACCTGCATCTCAACGACCCGGACGAGATTTTTGAAGACGCGCGCCAGTATATGAATATCGGCCCGTCTCACCCGGCAACTCACGGCACGTTGCGTGTGATGGTGCGGCTCAATGGCGAGACGATTGAAAAATCGATCAGCGAAATGGGCTATCTGCATCGCGGAAAAGAAAAGATCGCCGAACACAACACGTACCATAAGTTCATCCCGCACACCGATCGCATGAACTACTGCTCGTCGCTCATGAACAACGTGGCGTACGTCATGGCCGTCGAAAAAGTGCTGCAGATCGAAGTGCCAGAGCGCACGAAGTACATTCGCACGATCTGCTGCGAAATCGCCCGCGTCATCGACCATCTCATCTGCCTGGGCATCGGTGCTGTCGATCTGGGCGCCTTCTCGTTTTTCCTTTATGGTTTTCATCAACGCGAGGAGGCTTACACGGTCATCGAAAAGCTGTGCGGCGCCCGCCTCACAACTTCGTATACTCGCGTGGGCGGACTGGCCATGCCTCCGCCCGACGACTTCTTTCTCGCCCTCAAGAAATGGCTCGACACCTTTGAGCCCGTCTTCAACGAGATGGATAATCTGCTGACCGAGAACAAGATTTTCAAAGACCGCACCATCGGCATCGGCGCCTTTACCAAGGAGCAGGCGATGGCCTATTCCTTTACCGGCCCCTGTGCCCGCGCCAGCAACATCAACATCGATCTGCGTCGCGATCAGCCCGAGTCGGGGCTCGTGTACGACAAGGTTGATTTCGAGGTCCCCCTTGGAAAAAATGGCGACGTCTATGACCGCTATCTGGTGCGGATGGAAGAAGTTCGCCAGAGCGTGCGAATTCTGAGGCAGCTCTCGGAGAAGTGTCCCAAGACCGGGCCGATCTGGTGTGACGACAAGCGCGTGGTAATTCCCGAAAAAGAACGCGTCTACAACTCGATGGAAGCCATGATCCATCACTTCAAATTTTTCATGGAAGGTTTCGACGTTCCGCCGGGTGAAGCCTATACGGCCGTTGAAGGGCCAAACGGCGAGCTGGGTTTTTACATCGTAAGTCGTGGCGGGCCTATGCCGTGGCGCCTGCGCGTACGTGCGCCGTCATTTTACATGTACCAGTCCCTTGATCCGATGATCAAGGGTCAGAAGATCGCCGATCTCGTGGCGTCGCTGGGCAGCATCAATATTATTGCCGGCGAACTAGACAGATGACAGGTGGGGTTATGAGCAAAAAAGTTCTTTCAGACTCTTTTTACAAGGAACTCGCCAAGATCAGGCCACGGTATCCGACCAATCAGGCGTCGCTGCTGCCTGCGCTGCATCTGGCGCAGAAAGAAAACGGCTGGATCTCGGACGAGATCATGGACGAGGTGGCAGCGGCTATCGACATTCCGCCGCCGGTCGTGCGCGAAGTCGTGACGTTCTATACGATGTACAACCTTAAGCCGGTTGGCAAATATCATCTGCAAGTGTGCACGAACATCTCGTGCGCCTTGATGGGGGCTGAAGAGCTGCTCGAGCATTGCGAAAAGAAGCTGGGTATCTGTGCCGGCGAAACAACGCGCGACAACCGCTACACCATTACCGAAATGGAATGTCTGGGCGCCTGTGGCACGGCACCCGTGGTGCAGATCAACGACGATTATTACGAAAACCTGAACAACGAGCGCCTCGACGGCGTTCTGGCGGAGCTTCCGTAAATGGCAGAACTTATTGTCTCAAAATTTTTCTACAATAAAGAAGCGGCACCGCTCGACTACTACCGCAAGCACGACGGTTACGAGGGGATGAAGAAGGCGCTCGCCATGAAGCCCGACGAGGTTATTGCCGAGGTGAAGAAGTCCAACATGAAGGGGCGGGGCGGCGCAGGCTTTCCCACCGGCATGAAGTGGAGCTTCATTCCCAAGGAGTCCAAGGTTCCCAAGTACCTCGTCTGCAATGCCGACGAATCGGAGCCCGGCACGTTCAAAGATCGCGCGATCATGACCTACTCCCCTCATATGATGATCGAGGGCATGATTATCGGCTCGTACGCGATTGGCGCGAAGGTGTCTTACATTTATATCCGCGGCGAATATGTACGGGAAGCCGAAATTCTCGAGGTGGCGCTGGCCGAAGCATATAAGGCCGGCTTGCTGGGTAAAAACATCATGGGCTCAGGCTTCGATCACGACATGTACGTGCATCGCGGTGCTGGCGCTTACATCTGCGGTGAGGAAACCGGCCTGCTCAACAGCCTTGAGGGCAAGCGTGGCGAGCCGCGTGTGAAGCCGCCTTTTCCGGCAATCAAAGGCGCCTTTGGCGGCCCGACCATCGTCAACAACGTCGAAACGCTGGCCAACGTTCCTGCAATCATGCTCAAGGGCGGCGAGTGGTTCGCGAAGCTCGGAAAATTTCCGAACAGCGGCGGCACCCGCCTTTTCTGTGTCAGCGGCCATGTCAACAAGCCCGGGCTCTACGAGTTTCCGTGCGGTTCAGTTACGTTGCGCGAGCTGATCTATGATCACTGCGGCGGTATTCGCAACGGGCGCAAGCTCAAGGCGGTCATTCCTGGTGGCTCGAGTGCCCCAGTGCTGGCGGCTCATGAGCTCGATATCGATTTGGATGTCGAGCCCATGGCAAAGGCCGGTTCGATGCTGGGTTCCTGCGGCATCATCGTTATCGACGATACCTGGTGCGCGGTGAAGGTGATCAAGCGCATCACCCACTTCTATGCGCATGAGTCGTGTGGCCAGTGCACGCCGTGCCGCGAAGGCTGCCGGTGGATGGAAGACGTTCTGCATCGCATTGAAGACGGCCACGGCAAGGAGTCGGATCTGGACCTGCTTTTGGACATCGCCGACAACATCAACGGCAAGACGCTTTGCGCACTGGGCGACGCGGCCGCTGGGCCAGTGACAAGCTTCGTACGCAAGTTCAAACACGAATTTGAAGAGCATATCAAAGGTGGAAAATGCCCAAGTGCATAATTGACGGCAAGGAATTCGAGTTCTCGCCGGGCGAAATGGTGATTCAGGTCGCCGATCGCAATGGCATCGAGATACCCCGCTTCTGTTACCATCCGGCGCTGGCCGTGGTGGCGCAGTGTCGCATGTGCGCAGTCGAAGTCGAAAAGATGGCCAAGATTCAGACGGCCTGTTCGCTGCCCGCGGGCGAAGGCATGATCGTGCACACGGCCTCGGAAAAAGTGATAAAGACGCGCGCGTCGGTAATGGAGTTCACGCTCATCAACCACCCGCTCGACTGCCCAATCTGCGACGAAGCCGGCGAGTGCACGCTGCAAGATTACAGCTTCGCGCATGGCGCGCCTGATTCGCGTTATGAAGAACATCGCCGCACCTTCATCGACCTGGACATGGGGCCAGTGATCAAGAAGAACATGAATCGCTGCATCCATTGCACGCGTTGCATTCGTTTTTGCGACGAGGTGGGCGGGTTTCGCGAAATGGTCGCGCTCAAGCGCGGCAACAGCACCGAGATCACGACGGTTGATGGCAAGCCGCTTGAAACTGAATATGCCGGCAATCTGGCCGACATCTGCCCCACGGGGTCGCTTACGCTGGTCGACTTTCGTTTTAAAAAGCGCGCCTGGTACCTGGCTAAAACCAAGTCGGTTTGCGAAGGCTGCTCGCAAGGCTGCAATATTGACGTGAATAGCGAGAACGGCGTGGTGTTTCGCCACCTGCCTCGCGAAAACATGGAAATCAACAAGTGGTGGATCTGTGATGAAGGCCGCTTCAGCTTCAAGTACGTCAACGCCGAGGCGCGGGTAACCGAGCCGACCGTGCGTACGGCCGACAAGAAACTTGATTTCACCGACTGGAAGACCGCCGTGGCCGAGGCCAAAGGCAAAGCCACTGGTAAAGTGCTGGTGCTGATAGGTTCCGATCTGACGCTCGAAGAGATGCGCGCGATTCAGGCCTTCGCCAAAGACAAGCTCAAGGACGCCTCGTTGTTTCACTACGGCACTCCTGGTCACACCAAGGCTTCCGACGACAAAGCCGAAGACAAGATTCTGCGTCGCACAAGCAAGACCTCTAACCTGCATGGCGCCGAAAAACTCGGCCTGAAGGGCTGGGAAGGTCAGGGCAAGTTTGACTCCGCGCTCGTTTTCAGAGGTGGCCGCGCGATGATGCTGACTGACCTGCGCAAGAACGTGTCCGGTGCTCTGATCGGCGTCGGGGTTTTTGAAACCGCGGCAATCGACAGCTACGAAGTTGTATTGCCGGGCCTGTCTTATACCGAGAAATCGGGAACGATCGTGAACTGGATGGGCAAGGAGCAGAAGTTAAACAAGGCTATTGAGCCCGTGGGTCAATCACGCGGCGTGGCGGACGTGTTCGCCTTGTGGAGCTGACGATGGATACGTTTACCTGGATCGAAATGGCGGCCAAAGTAGGGCTGCTCGTTTTCGTAATGCTGCAAGTTGTTCCCATGATGGTTTGGGTTGAGCGCCGGGGTTCGGCACTGATGCAAAACCGCCTGGGCCCGAACCGTGTGGGTCCGCTGGGACTGTTTCAGTCGCTGGCTGATGTCGTGAAGTTCATCTTCAAAGAAGACATGGTGCCCGAGCATTGCGATAAGTTTTATTACATCCTGGCACCAGTTGTTGTTTTGCTGCCGGCATTCATGACCTTTGCCGTCGTGCCGTTTGGCGGTGACGTAACGATTGCGGGGCATGTCGTCCACCTGCAGGTGGCTGATCTTAACGTCGGCTTCCTTTATATTCTGGCGATCGGATCGCTTGGTGTTTACGGCATCATCATGGCGGGCTGGTCTTCGAACAACAAATACTCGCTACTGGGCGCGATGCGCAGCACGGCGCAGATGATCAGCTACGAGCTTTCGATGGGCTTGAGCCTGGTCGGCATCGTGATGGTGTACAGCTCTTTTGAGCTGCGTGAGATCGTCTATGGTCAGACCTATGCGCTTGCTCCGTCGATGGCCAACCTTCCAGCCGCGTTTGCATGGCTGTCTCATGTTCCAAAATGGGGCTTCTTTGTACAGCCGGTTGGGTTCATCATTTTTCTGTCTTCGGTGTACGCCGAAACGAATCGTCTGCCTTTCGATCTTCCCGAGGGCGAAAGTGAAATCGTCGCCGGCTACCATCTGGAGTTCGGCAGCATGCGCTTTGCGCTGTTCTTCATGGCCGAATACCTCAACATGGTTACAGCCAGCGCGCTGCTGACGACGTTGTATTTTGGCGGCTATAGCTTTCCGGGGCTGCATCTTGTGGCAGAGGCGCTTGCTCCGGGACTGTTGCGGGCGTCCGAGCTTGCAACGTCCATTCTTCCATTCCTCCCAACACTTGCAGAGCCGGGCCAATGGATGCGTGCAATTCTCGAGGTCATGGTGTTCTCGGGCAAGGTCGGCTTCTTTATGTGGCTGTTTGTCTGGGTGCGCTGGACGCTGCCAAGGTTCCGGTATGACCAGCTCATGAACCTGGGCTGGAGGGTTTTTCTTCCGCTCTCGATCGCGAACATCGCCGTTACAGCGGTTCTGATCTATTTAGGGGTGATCTGAGATGCTAGTTAGCAAGAAAAGTGGTTTTTTAAACAAGCTGTACCTCTTCGAAATCATCACGGGCCTGAAGATCACGATGAGAAACATGCTCTTCGCGAAGAAGGTCACGATTCAGTATCCAGAAGAACGCCGTACCTATTCCGACCGTTACCGCGGCTTGCATTACATCAAGTCGGTCAATGGAGTCGAGAACTGTACGGCTTGCATGCTGTGCCCCACCGTGTGCCCGGCCGAATGCATTCACATTGTGGCGGGCGAGCGGCCCGACAAGGAAAAGTATCCGGTAAAATTCGAAATCGACATTCTGCGCTGCTGCTACTGCGGCTTCTGCGAGGAAGCTTGTCCAAAAGACGCGATCAAGCTCAGCAATATTTACGAGATGGCTGTCAGTCACCGCGACAAGGGTATCTATGACAAGGAAGCGCTGCTCGTACAGAGAGGCACGAAGTAAATGGAATTCGCCACCGGACCAACCGACATTCTCTTCTATCTCTTCTCGGGCGTGGGGCTGCTGATTGCGCTCTTCGGCGTCGTACTGGGCAAAAATCCAATTTCGTGCGCCTTTAGCCTGGTCTTGATGTTCTTCTGCGTCTCGGCCGACTTCGCGTTGCTGCAGGCGCATTTCCTGGCCGCAATTCAGATTCTGGTCTATGCCGGCGCCATTATGGTGCTGTTTGTGTTCGTCATCATGCTGCTTAACGCCGACACCAAGAATCTGGACACGGGTCGCAGCAAGGTTTTTCAGGCTGGGGCGGCCTTTCTGTGTCTGGGACTGTTCACCATGTTTGCCTGGAGCATCCTGCACGGCACTGGTTCGACGAAGGACTATGGCCTGACGATAGACAAGATTCAGGCGCATGGGGGCAACGTGCGGGTCATTTCCGAGCTGCTGTTCTCGGACTATATTTTACCGTTTGAGCTGACCTCGATCTTGTTGCTGGTCGGTATCGTCGGCTCGGTCGCGCTGGCCAAGCGCAAGATGGAGCACAAATGAGCACGATGAACGTGACTTTATTCGCCACCGCGTTGTTTTTTGTCGGGCTGTTCGGCGTCATCGCGCGCCGGAACATCCTGGTCATCATGATGTCGATCGAGATCATGCTAAACGCGGCTAATCTGACCTTTGTCAACTACTCACGGCAGCTTAACGATGCTGGCGGACAGATGGCGGTATTTTTCATTATTACAGTGGCAGCGGCTGAAGCGGCCGTGGGGCTGGGCCTTGTGATTGCGCTTTTCCGCAATCTGAAGTCGGTCAGCACTGAAGACATTCAACTGTTGAAGGAGTAAGTGATGTTGGGATTGATTCTCGCGCTGCCTCTCATTGGATTTCTCATTAACGGGCTGTTTGGGCGCAAGTTTTGCTCGAAGACTGCCGGAATAATCGCCTCGGCGGCAATCTTCGGCTCGTTCGTCATCACACTGACGAAATTCTACCAGCTCGCGGGCATGGAAGAAAATTCACGCGTCATCGAAGAGACGCTTTTTCAATGGATTACGGCCGGCGACCTGTCGGTGCCTTTCGTGCTGCGCTTTGATCCGCTGACGGCCATCATGTGTTCGGTCATTACCGGCGTCGGCTTTCTGATCCACGTTTACTCGATCGGCTATATGGCGCACGACCGTACGCCGCCGAGATTTTTCGCGTACCTGAATCTTTTCAGCTTCGCCATGCTCGCACTCGTGCTTGGCGGCAACCTGCCGATCCTTTTCATGGGCTGGGAAGGTGTTGGCCTTTGTTCTTATCTGCTGATCGGCTACTGGTATGAAGATGACGCAAAAGCGTCGGCTGGTAAGAAGGCCTTCATCGTCAATCGTATTGGCGATCTTGGCTTTCTCGTCGGCATCTTTCTGCTGTTTGGTATGTTTAAGACGGTCGACTTTGGGGCGCTTAAAAGCGGCGTGGCAACGGCTGGTGCGGCGGGCGGACTGGACATACATACGTTGACGATCGCGACGATTTGTCTGTTCGTTGGTGCCATGGGCAAGTCGGCTCAGTTTCCGCTCTACGTCTGGTTGCCTGACGCCATGGCCGGGCCGACGCCAGTCAGCGCGTTGATTCATGCGGCAACCATGGTTACGGCCGGGGTTTACATGATCGCGCGCATGAACTTCATCTTCGCGCTTACGCCCAACACGCTGATGCTCATCAGTGGTATCGGGGCTTTTACCGCCCTCTTTGCCGCGACAATTGCGATCACGCAGCGGGACATCAAGAAGGTGCTTGCCTACTCGACCATCAGCCAGCTTGGTTTCATGTTTGTGGCCGTGGGTGTCGGGGCCTTCACCGCTGGCGTATTTCATCTGATGACGCACGCTTTTTTCAAAGCCTTGCTGTTTCTGGGCTCGGGCAGCGTGATTCACGGCATGCACGAAGAGCAGGACATCATGAAGATGGGCGGGTTACGCAAGTACATGCCCAAGACGTTTGCCACCTTTGTCGTGGGTACGGCTGCGATTGCGGGCTTTCCGCTGCTGTCGGGATTCTTTTCGAAGGACGAAATTCTGTGGAGTGCTTTTTCGAGCCACCTGGGGCTCGGGGGCTTTTGGCTTTGGCTGGTTATGGCCTTTGCCGCGCTACTTACGGCTTTCTACATGACACGCCTCACCTGACTTACTTTTCTGGGGGAGCCTCGTTTTGATCCGAAGAAGCTGGGCGCGCATCAGGCGGCCGCGGCCAAAGATCATGGACATGGTCATGACCACGACGACCAGGAACATGACGATCATCACGCCAAGCCCGGTGTTCATGAGTCTCCAAACGTCATGGTGATTCCGCTGATCATCCTGGCCGTGTTGTCGGTAATCGGTGGTTATGTCGGCATTCCGCACTACTCCCTTATCGAGCACTGGCTGGTGCCGGTGGTGGGCGAGCCGGCAGGCGAAGCAAGCAGCATGATGTGGCTTTTAATGGCGGCCTCGGTTGCAATTGGGCTGGCTGGCATTGGCTTGGGCTATTATATGTACGTCGTTAAGCCGGAAATTCCGAAATCAATTTTTGAGAACTTCGGTGTCATCTATAAGGTTCTCTTTAATAAATATTACGTCGACGAGATTTATGACGCAATCATCGTAAAGCCGATCAAGCAGCTCGCGATGGTGTGTTGGAAAGTTATTGACGTCATTATCGTCGATGGGACTGTGCTGGCGTTTGCGCGGGTGTCTCGCTTCACCGGGGAAGTTTCCCGGCTGGCTCAGACGGGCGCAATACAAGTATATGGGGTTTTCATTCTCTTGGGCCTGTTGGCCACCATGGGGTATCTGATTTATGGAATTCATCACTAATCATCTGGTATCGCTGGTCGTTTTCACGCCAGCAATCTTCGCGCTTATCCTGGCTTTACTGCCGGGAGACGGTGAGACCGGCAAGAAGCTGCTCAAGACAGCGGCGATCATTTTTTCGCTAGTCGTCTTTCTGCTGTCCTGCGTGCTTTACCAGACGTTTGACTCAACGGCGACGGGCTTTCAGTTTGTTGAGCGGCACGAGTGGATCAGTGTGTTTGGCATCTCGTACTACATCGGAATCGACGGCATCAGCCTGCTGCTGATTCTTCTGACTACCTTTCTGACGCCAATTGTATTGCTCGGCTCCTGGAACGCCATCGAACAGAAGCTGAAAGCCTATCTGTGCCTGCTCCTGTTTCTGGAAACCGGGATGCTCGGCGCCTTTGTCGCGCTGGATATCATTCTTTTTTATGGATTCTGGGAAGCCATGCTTATTCCGATGTATCTGCTGATCGGTGTCTGGGGTGGCAAGGAACGTATTTACGCTTCGACAAAATTTTTTCTCTACACACTCGTGGGTTCGCTGTTGATGCTGATTGCGATTTTCACGCTGATGTCGATGCACAAGGCACAGCTGGGGGCTTACAGCGCGGCACTGACCGACCTTTATAAAGTTAAGGTACCGTTTAACGGGTTCAACAGCCCTCAAACCTGGATGTTCCTGGCGTTCGCGCTGGCCTTCGCCATCAAGGTACCGCTTTTTCCACTGCACACCTGGCTGCCCGACGCGCACGTGCAGGCGCCGACGGCGGGCTCGGTTATTCTGGCCGGAGTGTTACTCAAGCTTGGCGGCTATGGCTTCATTCGATTCGCCTTTCCGCTGTTTCCACAGGCGATGCATCTGCTGGCTCCGGTTTTCATGGGTCTGTCGGCGATTGCCATCGTTTACGGCGCCTGGGTGGCGATGGTGCAGCCCGACATCAAGAAGCTCGTGGCGTATTCGTCAGTCAGCCACATGGGCTTCGTGATTCTTGGCCTCTTCTCGCTTAACGCGATTGCGGTAAACGGTTCGATCTATCAGATGCTCAATCACGGCATCTCGACGGGCGGCCTGTTTCTTATTGTGGGCATGATTTACGAACGCCGTCATACCCGCGAAATTTCCGATTTTGGCGGAATTACCCGCGTCATGCCGATTTTTGCGGTCATCTTCATGATCGTCACGCTTTCGAGCATTGCCCTGCCGGGTACGAATGGCTTCGTGGGTGAGTTCTTAATCCTGCTTGGCGCCTTTCAGACCCATAAAATCATTACAATCGTGGCCGCTACCGGTGTCATCTTTGGCGCGATTTACATGTTGTGGATGTTCCAGCGCGTGATGTTCGGCCCTATTCAAAACAATGAGAACAAACATCTTAAAGATTTGTCGTTGCGGGAAATCGTGGTGATGGCCCCGATCATCGTCGCGATTTTTGTAATGGGTATTTTTCCGAATTTGTTTCTTTCGAAAATGGATGTCTCGGTTAAGGCATTCCTTTCCCAGATGAAAATATAAAGAAGAAGGCGTAAACAAAATGGAAGACCAGCTGATTAAGCCGCAGAATTTGAACTTGAGCCGTGAACAGCTGGCCATGCTGTTGCCGTACCTACTGGTGGCAGTGGGCGCGATGGTGACGTTACTTGCCGGCGTAACCCGCAACGCCAACAACAAGCTGGCGGCTGCCGGCGTTGGATTTCTAACGATCGTTGCGGCGCTTTACTCGGTCACCGCGGTATGGGGCGAACCCTCGATCACGCTCTTCGGCGGCATGTTGGCGGCGGACTACTCGTCTGGCTTGTTCAATGCCTTGCTGCTTGGAGCCACGGGCCTGGTGCTTCTCTCATCTTACTCGTATTTGGAAAAAGAAGGCATTCACTATGCCGAGTACTATAGCTTGCTGCTCTTCTCCTGCCTGGGAATGATGCTGCTGGCGTCGTCACTTGACCTGATCGTGCTGTTCGTGTCGCTCGAAGTGATGTCGATTGGCGTGTATGTGCTGGTAGGCTTTCGCCGTACCGATGTAAAATCCAATGAGGCGGCTCTGAAATACTTCATTCTGGGCAGCGCGGCCTCGGCGATTCTGCTTTTTGGTATCGCTTTAATCTACGGCGCCACCGGCACGATGAATATCACCGAGCTGGCAGTCATCGCAAAAACCAACCCGGCCGTAAATCCCTTGATGTCGCTGGCCTCGGTTTTGGTACTTGCCGGTTTTCTGTTTAAGGTGGCAACCGTGCCGTTTCACATGTGGATGCCCGACGTTTATGAGGGTGCCCCCACCTCGGTGACAAATTTCATGACCACGGGCCTGAAGGCCGCGGCCTTTGCCTCGTTCATGAGAGTGTTCATGAATATGGGCTTTGGCGACAATCTGACCTCGACGTTGAATATCGGCTTACACAACGTGCTGTGGGTTATTGCGCTGCTGACCATGTTCTTTGGCAATGTCATTGCGCTTACCCAGCGAAACATAAAACGCATGCTGGCCTACTCGTCCATCGCGCATACGGGCTATATCGTGGTGGGATTTATCTCGGGCGGACGTTCGGAATATGGCTACACCTCGATCGTCGTTTACCTTATCGCTTACGTCATCATGAACATTGGCGCCTTTACCATCGTGGCGCTGGTGGGCGAACGCGGCGATCGTAACACCGACGTGCAGGACTATGCCGGACTTGGCTTTCGCCATCCCCTGTTGGGTTTTGGCATGGCCGTGTTCATGTTTTCGATGGCGGGAATTCCTCCGACGGTTGGTTTTGCCGGCAAGTATCTTATCTTCAGCTCGGCGGTACAGGCTGGCGAGACGACGCTGGCGATTCTGGCCGTGCTTTGCAGCGCGATTTCGGCTTACTACTATCTGCGTGTTATCGTGTTCATGTACATGAAAGACCCGATTCGCGATAGCCGGGTGGCGTTTACGATACCGGTGACGTTGGTCATCTTCGCCGCCACGGTGGCCACGCTTTCATTCGGACTTTTTCCATCGATGCTGATTCACGCAGCTAAAAAGGCCGCCAGCATCTAGATCGTGTCGTCTTCGAAAACCTGTCGCTTGATGCGGGCCAGCTCCATAATGAAGGGCACTGGGGTCATGCGATCGCCTGTTTCGGCGCCGGCCATGCCTGGGCAGTGATCACAAAACTTGCCGTCGCCACAAGAGGAATCGAACTTGAGATCGCGATTGGTATAGCCGCGCAGTTTTTCAGCCTGTGGGGAGCGCCAAAGTTCTTCGAAGCTGTGTTCGCGCAGATTGCCGATGGGCTCGCGTACCTCGAGGCAGGTAAGCAGGTCGCCGTAAGGGCTGACGGCCGCCTTGCCGCGGCCGGCGTTGCAGACGGGTTCTTCATCGCCGCGCTCAAGGCCCGGTACCGGACCGCGCCCTTGTCTTTTGAGGCGCCGGTAATAGTTTTGAATCTGCTCGGCGCTGGCACGCGTTTCGGTCGAGGCCAGCGACGAATCTGTTTTTGCGGTAACCATCGGATCGAAGCGCACACGAAGCCCATGGGCTTTTGCCCAGTCGTCGAGTTCCAGGCAGGTGTCGATATTGGACTGCGTGAGCAGGCAATTCAAACCAACATTCACTCCACGGGCCCGCAGTCGGCTGATCGCGCCCAGAGTGCGAGCATGCGAACCCTTTCTGCGCGTCATACGGTCGTGAATCTCGGGGTTGAGGGAGTAAAGGCTAATGGTGATATTCAGAAAGCCAAGATCGGCGATTCGTTCGGCGGCGGGCTCGTCGATCAGCAGGCCGTTGGTAATCAAATCGAGAGCGAAGTTACGGCTCACGGCGTGCTCGGCCACGCCCCAGAACTGTGGATGCATCATGGCTTCGCCGCCAATCAGGACGATCAGCATGGTGCCGGCATCGGCAAGCTGATCTAAAATTCTGCACCACTCCTCGAGACGAAGCGGTGGCCTGCCGTCGGCATTGTCGTCGTAGGTAGCCAGATAGCAATGACTGCAGCGCTCGTTGCAGCGGTAAGTCAATTCGAGGGTCGCCTGCAATGGAATCAGCTTACTGACCGAGGTCTCGTTAAAACGAGTCAGGATTGACATTGGATAAGCCCCAGCGCTTCGAGCGCGGAATAGAACTCCCGCGTATCTGAAAGAGCGCTTGAGAGGTCACCCTCGAATTCGCCAGCCAGCGACGTCGCAATATCCTCGACCGAACGTGAGCCATCGGCACTTTTCCAGAGGAAGGTACCTACTTCATCAAGCTCATGCACTTCGCCGCGCTTTGGGTTTATGACCACGGATCTTCCGTCAATTTCGCGCCAGGGTAATCGTGCGGTTTGTCTGGGATTCATACGATAAATTACACCAGCGCGCTGAACCCCGTGCAAGTGTTTTCTCTTGCTCGTAGCGCCTCCCGGGAAATATACTGTAAAGAATGAATGTTTACCCTGCCCGGGATCGACGCAGCCATCTGCTCCAGGAATTAAGCACCACGCAGTTCGATCCGGGCGGTACGCGCATTGCGTTGCGAATCGCCGGCGTGCGCCTCGATTTGCTTACCAGGGCCGAGGGCACCATCCAACGTCTTCGCACCTACTTCGCGGACTATCTGGCAAGTGACGGCGACGCGGTTTGCGAGCTGGCACTGGAGCCGATCACGCCTTCTGGTGACTTACCCGAGCTCTGGGTGGATGAGGATCCGGAGTTTGATTTCCGAGGTGAATATGTCGTGCAGCGTGATTTTGCGGCACGGCGGCTTGTGAGTGTTGGAGATTGGCGCGCGCGAGCCGTTGCGCTGATCTCAGACGAAAGCGATGATTCTTTTCACAACCTGCTTCGCTGGCTGATGCCCAACTTGCTGCTTACGCGTAATGCCTTTCTCATGCATGCCGCAGGGGTTGTCCGTGATGGCCGCGGATATATTTTTTTTGGGCAAAGCGGCGCTGGAAAGTCGACCTGCGCCAGTTTGATTCATGCAAGTGACGATGAAGCGACATTGCTGGGCGACGACGCAGTGATCATCGCAATGACTCAGGCGGGTCCGGTCGTACACGCGGCGCCGCTGGGCTGCGGGTACTCGCGTATTGCGCCTCCGGCAATCAGCGCACCCCTTGTGGGGCTGCTTAGTCTGAGAAAAGACAAGGTTGAACACCTGACTTCGCTTACTCGTTCTGAGATCGTTGCGGCTTTGCTTGGCAGCGCGATGCACACTTCCACTTCTGATCTCGCAACGGAACGTTTTGACCTGGCCATGCGTTTTGCAAGCTTGAATGGCGCCGTTCGCGCACTACATTTCACCCTCGATCCGGCCTTTTGGCCGCTCGTGCAAAAGGAGATTTCATGTCGACCAGCAAACCCAAGGCCCCAAAGCCCAAGGCCAAATATCGTAAGCCCACCATTCGAACCGAGGGGCTGACCGCGGTCGCAGCCCTGTGCAACGGCACGACAACCGGAGGCCGTAAATTCACCGGTCACATTCCTTCGTGTACGATTCTCAAGTCCTGAGCCATTATGCCCGTTGATTGGGTACGCATCGAAGGCGACAGCATGCGTCCTTTTATTGAGGCTGGCGATCTGCTGGGCGTGCGTTGGGACCAGGGCGGCAACTTTAAGTTGGGCGACATTCTGCTTGCGCGGGCGGCCGCCAAACCTTGGATTGTACATCGGCTGGTAGGATATGATCGTAAAACTTCGGGCCGATTACTCGTCAAGGGTGATGCGGCCTATGTTTTTGAAACGTTCGCACCTGAACTTGTCTGGGGACATATTATAGCAATTCGGCGAAAGGGGAGCGCCCGCGTTTGCTTCTGGCGTGTGAGCTGGCTGGATCGCGCGATTGCGCACCTGTCGCGTTGGCGGCTTCGTCGGGTTACCTTTGCGCTGGGGTTCCTGCGTAGAAATCTATTGTGGTCAAAATAGCCGAAAATGTACTGCGAATGATTGGACCGCACTCTGGTGATGACATGGCCGGTGCCTTCGCGTCTTTTCGTTCGCGCGACGATTGGACGGAAGCGCTTCATTTTTCAAAAGAGATCTGTTCGATTTTACCCTTTGTTTTGGCTATCGGCAAAACAAGTTGGTACGGGCAGCTGCCCAATGAAACGCGGATGGAATGTGATAGAATTCTGAGCCGCGAGCGCATGGTGCTGGCTTTGCTTGACGATGAGCTTGCGCAGGCCGCAGGCTTGCTGCTTGTCGCGCGGATTCCGGTAATCGTTCTCAAGGGCATGGATGTGGGCCGACGCTTCTATCCCGAACGAATGCTTCGCCCCATGGGTGATGTGGATTTGCTTGTGCCAGCCGCCAGCTATCGTGATGCGTGGCGAGCGTTGCTTCGTGGTGGTTATCAGCAAATTGAACCGCATTTTAAACACAGCTTTAGAAGTTCGCTTGCGCGCGGAACCGAGCTTCCGTCGATCGACCTGCACTATGGGCTGATTGCCGGTGAGCCGGAAACGGTCGTTGAGGCCTATTGGAAAAATTCAGTGGCTGGAGAATTCCCGGGAATTTCGGACGGTCTTCGTGTTTTGTCCAAGGAAGATTGCCTGGTTTATATGCTCAGGCACAGCGCAGTGCTACACGTGCTGGAGTCGCCGGTTTGGATGATCGATCTGCACTATATCATCAGCGCCGGCTCGCTCGACTGGCACCGTATACTGTCTGAGCTGCGGCGATCGCGCGCCATTTCGGCTGCTGCATTTGTTTTTGAGATCCTGCATTCGAACTGGCAGACGCCGATTCCGAGTGAAGTTCGGGCGGAACTTTGTAAAAACATGGGAATGCTTCGCAGACAAAAGCTGGCGCAGCGGCTCAAGCTTTCGGCGTGGTACCGGCCTGGGGGCCGGGCGTTTCTGCGGCTCGCTTTGGACCGATTTTTACTCCGCGACACGGTTCCCGATGCCATTAAATTTGGTGTGGCGCGCGTTTTACGTAAGGTAATCGAAGCCCGAAATCGTGACCAGGCGGCAACGTTTGGCGACCGAACGTTAAGAGATTGTTAACTCACCGTCTAACCCACAGTATTCATAGCTAAAAATGCCCCCCTCCCATTCTGCTAAAACGCAACGCGTCATGGTAAAATAATCCCAGGGAAGTTCCGATAAGTTTTCAATGGCAAAGGGGAAATTGATTTGAGCCGGGGTTTGGGTGCGATTCGCACACTCACTACTGCGATGATTATGATGGGCTTGGGCCTTGTGGCCTTTGTTCCCAATGCCCATGCGGCATGCGGTGCAACGACTCGTACCTGGAATGGATCCTCAACCACTGCGTTCGCGACTGCCGCAAACTGGACTGCTGCATTCGTTCCTAATACGGCAGCGCAAAACGCATTGATTGTCGCGGGTGGCGCCTCGCCCCTGTTATCCACTGACACGCTGGGATGTCTCGAGATTACGTCTGGCGTTTTGAACGCAACCTCCGCGGTTACTTTGACGGTATCGGGCGACTACTTTCGCGCGCTGACGGCAGGTTTCGTAAACTTCACTGCTGGCCAGAACGTCACGATCACTATGGCGGGCGCGGCCAATCAGACGCTCGAAGTCGTTGACCCCGTAAACAACGTTACGATTTCTAACAATCAAACCGTAACTTTCACTAACCCCTTCACCATCCGCAACACGTTAACCCTTTCGGGCACGACGACGATCCTGAACGTCAACGCCGACCTTAATGTGACAGCTAATGCCTTCACGATTCCAGCTGGCGTTACGGTCAACGTTCCAGCTGGCGTTACGCTGACGGCTGGCGGCGGTATTACCGTCAACGGAACATTGTCCGTGGCCGGTACCGGTAAAGTCGTACTGGGATCTGGTAAAACTCTATCCGTCGGTGCGGCCGGTACTGTTAATCTCGTCGGATCGGCTGGCAATCTTGCACAACTCGACGCAGCGGCGACCACTTTCACGTTCACCATGGCGGGTACTCTTAACGCCGATTATTTTTCCATCAGCCACATGGCTGCGACGGGTGTTAACGTTACGGGCACGGTTACCGCGTTTCAAAACGGCGACGTCCACAATATCGCGTCTGCTGGCGTGGCCATGACGGTCGGCGCGGCGGCGGTGGTTCCGACGACGATGGCTTCAGTTGGTTTTTACGACGAGGTCGGTTTTGGTAACGATTTCAACTTTAACGTTTTGGTGGGCTATGGCGGCAATACAATCACGCTCAATAACTACGCCGGCAACCTGGGCGGCCCGACTTTCGTTAAAGCTGATCCTAATACCAAACTGATCTGGGGTACGCCCGTCCCAACGCCGTTTGTTGCTTGCGGCACCACCGTGCGTACCTGGAACGGCGGCACCAGTACCTCTTGGCCACTTGCTGCCAACTGGACAGCGGCCAATACGCCAGATACGGGCGCCGAAGACGCAAATATCGTTTCAGGTACCTTCGCACCTCTGCTCTCCACAAAGTCTGTTGGTTGCATGCAGGTGTCCTCGGGAACTTTCACGGCTTCGACGAACTTAACGACTCTCACAATTCTGGGCGACTACTTTCGCGCTCTTAACCCGGCTTCTCTGGTCTTCACGGCTGCTCGTACCGTTACCATCGCCATGGCAGGTGCAGCCAACCAGACACTTGAAGTGGTTGATCCCATTAACTACGTTACGATATCGAACAACAATACCGTGTCGTTCACCAACGCGTTCAATCTGCGTAACGATCTTTTGCTTACGGGTGCGACCTCAACCTTAAATATCAATGCCAACCTTAATATGAGTGGCACGAACTTATTTACCATCCCGGCGGGCACGACGGTGAACGTCGCGGCTGGCGTCACGCTGACCATTGCGGCCAGTGTTACCGTGAATGGTACTTTGACGGTCGGCGCGGGAGGTAAGATTCTAATGGCCACCGGTAAGACGCTTACGGTTGGCGCCGGCGGAACTCTTCAGTTGAACGGCTCGTCTGGTAATCTTGCCACACTGGACGCCTCGACGGGGACGTTCATCTTCGCCATGGCTGGTACACTCAGCGCCGACTACTTCTATATCGCCCATACCAATTCGGCAGGCCTAAACGTCACCGGTACCGTTTCCCAACTACAGAACGGCGAGTTTCATTATATAGCCAGCACTGGCGACGCGATAACGGTCGGTGCTACAGCTGCGCTGCCAACCACAATGGCGTCGGTCAGCTTTTATGACGACGGCGGCTTCGCCAACAACTTCAACTTCAATGTTGCCGCAGGATATACCGGTAATACCGTGTTTCTCGACAACTATGTCGGCGAAGATGGTGGGCCGGCCTATGAGCAAGCCGATCCAAACAGCAAGATCACCTGGGGCTCTGCTCTGCCAAGCCCGTTCGTAGCTTGCGGCACGACGGAACGTACCTGGAACGGCGGCGTGAGTACGAACTGGGCGGCTGCGGCCAACTGGACGCTTCCAAATGTGCCAAGTACCCCAGGCGAAGATGCCATTATTGTATCGGCCACGCGAATTCCACTTCTGCAGACCATGACGGTTGGCTGCATGGAAGTGCAGTCAGGTGTTTTGTCGGCGACTACTAATTTAACGACCCTTACGGTTAAGGGCGATTACTTTCGCTCGCTGACAGCCGGATCGTTGACCTTTACCGCGGCCAGAACGATTGTCATCGATATGGCAGGCGCCGCCGATCAGACGCTTGAAGTCGTTGACCCTATCAACTACGTGACGATCTCGAACAGCCACACGGTCACCTTCACCGACCCGTTCAATCTGCGTAATGATCTTTTGATCACCGGTACTGGCACGGTGCTCAATATCAATTCCGATCTTACAATGACTGGCGCCAACATCTTCACCATTCCAGCGGGCACCACCGTAAATGTCGGTCCCAAAGCCACACTTTCCGTCACGGGCGGGATGATCGTGAACGGTACTCTAACCATCGCTGGTGGTGCCAAGGTACTCATTGCGAGTGCAAAGACTTTGCTGGTAAACGCAGGCGGAGCAGTGCAGCTGAACGGTACTTCAGGTAATCACGCCACTTTGGACGCTATTAGCGGTAACTACACCTTCACGATGGGCGGCACGCTGACGGCAAACTACTTCGCGATCAATAATACCATTGCGGCAACCGGCATGAACATCACTGGCACCGTCTCTCAGCTGCAGAATGGTGGCTTTCATTATATAGCCTCGGCTGGCGTCGCGATAACAGTAGGTGCGACCGCTTCTCTTCCAACTACGATGCCATCAATCGGATTTTTCGATGACAGCGCTTTCAATAACAACTTCAACTTCAGTGTTAACGCGGGCTATGCCGGCAACACCGTATATCTTGACCAGTATTCCGGTAACTTGGGCGGCCCGGCCCATGAAAAAACTGACGTAAACAACAAGGTTACCTGGGGCACCCCTGCTCCGACACAGCTTACACTTTCTGATGGTACCGCTGCCGGTTTTCCAGCTGCGGCAATAGTGGCGAACTCAGCCGCGTTGCTCGTGGCAACCTACTCCTTTGACTTGAGTCAAAGCGATCTGGCCGCCGACGTAACTCAAGTGAAACTTACGATGTACGGTACGGCTACGGTTGCTGATATCAACTACATTAAAGTTTTCAGGGATGCGGCCGCAAGTCAAAACTGCGCCTATAATGCGGGTACTGACGTGCAGGTTGGAAGTAACATTACTCTTACGGGTAGCCCGCCTACGGCCACCGTTACGTTCGCTACCGGCGACGTGAACACGGACGGAACCAAACAAGCCTGCTTCCACGTGCTGGTCGCAACCAGTGCGACAGCACGGCAGGGAAATACGATAGGATTTAGTGTCGAAGGAACCGGCGACGTTACTGACGTTCGTACCGGTGGTGGCAGTTACAGTTTCGGTACGGCTTCGGCACCGCCCGTTCACCCAGGCTTATCGACTATTAGCGGCGCCGTTTCGAGCCGTTGGACGGGAGCAACTTCGACAGTTTGGACTCTGACTACGAACTGGAACCCCGCTACGGTGCCAACGACTGCTCGCGACTGCGTCATCGGATCGGGCACGCGAGTTCCAGCACTCCTGGCCAATCAGGCTTGCCGCAATTCGACATTCTCAAATGGCGGTACGTTGAATTTCAGCAGCGGTACCTGGCAACAGCAAACCTATGGCTCATTGACGATCGATTCGGGCTTTACCTTCACTAATGCTTCAAGCGGCGTGCTTGCGCTACTTGGCTCGACGGTACAGACGATTTCCGGCGGTACAGCGTTTCCGGGTGATCTGCTGATCAACAATAGTACGGGCGCCGATGTTGACGTCATCGCCGATACCACGATTTCGGGTAACGTCACCGTGACCAAAGGAAATCTGCGCGTACTTGCAGGCGCGACACTCAGCATCGGCGGAAATATCACCGTACAGACGGGCGCCATGCTTACCGTTGATCCGGGCGGCACGCTTAAATTGGCGAACAGCAAAACCCTGACCATTGACTCAGGTGGCACACTGAACTTGCTTGGTAACGCCGCGCATACAGCTTTAGTTACCCTGACGTCGGGCGCGAGCGGCTACAGCATCATTGTAAACGGAACCATAGCTGCACGATATTACACTGTCGATCACATGGGAATTGCCGGCCTTACGATCAACTCCGGCGCCACGATTGACGCCACGAATTTTATGCAAGACGGCAGCTTCACGTTCCCGGTCGTCAACAGCACCGTCATGCTGACGCTTAATCTTCAGGTGCCAGGCAACGCACTGACCAATATGGTTTTCGATGCCAACGGCTCATCGGCCACGACCGTGACGAATATCAAGACCGTTGCCGCTGCCGGAACGCTTACGCTCACGACCTACTCTGGCAGCTGGTCTGGCCCAACTTTCGGTAACGCGCCAACGTATCTGGAATCTTGGGCCGGCGCTACTAACACGATTGATATCACACAGGAGGCCACGGGCCCCACAAGCGTCAATCAGAGCCAGACGTATAATATGGGAAGATTTGGCTTTAAGCAGACGCAATTTGGTGCTTCGTTCGCTGACGCAAATATAACAACTCTCAAGCTCACGCTTACTGGTACCGGCTCTGCAAGCGACGTTGCCGCAGTACGCATCTATTATGACAGTGCCTGCACGGGTACGGGCGGAACATTACTGGGTACCGCAGGCACCTTTACCGGTAGTCCGGCCACAGTCACTTTTTCAGGTCTTACGGGCGCCGTTGTTGAGTATATGCCGACCAGCTCGCCGCCACCTCCAAAACGTTGCGTCTACGTCGAATTCGATATCGCGGGTGCTGCGGTTAACGCCAATACCGTGGGCGTAAAGTTAAACGCTAACGGCGACTTCGTAAATAGCCAGACCTACGCGGTTGCAGCCGGTACGCCACTACCCATAACCTTGGGCACGGCCTCGACGATTATCGGTAACACGACCACCTGGACCGGTACCACTGACACCGCCTGGTGCACGGCTACCAACTGGACGGGCGGTGTTCCGACGGGTAGCTTGAACTGCAATATCAGCAGCGTCACGAACATGCCGACGTTAACTGGCGCCTGCACTCAGATTTGCAAAACGGCGACGATTAACTCGGGCACGGTCACAATGACAGGGACCAGCACGTGGAGCGTTTACGGAAATTTTACCAATAATGGTACCTTCAATCAGGGCACTGGCATTCTGAGCGTCGATGACAACGGCTCTAACCCTACCGGGCAAATTATCACGACCACGGGTGGTACCCTTGGCGCCCTGACCTTCAACAAGGTCATGGGTGGACCCGTTACGTTTGGTAGCGGCACCTACACGATCAATACGCTTACCATGCCTTCGGGCAACACCCACACCGTAAAGGTGACAAACGGAAACACACTCGTGCTGACCAATGGCGTGACGATAGTCTCCGGTACGTTGCAGGTCGACGGCGGCGGAACATTGAAGATCCCAAGTGGCAAGAGCATCAGCGTTACCGGCGGAACCTTCAAAACCGCGGGTACCAACGATGCCTGGCCACAAACCACGACCAACAAAGCCTTGATCACGAACAATGGCTCGGGCACCTGGGGTTTCAGCGCCACGAGCGGCAGCGTTGACCTCACCGGCTGGCTCATCGACAAGATCAACACGACAGGTCTTGTAATTGGTGGAACCACAACGCTTGCGCACCTTGACGGCGGTCAGTTTACGAATCTTTCGACCAGCTTCCCGACAACCGCGCTGCAAATCAATACGAGCGGCACGATTCCGGCAACGGCGTCCAATGTCGGTTGGTGCTGGGGAGCGGCTAATTCTCAATACGTCGCGGGCCCGCCCCTTGCCACGGATAACTACACTCTGGTCGCCAGCACCGGTTGCGCCAGTCAGACCATTTCGTTTAACCAGTGGTTCGGCGACTGGTGGACCGGTGTGGAAGGTGTTCCAACGCCGTCGACAAAAATATCGACGGTGGGAACCTGCACCATTTCAATAGCGGCCGCGAATTCGCCAGTCTCGATGTCGTCTTTGTCGGCCACCGGGTACGACAGCGCTGTAGCGGTTGACTGGACGACAGTTTCGGAAATCGACCATCAAGGTTTCAATGTTTATCGCAGCACGAACCCCGTGGCTGGTTTTATTCAGGTAAATCCGGCCGTGATTCGTAACATCAATACTTCGATCTCGGCGCATGGTGTTTACCGGTATGCCGATGCCAACGTCACAAATGGTGTAACGTATTATTATCGTGTCGAAGATATAGCGATCAACGGCGCACGCACCATGCACGGTCCTGTTTCAGCCATGCCCGATCCGACGGCCGGTGTGATTCCGGGTACGCCTGGCGGTACTAACGGTGGCGGCTCAAGTGGCGGTGCGGACACAGGCAACGGCCTGGCCGGTGGTCCAATAGCGACTCCGGACGTCATCGACCTCGGTAACGGCGCACATCTTCTTGCTCAGACGCGCAACTCGATGCGCGTCGAGATTGTACCAACGGCTGCGGTGTATACCGCAGCGACTTGGGACGCGACCTACGCCAGTATTGCGCTACCGGGCTACTCCAACACGATAGCTGCGGGCAGTCCTGAGCTCGTCGAGCGCGTGCTTCTTATCGAAGTCGACGATGCATCGTTTGCCACGGCCACAGTCACGAACTCCACGGTTCAAGAGGCCGCGGTAAGCGTGCATCAAATTCAACCTGCGCCGTCGTGGTCTGTCGACGGTGGCGGCGTGCTGCAGCCATCGTATAGTCCGGATGCCGCCGCTTATGCCTCGGCCAGCTATTCGCCGGCTGCATTTTTTGATGTCGATACAGCGTTGAAGTCCATCGGCGGCAAGAAGTATGTCCAGATTCATGTTACTCCGCTGCGGTACAAGGCCACGACGCAGGAAGTTCGCGCCGCAAGCAAGATCGTGCTCGACATTGGGTTGGATGGAAACGCCTGGGTAGCACCCGCTCCGAGTGTTGCGCTTTCCGGCAGTCCTTCAGCCGTACAAGGCACTCTCAGAATTCGCTATAAACAGACGGGCATGTACCAGATCACCTACGACAATATTGCCACGGCGGGGCTTGACGGCTTCTTCTCGGGTGCCGATACCACGCAGTTCCGCCTCTACGTTGCCGGCCAGGAGACTCCGCTGTCGATCACCAGTGGCAACGGCAGTTTTGCCTCTGGCGACAAGTTGCGATTCTTTCTACCTTTTGTCGCTACGCTTGATGACGTCGAAAACGAAGCGGTGCTGAGCACCGTCGCGCTGAACGGTTCAGCTGCCGCGCCACTGCGCATGCAACACGTCGACGGTAATCCGGCGGCGCTGACCCTTTCCAACGAGGTTGGTACTTTTACCCGCGTAGTTGTCGACCATGATGCTCCGCTGGATACGGCTCACCCACTCTCGTACCTGAACGACGATCGTCCGTTTGGCAGTGATGGGTTGGATCACATCTATTGGGCGCGCATTATTGGCATGCCAGGCGTCGACCCGGTTGGCGACTATTTTTCAACCCAAACGTTTCCGGCAGACGCCGCGTTCACGACTCACGTAAATCTGCCGTTCCTGATTTCGGCTGCGGCCGCGCCAGTTACGATGCGTCTGACCGTACGCGCTCGCGGCTCGGTTTCTGTCAATCCGACCCATCATGTGGCGATATTCGTCAATAACGTGCTCTTCCCGGTTGGCGACAAAACCTTTACCCAGCAAGTTCCTACGACGCTGAATTTCACGATTCCATCGACTTACTTCGCGCCGGGCGTAAATGCAGTGAGCGTGCTGGCGATTGGCGACCAGGTTGCGGCCGGTGATGCCGAAATCGTGGATATACAAAAAATCGAATTCAACTATCGTTCGCAGCTGTATGCAAGCAACGACACGCTTGAGCTTTTCAGCTACCGCCCAGGTCAGGCCGTGGCCACTGACGGCTTCAGTGACGGCAGTGCTGTTATTTACGATGTCAGCGAACCAAATGACGTGCTTATCGTCGACAATGCCCAGCTTTCGATGAATGGTGGCGTGTTTGCGTGGCTCTATGGAACCAATACCGGCGTGACCGGCGACCGAGGCGTTCATTACTTTACGGCGGGCAGCGCGGCCTACCTTACGCCTACATCGCTTAAACTTGGTCGGGGAATTACCGCTTCGCTGAAGAGTACTCTGCAGGGCGCAGATCTTATCATTATTGGCCCACGCAGCCTGCTCGATGCCGCAAGTGATCTAGTCGCTCAGCGTCAGCATGAAGGCCTGCGCGTGGTAACGGCGCCGCTTGATGACATTTATGCCGAATTTTCGAACGGCCTGAAATCAAGTCAGGGCATTCGGGACATGCTGATGTACGCGCATACGAGCTGGACGGCGCCGGCGCCGAAATACGTGTTGTTCATCGGTGACGCAACCAATGACCCGCGCGATCGTCTGGGCTTCGGTACGAATGTTGACGTGATGCCGGTTTACATCGAGTCAGGCACCTATGCCGATTTCGCCGGTGACAACTGGTACGTCGCCGACATTGATAATACCGGAATTCCCACGATGGCCGTAGGCCGTCTGCCAGCAGATACTGCGGCCGACGTGTCCAATTACGTGACCAAACTGCTGGCCTATGAGTCTGGCACCAGGGCGCCGCTTGCCAACAGTGTCACGTTCATCGCCGATGCCGACAGTGCAGGCGGCGGCTTTAACGAAGGTTTCCTGAGCAAAGCGACCGCGCTCGCCAATGGCGTGCGCGCGCTGAAGGCGAATATCACCACCTCAACCGTGAGTCGTGCGGCCCTGGGCGATGCGGCCACGCAAACTGCGATCATCGACGCTTTTGGCGAAGGTCCATTTAGCTTAGTTTACGTGGGTCACGGTGCTGAAAACATGTGGGCCGATGCGGCCGTCTTTACCAATCAGGAAGCCAGCGCGCTGACCAATACGCACTTGCCTTTCGTTATGGCCTTCAACTGCCTCAATGCTTATTTTTATGAATCGGATACAACGGCCGTAGCCAGCTACAAGAGCCTGGGCGAAACGTTGCTCTTTAATAAGACAGGTGGCGCGGTAGCTTTCTGGGGCTCGACGGCTTTGACCAATCCTGCCGTGCAGTACACGTTGGCCACCAACTTTTTCAATCAGCTGGCCCAGGAAACTGCCCATGCGTTCCACATCGTACGTTTGGGCGACCTAACCCTGACAGCCAAGGTCGCCTTGGGTTCAAGTCTTACGACCAAAGATGCTTTGCGCAGCTATACCTATCTGGGCGATCCGACCGCGAAGGTACCGCCAAACCTTTTCATCGGCGACTCTGCTGTTTCAAGCGGTACAAGCAGCATCGGTGGCGGTCCTGCTGCTGCCGGTGGCGGCGGCGGCGCGTGTGGCAATATACGTGACATTAACGGCGGCGATTCCGACGGGTCGCCAGGTGCGGCGGCCGAAATGGGCACAATCGCTCTGTTCATCTTGCTGGGACTGCGTTACCTGCGCCGCGGCTCTCAGTTCTCACGCCAGTAAGACCTTGCGGAAAATTTTGCCGGCTTACTGATTGGATCTGCTTCAGCGTATCATTATAGGTCAGTGGAACAGCGATTCTTCAAAGTCAGGCTAACCAATGGTCGCGTCATTGGTCCCCTTGACCTTGATCGCATCAAGATTTTTATCTTCAAAGACAAAATCACCGGGCTGGAGATGGCACGTCTCTATCCGACAGGAGATTGGAAAGATATTAATACCTATCCGGAGATAGCAGATCTGCTGATGCAGAAGCTGGAAGGTAAGTTGGCTGTTGATCCGGCGACACTGGCGGCAGGCAGTGACGGCGGCGAAAGCGATGGCAACACACGCGCATCGGAAGAAGGAATTCCGATAGACCAGATGCCGAGTCCGCCAGAACACGTCGAATCGATTACGGGCACACCTGCGTTGCAAATGGTCGAGGGTAGTATCGACGTAAACAGCTCAACTGCGGCTGCCCCCGACCACGCCGAAGCGCCTCCGCCCGCCAGCGATGGTGAGGCCACAATGATGATCACCTCTGACAACGAGCGCACCATGATGGTGGCCAGCCCTAACGCGGGTGCCTCGGGTGGAGCTTCGTCACCGGCGTCAGACGGCGCCGTGGTGCTGGTGGACGAGGCCGCTCGCGCGCATGAGACCGAGATTGCGGCGAATCCAATGATTGCTTCAGAACCCACCGCCATGCTGACTCGTCCGCCACCAAGCGGGGCCAGTGGCTTGAGCGCGGAAGACAAAAAGCCCTTCGGCGGCAACAAGCGTAGGATGGTTGTTGGCGGAATCATCATCGTGCTGGCTGCGCTCTATTTTTTAAGTGACGACGACAAACCGCCGCCGCCGGTGGAGAACAAGATAAGGATTGAGCTGCCGGTGATGCGGGCCAAGCAAGATCCACAGAAGAGCGATAAAATATTTAAAAATGCCCTCCCGATTTATTATCAGGACACGGTTGAGGGGTACACACAGGCAGCCGAGATGTTCAAGGATTCGGCTTCTTACGACTCCAATAACGTGCGGGCCCTATGCCTGCTGGCCAGCTGCTATATGAATCTATTCGATGTCGTCGACCGCAACGAAATGTATTTCAATGTGATTACGAAGATCATCGAGATGGAGCGCGCCAAGGCCGTTGATCTGGCCGAGACCGTCATTGCCGACGTCGAACTTTATCACATTCTGGGTAATCCTGACGCCGCGTTTAACCGCATTGTGGAATTCGCCAAGAGCCATGAATGGGGCATGGACATGATTTATTACCTCGCGCTGAGCTTTTATCTGAAAGGCCAGTACGCCGAGGCTCTGCAGCAGCTCAACAAGATTGATCAGAATAACTTCTTTAGTCCCAAGATCAGCTACCTTTACGGGATGATCTTTGAAAAAAACGCGCAGCCGGATGACGCGATTAAAGCCTTCCTGTTCACGCTTCAGAAAAGCCCCAAGCACGTCAAAGCGCGCGTAAAGCTGGCCGAACTCTACTTCAGCAAGGATAACCTGCCCGAGTCGGGAAAACACGCTGACTTCATCATCAGCCATAAATCGCTGGCTTCGCGTCCTGAGCTGGCGCGCGCGCATTACTATCATGCCAAGATGGAGATGGTGGCGAATCGTATGAACGCGGCCTTACGCTCGCTCGAGGAGGCGCTCAAGCTGACGCCCGAAGACCAGGATATTTTGCTCGACTACTATACTTTGAAATCCAAGCAGGGCACCGCCGAAAAGGGTGCCTCGGGCATCGCCAAGATGTTCGCCTTTATGGCTCTAGGCGAAAAGGCGTTGAAAGAGGATCATATCGATGAGGCGCTGGGCCATTTCCTAAGCGCGCGCGAGGCAAACGACAAGGACGCCGCGCCCCTATCGCGAATTTCTGACGTCTTTGCGCGCAAAGGAGATTTGCAGTCAGCGATCAGCAATCTCAGAAAAGCCATCGACCTGGCGCCCAAAAGCCCGGGTCTATATCCGAAATTTATTCGTACCCTGATTCAGGGCTATGAGTTCGAAGAGGCCAAAGGCGCAATTTCGAAATTTCAGGAGCAGGTTCCCGACAATGCCCTGCTGGATCGCCTGAATGGCGAGCTCTTCTCAAAGCAGGAAAAATACCAGGAAGCCAATCTCTATCTCAAGCGCGCGCTCAATGCCTCGAACTTCGACTCCTCGGTATATACGGCTTATGGGTCGCTGATGTTCAAGACCAATAACTTTCGCGACGCCGCATTCTATATGGGTCTGGCGTTGAGATTCGACCCGTTTAATGTCGAAGCAACTGTAACGATTGGACAGTCGCTTGCCGAGCTTGATTCGCTGGAGAAGGGAATCGAGTATGTTCAAAATCTATTGCAGCTCTCGCCGAACAAGGCGGCGTTGCTTAACGGCGTGGGTGAAATCTATCTGCGCAAAGGCAAATATGACGAGGCCATCAAGTTTGCCGACAATGCGCTGACTACCGATGCCACCTACGCGATAGCGCACAAAACCAAGGGACTTGCCTATTCCAATCAGAGCAACAAACGGAAAGAAGCCTTGGAAGAATTTACGAGCTACTCGAATCTGGCGCCGCTGGACCCGTCAGGACATATCGAAAAAAGTAAGATCTATC
>JBBRLF010000011.1:0-35583 GCA_038231515.1 candidate division WWE3 bacterium
AGATGGTGGCGGCGATACGCTCGAAAATCTAACCACACTTTGCCGGGCTCACCATCAGATGGAGCACCAGCACGCATGACGCTACCTACACGCGTGACGCTACCTACACGCGTGACGCTACCTACACGCGTGACGGCACCTTCCACACGTCATCGGCCACTTCCACTCCACCACCCCAAAGAAAGGAAAGCAGCCAGTGGCATACACCACACTTCGAAACGAGCTTATTCGTCTGCTCCTGGGAGACGCCGAACATCGCCCCCACTCGGTGCAAGCGAACTCACGTTCCACAAAACTCCGAGACCAGCAAGTGCACTCGAATCAGGAACCACCAGACCCACACGAAGGCAAAACCCCGCGCAACCACGCCGGACTAACCGCAAGACGCCAACATTCTCCCAGCCAGCCTCTTCCGCCTTAGCTACCGAGGATCACCGCTCCACAAAGATCCGCGCCGCCTTGGAGCCCTCAAGTATCCCGAGTAAGGTACCCACGCTTGCCGATGTAGTACTCGTAATTCCCCTCGTAAACATTAAGTGCGCCATGATCCACTTCGAAAACCCGATTCGTGACTTCACGCAAGAAATGCCGGTCATGGCTCACAAGCATCACGGTGCCTTCGAAGGTTTTCAACGCATTTAAAAGCATCTCGCGCGACTTGATGTCGAGATGGTTGGTCGGCTCATCAAGAATCAATAGATTTGAAGGATTGGCCAGCATGCAGGCCAGCACCACCCGTGATTTTTCGCCGCCCGAAAGCACCGAAATTTTCTTATGCACGTCATCGCCCGAAAATAAAAAGGCCCCCAGCAGATTGCGAACCATGCCGATTGTCGAGTGGGGCACGCGCGCGAAAACTTCTTCGTAGGGAGTGGACGAAGGGTTGAGCACATCGAGCGAATGCTGGCTGAAGTAAGCCAACGACACGCTGGCGCCGATGGTGCAGGTGCCGGCGGTGGCCTCGGCTTCGCCCATGGCGATCTTGAGCAGCGTCGACTTGCCAGCGCCGTTGATGCCGACCACCGCGATCTTGTCGAGCCGGCGTACGGTGCCGCTTACGCCGCTGAATACGGGTTTATCGCCGTATTTTTTGGCCAGCCCCTCGAACTTCACCACGTCATTGCCGCTGCGAGGCGGTTTGGGAAAGGTGAACTCGATGGTTCTTTCCTCTGGCGGGATCTCAACGAGATCGATCTTTTCAATCTGCTTGATGCGCGACTGCACCTGCGCCGCGTGCGAAGCACGCGCGGCAAAGCGATCAATGAACTCCTGCGAACGCGCCAGCATGTCTTGTTGCTTGCCGTGTTCGGCACGCAGCTGCGCCAGCTTGATGTCGCGCTGTTTTTCGTAGAAGTCGTAGTTGCCCGAGTAGGTCGTGATCTGGCGCTGCTCTACCGAGATAATACGGTTCACGATGCGGTTCATGAAGTCGCGGTCATGGCTGGTCATGAGCAGCGAGCCCTTGTATTCGCTCAGCCACTTTTCGAGCCACACGATCGACTCCAGATCCAGATGGTTGGTCGGTTCGTCCATCAGCAAGACGTCGGGGCGCAGACACAGGATGCGGGCCAGGGCCACGCGCATCATCCAGCCGCCCGAAAAAGTCTCGACCTGCTTGTCGAATTCGTTTTTGTGAAAGCCCAGGCCGCCCAGGATTTCTTTGGCGCGCACCTCCAGGTCGTAGCCGCCCAGCGTATCGAACTGCAGCTGAATCTCACCGTAGCGCTCGAGCACCTTGGCCATGGCGTCGTCACTCATGGGCTCTTGCAGCTTTTGCTCGATCTTGTGCATCTCGGCGGCGATGTCGCTCACCTGGCCGCAGCCGGCGACCACCTCTTCGAGTACCGAACGGCCGTGCATTTCAGACACGTCCTGCGAAAAATATCCCACCACCACGCGGTCGGCAACGGTGACCTCGCCGGCGTCGGGGCGTTCCATCTTCATGATCAGCCGAAAGATGGTGGTTTTGCCCGTTCCGTTGGCGCCGACCAGGCCGATCTTTTCATTGCGGCCGATGCGCATCGTGGAGTCGGCGAAAAGGATATGAGAGCCATGCTGCTTGGTGAGTTTCGTAAGATGAATCATTAGCAGCGTTTGTAGCATTTTCCGGCCCGAATGGGTACACTCGTGAACCATGATTGGAATCTTGGCCGTAAAACTCAAAACGAAGGGCCGGGCCGCGTTGGGCCTGGGCTGCCTGGTGCTTTGGGGCGCCTCGACCCTGGCTTTGGCCGACTCCTGGGGTGAGAAACGGCCCAACTTCAATCCCAAATTTTCGAAAAATCACAAGAAAGCCAAGCCCATACCGGCCGGCTCACCACTGGATGTGAACGACATTTTGCTGGGGTTCAAGGGCGGCGTGCAGTTCAACAGCTTCACAGGACAGGACGTCGATGGCGTGAGTCATCAAGTTTCGAATGGTACCGGGTATCTGGTGGGCGGGGCTTTTTACTGGAATGTTGGCTTGCCGCGGCTGGAGTTCGACGTATTGGTCAATACCCGCAAGTCAGGCTATCGCGACACGGTTCCCTATATCGGCTTTCCTGCCCTGGTGAAGTTTAATATTACTCAAAACAAACTCATGAGCTGGGAAGCTGGCACCGGCATTCAGACTGACGTCGCCATTGGCGGGGGCAGCACGCGTCGGGGTGTGCTGCTGGGGCTGCCCGTGGCCACAGATCTGCTCATCGATCTGGCCAACCTGGGTGTGCACCTTTGTTTTGAGCTGCGCTATATCTTTGGCATGACGACCTACGATGGCGGCACGACGGGCGGGCGGCCTCGCGACTTCGATATGATGGTCGGACTCATGCTTCCCATCGATCGTGACGGTTTTTAGGTAGTCACCCGGGCGTCTGGTTCCCGTCTTGCATTTGCCGGCTCTGATAAAGGAGCTATATTATGAAAAATGCCATCTTGCTGGCCGCGCTGCTTTGCGCTACCAGTCCGCTGCACGCTGCCCAACCTCAGACCACGGATCAAGGCGCACCTTCGGGCATGACCTCCGATCCCAATCCGCTCTCGAGCCAGTCGATTCAGCTACAGGCCCACGCCGACGCGGTACAAACCTTTCTGAACGTGTCGATGCAATTTCTGGAGGGCCTGGATCGTCAGCTCAAGACCAACGCGCCTCTCAACAACGGCTCGGTTCAGGAACACGTGAACATCTACTCTCAAAAATCGCTGGATGCGCTGAAGAACGCGAAAGTTCATCTTTCGGAATTTCAGACTGTGATGACCCGGGCTCCAGCCGCCGAAAAAGACGCGCAGGACAACCTGGTCAAGACCCGTTCGGGTCTCGATAAAGCCATCACGATGAATGAGGCTCTGGGCAATCGCATTCGAGTCCAGCATGTGGACATCAGCATTGAGACGCTTCGCAAGCAGGTTTCAGACTTGCAGTCGCAGGTAAAAAGCGTGTTGAGCGATACAAAATCGCTGAAAACCGAAAGCTAAGACCACAGATCGTTCTCTCTCCCAAAGCACGCCATGTTAAGCTTGAGGCATGAGGCTCGCGCTTGGCATGGCGTCTTTTCTCGTTCTTCGGCTCGCTTCAGTCCAGGCCGCGCCGCCGCCGGCGTATGCCATCGATCAGGAGCTTGCCGGACCCACGAGTCGCTATACTCCCGCCATCATTCGGCTGATTCGCTCGTGGTCGCTGCGCCCGGCCGAGGTGAGCAGTCTGGATAGTAATCCGGTTCAGATGAAATGCGTCGAGACGCCGGGCAACGAGCGCTTCGTGGGAGTTGAGCAGAGGATGACGATTGCGGCGCCCCTGGCAAAGGTAGCCGCGGTGCTCGACGATTTTGAGCATTACAAAGACCTGTCGCCCGGCTTTAAAGACATTCATGTGATTTCGCGCGACCGCAATAAGACGCAGACGTTCTGGGAGCGCTACATCCCGTATTTTTTCATGCCCAATATGAAATATTCGGTGACCTATCTTTCCGATCGCAGCGTCGCCTCGCGGGTGATTTATCGCTATCAGCTCAAAGAGAGCGAGCACCTGCGTTCAGCAGATGGACTGATTGTGATCGAAAGTCGTGGCAGAACGGCCGACGCGCCGACGCAGTTTACGCGATACGACTATCTGGATCCCAGTCAGGGGGTTTTTGCGACGGCTCCAGCCGATACGATCTGGCAAAACAGCCTGGAGGACATTTTTCTTTCCAGCGCCGGTATCCGACTCAAGGCCGAGCACGACAGCTGGACCTATGAAAAGATCACTCTGCGCGCCAAAAACTGGCTCGAGGAGTTTCCGGTTTCTGATGTGCGCGCCCGGTGCACCGCGCACGGTACGTTTTAAGCAAGGGAGTTTCCCATCATAGGAGGCTTCAATATGTATCAGCTTGCCGCAGTCGTAATTGCCTTTGGATTGTCCGCAGTCAACTGTCACGGAACAGAACGAAGTGCGCCGCAGGTGACTCAAAGTGACGAGATCGGCGGTGAAGTGAGCGATACGTCCGAACTCACGACGACAGAAAGCACGGTCACCACCACGCAACCGAACGACCATCGGGGCGATCATCATGATCAGCGCCCGGGCGAGCATCGCGACCGACATCGCGAGCACCATGGGGAGCACTGGGGCGAGGGCCGTGACTATTACGGCGTTCCGCTGACCTGCGATGAAACGTGCGAGATGTGCAGTAGCTGCACGCCACCGCCTTCAAATTCGCA
This sequence comes from candidate division WWE3 bacterium, assembly GCA_038231515.1. Classification (GTDB taxonomy): domain Bacteria; phylum Bdellovibrionota; class UBA1018; order UBA1018; family UBA923; genus JACQAX01. Next base: position 4,681 of record JBBRLF010000011.1, read on the forward strand.
GGCCGAGCCTCAGCGTGAGCCGCAAAGCGAAAAGCCGGCCACGACCGAAAACGAGAACCTGGGAATATCGCAGTCGCGGGCCAAAGTGGTCTGCTCGGATTCGCCGCACGCGCATCCGCAGTTCCTGCGTTCGGATTTGGCTTATTCGGTGACGGGGGTGGATTGCGCGGGTGATCTGCCGCAGCCGGCGGGCGAAACGCCTAAAATCGTGGGCCGTGGCATTGCGTCGGAAAAGCTCAAGTGTGGGCCCAATGACCATCCCATGTTTCTGCGCTCGGATCTATCTTACAGCGTGAATCACGAGGACTGCTTTGGCGATGCGCCCTAGCGGGGAAAAAGAATCGGCCCGCGGCTTCGGCCCCAGTGGCGGAACCCGCGGGCGTTTCATTATTTTTTCAGGGCAAGCATCTCTTGCAGTTCGCCACGTTCATACATCTCGCTGACGATATCGCAGCCACCGATGAACTTGCCGTTGATGAAGATCTGCGGAACCGTCGGCCACTGGGTGTATTCTTCCAGGGCGCCCCAGAGTGGGTCATCCGACAAAACATCGACCGTCTTGAACTCTTTTACGCCCGCGGCATTGATGACCTGGCAGGCGCGCGCCGAGAAGCCACATTGTGGCGCTGCGGCAGTGCCCTTCATGTAGATCACAACGGAACTCGACTTCACTTGTTCTTCGATTTTCTTGATCAGCTGGTTATCAGACATGATTCATCCTCTCGTATTGTTCAGGCGTATAAGTTTTAAGCGTCAGAGCATGCATCTCGTTGGAGTCGACCTCGGCCTTGAACAGACCAAAAATCAGCCGATGCTGCTCGAGCAGGGTTTTACCAGCAAAGGCTGACGAAATGATGATCGCCTGCCAGTGGTCCTGCGTTCCGGTAAGGTCAATGAGCTCAGCCTTGGTGCCAGGCGCAATGGTTTCGATACGTGCTTTTATGTCTGTTGCTTTCATATATTGACTGACCCCTTAACACGGTTAATGAGTGACCTTCAAGGTGCCATTTCCAGGCAGAGTCGGGTAGTCTGATTTCATGTCCAAAAAACCGAGTAAAGATTCACCGTTTGGCGCGTTGCAAGGCCTGCGCGAGCGCCTCGTGGAGCAGGAAAAGGGCAAAGCCGAACTCGTCCGCAAAGAGCGAATTGAGCAGCTGAAAAAGGCTGCCGCAGTCAATGCCGTCGAGGACGAAAACGAGATGCTTGCGCGCGCCATGGCTGGAGTAAAACCACTGCCGGGCGCGGCCAAGCCGAAAAAGTTGTCCCATCCGGCCGCGATGGCTGCTGACGCTGCCGGGCCCGCGGCCAGGCCGGCGGGTCGCCCCAATAGTCCCAGTGACGACGAAGCGGTTCTGGCGAATCTGCGCAGCCTGGTCAGCGAAGCGCGGCCACCACTGGAGTTTACTGAAGCCGAGGAGTCTGTTGAAGGACGGGCGTCCGATTGCAGCCGTCTGGAGCTGTCGCGTCTGGCGGCGGGTGACTACTCCATTCAAGCTACCCTGGATCTGCACGGAAAAACCCGGGACGAGGCTCTGGCCGCGTTGACGCAGTTTTTTGCCGAATCCATCGCCTCTGGAAATCGTTGTGTGAATGTGATCTGCGGACGAGGTCTGCATACCCCCGGCGGCATTCCTGTGCTCAAGGATCTGCTGCTGGGCTGGCTGGTGCGGGGGCGCTTGAGTGCCAGTGTCTTTGCTTTTTCCAGCGCCCGGCGCCAGGACGGTGGCGTAGGCGCGATATACGTTCTCTTGCGCAAGAACCTCAAAAGGGTATGATGCGGGGCATATGGCGATGATCATGATGGAAGAGAAGGAATACCGCGCATTTGTCGACAAGACCTTTAAGACAATCGAACTCGCGTTTGATGGAGTTGATCCCGACATCGCGGAGTTTGAATTTTCTCAAGGTGCCGTCACGATTCTGTTCAAAGATAAAAGCCGCTGCATCCTTAGTACTCAGCCGTCGGTTCGCCAGATCTGGCTGGCGGCGGCCTCGCGGGGAGTTGCCCATCATTTTAACTATGACCCCCAGAGTGGCGCCTGGCTCGACGACAAAGGCAAGGGCGTGGTGCTCACCGAATATCTGAAGATCCTGGTACGCGAAAGCGTCGGAGTCGAACTTAAGCTGTGATCGAGCCGGAATTCATCTTCACCACCTGTCAGGCCGGAGCTGAGGCGATTCTCAAGCGCGAGATCTCGCTGGAGTGGCCTACGTTCAAGCTGGCCTACTCACGTCCCGGATTTTTGACTTTCAAAGTCGGGCCCGACGGTGATGTCAGCGCGGGCTTTGACTTGCGCTGTGTTTTTGCGCGGGCCTATGGAATTTCGCTGGGCAAGGCGCAAGGTGAGACGCTGGCGGAGCGGGCCGGTTTTGCAGCAAAGCTCGTGCAAAAGTCGTTACCGGGGCCGTTGCGTTTGAATGTTTTCGAACGTGAGAAAAAAGAAGACGAGTCCCCAGCCGCGCCCTCGGAATTCGCAATTGAGGTCGAGAGTCAGATTCGCAAGGCGCAGAAAAATCTTTTTCAGCCCGCCGGCGAAGCTGCGGAAAATGACGTGGTCTTCAGCGTGATTCTGGTCGAGGAAGAAGAGTGGTGGCTGGGTTACCATCTGCATTCACGTTACCATCGCCCCTGGGCTGGCGGCGTGGCGCGCATTGCGCTGCCCAAAGCCGCGCCCAGCCGCGCCTATCTTAAGCTGCGCGAAGGCGTGAGCTGGCCGGGGCTGCCGCTTAAAAAGGGCGAGATCGCTCTTGAGCTGGGCAGCGCACCCGGTGGCGCAAGCTTTGCGCTGCTCGAGCAGGGCTTGTCCGTTATTGGAGTGGATCCCGCCGACATGGCGCCAGTGGTGCGCGAAAATCCGGCTTTTCGGCATATTCGGCTGCAGGCAAAGCAGCTGCGCCTGGACGAGGTTGGTCCGGTGGACTGGCTATTTTCTGATATGAATATCGCGCCGGACGAGGCGCTCGATGCCGTTGCCAAGCTGGTCGGCAAGCTTGATAAGCAACGCCTGCTTGGCGCGCTGCTGACGTTGAAGCTGACGAACTGGTCCAAGGCGCAAGACGTTCCCGAGCTGGTGCGCAAGCTGCTCGAGCGTCTATTGACCTTGGGCTTTGCGCACGCGCAGGCCGCTCAGCTCTATTACAATCGCCATGAAATCTGCGTGGCGTGTTTTACTCAGCTGGGGTCGGAGCGGCTTTCGAAGCCTTTGAAAGCGCGCGAAAGCGTTTCAAAAGCTCCCCGAAAGAAGCCCTGAGCGACGCGGGCACCTCGGGCTTTTCGCCCAGCACTTCCAGCGCCTCGGCCACCGACTCGATGGTCGACAGGCATTCGCGCCGCGGTTCGCGGCGAAGGTCGCCGTACATTGATTTGCGCGGTGGCGTAATCACGAGGCGGTTGAGCTTGAGCAGCCAGGCATTGCGCCACCAGAGCGTTTTGGCCTGAGACCAGGTTCCATCAAGCACTACGATGCCCTCGAGGCCGCCGTGCTTGCCCATTTGAACCGCGGCAAATATTTTTTCACTCTTGGCTTTGATGGCCAGGCGGGGGGCTTGATAGCCTTCCGGACGTTTTTCCTGACTGCGTCCACCGAGGTAAAGTACGCCCCATTTTGCATTTTCGGCCGGGCGACCCAGGGCCTTGGCCAGGTTGGGCCATGAAAGACCGACGCGCAAAGTCGAGTTTTTGAGGATCGAATGAGCCAGGCGGGCCGAGCCCAGCGTCTTATCCGGCTCTTGTGGGTGTTGCAGAAACAGCACATGCAGGCGGGTGGCAGCGGGCTTAACATCCGCGCACAAGCAAAGGGCCGGCTCTTTATAGCAGGCGGCACAGGAATTATCGATATCTTCTGGCAGGGGCTGAGGCTTAGATTTTTCCAACATGGCTTGTCCTATCACAATGTTGAGGCATAATGCAGGTACTATGAAAACAACTTTACTCTCATTGGCTACGTTGGTTTGTTTTATCGGAGTTTCACCATTCGCCCTGGCGCAAACGAGCGCGCAGAAAGACGATGCGAAGAAGGGCGGCAGCAAGGCTGCCAAGGCCTTGAAGGGCACGACCGCGGTTATCAAGACTTCGATGGGCTCCATTACCGTCGTGCTTTATCCGGATAAGGCCCCGAAGACTGTCGAGAATTTTATCGGCCTGGCCACGGGCAAGAAGGAATGGACTGATCCTAAAAGCGGCAAGTTGATGAAGAACAAGCCGCTGTACAACGGCACGATTTTTCATCGCGTGATTCCAGGCTTCATGGTTCAGGGCGGCGATCCGCTGGGCCAGGGCACAGGTGGTCCGGGTTATCAGTTCGAAGATGAGTTTGACTCCAGTCTGCAGTTCACCGAACCCGGCATTCTGGCCATGGCCAACGCCGGTCCGGCCACGAATGGCAGTCAGTTCTTCATCACTGTAAAAGAAACGCCGTGGCTTAATGGCAAGCATACGATTTTTGGTAAGGTGACGAAGGGCATGGATGTTGTGAATAAGATCGTGGCGGTGCCTCGCGGGCCGAATGATATGCCTACTAAGCCTATTAAGATTACTGGGATCACTGTTAAATAGCTGAAGAATGGCTGGGAGGGGCCTGTGTCAGTGCCACTGACACAGGCCCCTCTTAGGCAACAACTTCAGAGCGAGTCGTCTTCTCCGGCTCCATAAAGTGATCCAGCAGTACGGACATCACAATATCACTAAGCACGTTGGTAATGGCGCGGCCCCGCGACAGCACCCAGTCCACAGTCAGCAGTAGCGGCAGAATTTCAATAGGCAGTCCCACGGTGGCAAGCACCAGCGCAAGCGAGATGAGCCCGGCATCAGGAATGCCCGCAATACCAATGCCGGCCACAAGGCAGGACAGCGCCGCCAAACATTGTTGTCCGATGCTCATATGAATGCCATGCACCTGGGCTACGAATAAAACGGCCATGGCCTCGTAGAGTAAAATTCCATCGTGATTGAAGTTGCTGCCCACACAGGCGGCCAGCCGCGCGGACTGCTTGGATACGCCCATTCTCTCCAGGCAGCGCAACGTCACGGGCAGCGTGGCCAAGCTGCTGCTGGCTCCCAGCGCGTAGACGATAGCGTCGCGCGAACCTCGCCAGAAGCTTCTGACTCCATTCACGCCCACGGTAGCCCAAAGCCACAGCTGATAAACCACGCCCACTTGCAGAGCCAGGCCCAACAGTGCCACGCTCAGATATGTCGCGAGCCCTCGCAGCGGAGCAAAACCCTGCTGCCCGACTGTCTTGGCCACCACGCCAAAAACGGCCAGCGGCACGAAGTGAATGACCCAGCCCAGGATGATTTCGGTGACGCGCAAAAGAGTGGCCACGACTTCTTCGAGCACAAAGGGGCCTTGGTGCTCGTTCTTGAGCTTGCGCAGGGCCAGGCCGGTCAGCACCGCCAGAAAAATTATCGCGAGTACCGCGTTTTCCATGAAGGGTGCGACAACGCTGGTGGGAATGATGCCGGTGGCAGCGTGAACGAAATCAATTTTTTTGCCGGCTAAAGCCGACGCGGCATCGGAGTTGCCCGCAAGCTTGAGCTTCATGAATTCGCCCGGGCGCAGCCAGTTCGAAATTCCGAGCCCGATTCCCAGGGCCGCCGCGGCATTGACGAGCCCTATCGTCAGCATCACGCCGGCCGCCCGAGCACGAATATGTGTTTTGAGAAACGCGTCGACCACCGCAAAAAACAAAAGCGGAGCCGCCAGCGCTTTTATGAGCTGGATGATGACCTTGCCGAACTCGCCCAGTACCTCGGCGCGCGGGCCGAGCAGAACCCCGGTGGCTGCGCCCAGCCCCATGCCCACCAGAATCTGCAGATAAAGGGGAAGCTTGCGTGGCGTTTTCAATTCAGCTTTGAGCCGCTCGAGCTGATCGAAACGTTGCAACTCGTGGTGGTGCACCAAATCTTGAGCCGGTCATCGGAAGTCGAAAAGTGTTTTGCACTCTCGGTGCCCGTATCGGACTTCAAGAGGTCAAAAAGCGCGCTGGCATCGTTGGCGTTGAGAATCATGGCGATGATTTCGCCGTCTTTTACAATGATGCCGTTGCCCAGGCCCACATTTAATCCCTGAGGACGGCTGGCAATGCGAACCTCGCAGTCATAGGCGGCAGCGGCAGTCTGAGTCGTCTGTCTGCATTCAATTGAAACTAAATGATCGCTGGTGTGAAACACCTTTACCAGCGCGTCCGTTCCAAACTTTTCGGCTGGCAAGTTCAGCAGCTCAAACAGGGTCTGCGACTCCGCGTCCCCTCGCAGGCGCGCGGTCGCCGAAATCTGAATATCCGCGCTCATTGCCAGAGGCGCAAAGGGCAGAGTTGAAGCAGCCAAGGACAGGGCGAGCGCCAGCCCACCGATAAGTTTCGTCATGGTTTCCCCTTAAGTAGGAGCGAAACTTAATAGGGCAGTTTGCGGATGTCACCACACGGCGCGTCGATGACTTGGCATTTGGACAAGCCAAGCCCGACTTTATTCGGCGTCTTGCGGGGCAGCAGCTGACTTCGCTTTCGCCGAATACTTGGAATCCTTGGGCTCCTGGGCCAGCGAAGCTTCGAGCTCTTTAAGACGGGCTTTGAGATTGGCAGCGTCCTTTTTGAGTTCGCTGATGGCTGTGCCAACATTTTGCTCGGTAATGGAATCGTTGATGGCCTGGGGCAGCGACTGATCTGGCGAAGCCTTTGCCGTATTCAATTCCAGGGATGCTGCGCCAAGCAGCGCAAGTAATGCGAGTGCCGTCTTCATAGACCAGATTCTACCAAAATAAATGCGGGTGGTGTAGTGTGGGAGCTGACTCTGGGGGTGCAATCGTGGGAATCTTTTGCCGGTTTTTGCCTGTTTTGGCTCTGACTTTTGGTTGTTTTGCGTGCGCCGCCGTTGCGGGCGACTGGGAAAAAATCAAAGAGACCGATGGCGTTACGGTTTACAGCCGCGAAGTGCCGGGCAGCCCTTTGCTGGCCTTCAAGGGAAACGGCGTCGTCGATGCGCCGATTGCGAAGGTTGCGTCCGCGATATTCGATCCGACGCGCGCCAAAGAGTGGGTGCAAAATCTCGAAGAGACCCGCCGCGTGCGCTGGCTGAAGGCAGACGAGTTTTTGCAATACGACCACATCGGTACGCCCATTGTGATGAAGGATCGGGATTTCGTTTCAAACGTAAAGATGAAGGTGGAGTCGTCGCCCAAGCGCGTGGTGTTCGAGTACCACTCGACGACGGACTCCGAGCTGCCGGAGACCAAATACGTGCGCGGCGAGCTGACGCGTTCGGTGTTTGTTCTTACCTCGATCGACAACGACACGAAGACCAATATCGAAGGCGAGATCCATGCCGATCCCAAGGGGTCGGTGGCGAAGTGGATCGTGAATTTTTTTCAGAAACAATGGCCCGTCACGACCCTGAACAGCCTGCGCAAGCAGGTTATGAAGGACGACATCAAGCTGGATCCGCATTTCGCCACTCTTGCGAAATGACGTCGAAGTGTAAAACCTAGTCGGTTTTTCCCACCACCCCATGAATAAATTGCGGTATTGGCGCAAACTCAAAAAAGTGACCAAAATAGTCCATTATTTGAACGTCTGGATATCTAAGAGGTAAATAAATATCTAGAAATGACGCGCCATGGCATGATGCTCGCAATATGCTGCTCAGACTATAGAGAGTGCTTAGGTAGTCGAGGGACCGCAGACCGCAAATTTTAGTGGGCAGCGGGATTAGGGTAGCTCCCGATGGGGTTTTACGGGAGCTCAAGGTTGAGTCTGTGGAGTTCGTAAGGGGTTGCGAATTCCACAGGCCTCTACTTTTCTTGCGCGATTGCCAATCCAAGCCAAACCAAACCATTATAACAAGGTGTTATATTCGAGTGAATGGGTTGGAGGATATCTGGCAGGTCAGACGCAGCCATTAAAATCAAAGCTCGTCGAAACAGCCGCCGAGCTAATTTATCGGCAAGGTTGGAACGCGACGGGCATCAATCAGATCCTCACCGTAGCTCAGGTTCCCAAGGGCTCCTTCTACTATTATTTCCACTCCAAAGAAGAGCTCGGTGTCGCGATCGTCAAATTCCATGGTCAGAAGCTTCAAGAAACCTACCGTTGCACCTTACTCAGCGAGCAGCTGACCGGACGCCAGGCGCTGGAGGCGTTTTTTGAATGGCTTCTGGCGCTGCAGCGCCGGAATGAGTGGCGGCTCGGCTGCCCGGTGGGTAGCTTCACCAACGAGGTGGCCGATAATACCGAAAAAATCGCGCAGGCCTGCCGTGAGGTTCTCACCGAGATGATTGCGGCGATTTCGTCGGCCATTGCCCGGGGGCAATTGGATCGAACGGTCACTTCCCAGAGCAATGCCCAGGAGCTCGGAGTTTTTGTCGCCAGCGTGATGCAGGGCGGGTTACTCCTCATGAAATCGACCCACGAGGAAACCCCGCTGCGCATCGCTTTTGAGTGCGTGAGCCGCAAGCTCTTCAGTAAATAAAAATTTTCGGTCCGCCGAGCGGCCAAAATGATTTGCGTGCTAAGAATCTTCGATGTTTAAAATGATCCGCTGGTTTGATTCGAGGTTTGTGAGCATCGGAATGGGGCTAGGACTGGCTCTAAGTGGAACGTGCGGCACCCCGGCTCTTGCCGCTGCCTATACTCCCATCACAATCGCATTGCGCTATCTGGAGTTTCGCAATCCCAAGGACGGAAAAACCGCAACCGACGCGCCGGGGGCAAATGCCATGGTGACCAAGATGAATGCAATTTGGTCGCAGTGTGGACTGGGCTTTCGGCTGGAGGAATATGAGGCCATTGATCCGCAACAATATGGTGCGCGCTTCCATCCCACCAGCTACGCGGAACTCGACCGCCTGCGCGTGGCAACCGAGAATAAACGCTATCTCACGATGATCGGCACAGGCTCCTGGAACCGCAAAGGCGATCTCGGAAACTCAGGCAGCAATTGTTATAGCTCGTTTCCCGCCGACGCCGCCGATGGCATCGTGTGCGAAGCCCGAGTAGCGACGAACGCCACGCTGCATGCGCATGAGGTGGGCCACTGGTTTAATCTCAAGCACACCAATGATCCGAACTCCGACGGGGTGGCCGATACCAACGGCAGCAACTCGGAGCATGATCTGATGAATCATCTGGTTGCTTCTGCCAATACGGTGTTGACGCCCGGGCAGTGCGCGCGCGCGCGCGCGGCGGTTACCGAATGGCGCCAGAGTGCGGTTCTGCCGTAGGTAGAGCTCGGCAGAGGGGTATCAGGCCGGCAGTGTAGAACTTCTGAGCACCCGCTCGGCCTCGCAACACGTTCCAAAGACCAAAACGCCCTAATTCCCCTGAATCTTCACCACCTTCCCGCGGTGGCCAGGGGTGGTATAGCACTTGCTCTATCTCACTCACCATGAAGTCTAACTCGCATCGAGCATTGTTTTTGGCGTGTCTGCTTGCCGGCGGCGCAGTCCACCAGTTGTACGCAGAAATGCCTCGCGCCGCTATGGCAGCGCCCCGGTATCGTGGCGTAAGCTTGAGTGACCTGGCCGATGCCCGTGAAAACGAAGTCAGCCCCAGTCTCGATAGTCTGGCGCCGCAAGTCGCGGAATATGTGGCGGCTCAGCGCGATCTGCAGCTTCGCAAAGTTCTTTCCGTTTCCCTGTTTGATTTCAATCGCACGGGCGGTTCAATGGTCGTGGATATTCTGGGCCGCGACAAGGCTTTTGCCGTGGTCGACAAAGATGGGCTGGGCGGCACGGGTTTCATTCGCGCAGAAGTGCTCTTTCACGTCGTCAATGGAAACCCCTCTGACGTGCACATCGATGGACACAAGATTTTACTGCAACGTGATTACGCCGAGATGAGCCCGCACGTTACGGTAAGTTTGGGCGATCGCCTGGCCGTGCTCGAAGACGATGCCACCGGCTTTCGCCGCAGCTTTCCGCTGGGCGTGGGCGCCATCGACGAAGTTCACTTCAAAGGCGTAACCACGCTGCAGACGCCGACCACCGAGATGTCGGTGCTGAGCAAAAACACGCTGGTGCGCAAGCTCAGCAAGCCCAGCTACTTTCGTAACAAGCCTTTTATTCCGCTAACGGTGCCCCTGGCACCGCCAGCTGCCAACAAACCCGTGCACTACCGCCAGTCGGCCATCGCCTTTCACATCTGGCAGTCGCCCAAGTTTCAGCGCGGCTTTCTATCCCATGGCTGCATGCGCATGCGCGACTCCGATCTGTACGAGCTGCTGACGTTCGTCGAAGGCGTGAAAGACACCCTGCCCGTGAAAATTCGCGTCGAAAAAGTCGCGGGTGCCGAGCACCCGTTTCCGTATCTGACTGAGTCTTTCAGCGAGGTTCATAACTTCGGCAGCAAGGAGCGCCCGCTTGCTCGCAAGGTAAAGGATTCAGAAGGCAGCTACCTCACCAAGTTGCACACGACCAAACATGCTCCGCCCGCGATCGAAATGCTTACGGGCATGACGCTGGATCCGGCTGCCCTGGGCCCCGTGCCCGGTGGTTTGATGGAACGCGACAATCTGCCTCATGACACCGACGACTGAACGCGTCTTTAGTGCCGCGTAGGCCGGTCGCTATCAGACTCCGTCGCTTCGTTCGAAGCCACGGCTTCCGCTTCAACTGTTTCTTCCACCGCTGAACGCGCGATGATGATCTCTTCGCTTGCGGCCTGTTCCAGCTGCGCCAGTGCTGCCTCGGCGATCGATTCCGGATCCATGTGGTGGTACTTGTAGACCTCGTCGGGACGGCCTGACTTGCTGTGCTTGCGTACAGCCAGAGTGTCTTGCGGCACGCCCACGAGTGAGCCGATGTTGTCGAGCAGGCCTGGTTCGCCATCGCATACCGCGACGATCGGAATGCGCGAGCCCCGCAGCGAAAGCAGATCAGCGCGTGTTGAGAGCTCGAGCTGCGCGTGGCCGTTGCCTTTCACGTTGAGCTGGCCCACGGGCACCGACTGCGATCTATTGAGAAACAGGTTGCCGTTGACGCCCATGGTTTTTCTCAGATGCAGATAGCCGTTTTCACGGCCCAGCGTGCCGATCAGCAGATCGGGGCTGGTGACGAGCGCGACATTGGCGAAGATGCCTTTTTCGAGCAGCAGCTCGCTGGCCCGCAGCGCTTCGGGTGCCAAGGCACCCATGGCAAAGAGGTGCACGACGTTGTCGCCAGGTGCATAGCCCTCGACGCCCTCGTAGTTGGCCAGCCAGTAGCCGCCTTCCAGCACGTCTTTGCGGGTTTGTTCCAGGATATCTTCGTCAGCTACGCCACTAAACCTGGCCTGAGGTCTCAGATGCTCGAGCATGGCCTTCTGCTCAATTCCGCGGGTAACGGCGCGAATCAGCACGCCTTCGCGCTTCAGGTTGTCGCGCGTGAAGTGACGGCGCACGGCATCGGCAATGATCCAGTCCATCTCGATGGCGTACGACGGCTCCCAGGTGATGCCATTGGGAATCTGCAGATCGGATTTCCACGAATGCTGCGCGCCTTCCGGCGACAGCGTCACGCCGCTGGGCGTGCCTACGAGGATAAAACCGCTTTGCCAGTAGAGGTTATAGAAATGTTGATCGAGCGCGCGTTTGATAAAGAAGTCATATACCGTCATGAGCGGCAGAAACGGCACGCCTACATGGTCGCCCATCTTGCCGAAGGCGCCACAGCAGCTCATCGCGTTGCCTTCTTCGATTTCAAAACGCAGGTGGCGATGCGCTTCTTTTTCGAGCGGACGCAGGTCGGGGCGGCGCTTGTCTTTGACGTTGTAACGAGCTTCGAAATCTTCGTGGCTGTCGGGGCCGAAGATCTTGCCGTCCATGCTTGGGTTCAGATTGGTGCTGGTGCCCACGTCGGGCGCCATCGTGACGATGTGATGGGCCGCGGGAATCCACTTGTGCTCGTCGGGCGTCAGACTGACGGCGTCGCCGTCGTGAAAGTTTGCCACGCGAATCAGCTTTGCGGCAAGTTGCCCCCACATCCACTGGGTATTGGCCCAGGGCGAAAGTTTCAGATTGATTCCAAACCGGTCCGGAAAGCCGCCGTTGGCTTCGATGCGGCTGAGCACGGCTTTTTTATTTCTTTCCTTCAGGGCGCGCTGCTCGTCGATGCCCTGACGCAGGTAGGTGCCGCGCGCTGAGGAGTATTTCGCCTCGGCGCTGGCTGGTGCGAAGCGCTGGAAAATATCATTTTCCGGAATCTTCTGCGCCACGCGCATCGCGTTCATCTCTTCTTCGGTCACCAGCATGCTGTGGTTGCCGGTCATGGCCTGACACTGCAGGCTCCAGCCTTTGATGGTGTGAGCCACGATAAGCGTCGGCTTTTTGCTCGTGCGGCAGGACGTATAGGCCGCGGCCAGGGCAATCATGTCGTGCCCGCCCAGATCTTCGAGAAATTCGATCATCTCCTGGTCGGTGAAGCGCAGCAGCTTGTTGCGCAGATTGGGCGCCAGCTCGATAAAGCGGGTGCGCGTGACTTTACCGTCGCGTTTGAGCAGCAAGGCCTGCAGCTCGAAGTCGGACAGGTGTTCGATTACTTTTTGAAGCTCGTCATTGCCGGTCTTTTTGAAAAAAGCTTCGCGTTTGCGGCCGTGGCGCAGCTGAATCACGTCCCAGCCGTTGGCGCGCGCCATGCGCTCGATGCGGTCGTTGTCGGTGCCGCAGATGCCTTCTTCGTTGACCATGCGGGTACCGTCGAGGTTTTGGCGGTTGTAGTCGACAATCCAGGTCACGCTGCCCAGTCCGCGTTCGGCGATGTCGGGCATGGCTTCGGCCAGCGAACCTTCGCGGAACTCGGAGTCGCCGATGACCGACCAGAAATGCGCATTGGCCGGCACCTCAAAGCCGTGGCTTTCGGCAAAGCGATAGGCCAGCGCCGTGTAGGCCGAAACCACTGGCGGAATACCGACAGTACCGCTCGGAAAGAAGTTGAAGTTATCCGGATCCCACACCGCGTGATAAGACTGAAACGCCGGCTCGCGGTTTGGGTCTTCGGGGTTCATGAAGGCGCGCAGGCGCAGCATGACTTTCTTTGCTTCGTCTTCGGTAAAGGGATTTCCGTCCTCGTGCGAAAACATTCCCAGCATATGCCCGTAGGAGTGGTCCATCGGCGAGGCATGCGGTTTGACGGCGATATAATCTTGAGGCTGGCGCACGAGCAAGTGCAGCGCCCCCAGAATGTGGGTAGAGCTGGCGCAGGCGGCGGGGTGGCCGCCGACCTTGGGGTCACCCTTGGTCTTTTCAGGCCGATGGTTCGCCTGATGAATCATCTGGGTCGAGTAGTAAAGAGCGCGACGCGTAAGCGTGTCGAGCAGCTCAGTCGAGGCGGGCGAGATAGGCGAAGGGGAACTGCCAGCAGCGGGTTTTTCACCCGTACGTTTTTTTGAATCGGCCATGTTTTCTCCAATTTAGTAATCCTTATATCGGTATATCTGCCGGGAGATAAGAGTAAAAATGGGCTTGGGCCGAACACGTTTTCTTCCGATGCGTATTGGAACCGGGAGGACTGCGTTTTGGCAGACGATAGCGGAAAACCCTCAAGTATCAAAGGCTTGTGGAAACAAGGGGTTGAGAAAGCAGCGACCGTCGACCCCAAAAAGGACGACAGCACGCCAGGTACCCCTGCGTCTGCCGCCACCCCGGCAGTAAATACCAGCACGGCCGCGCCCGCAGCGGGCACTCCGGCGCCAGGTACCCCTTCGTCTGCTCCAGCGGCGGCGCCCACCAATCCTGCCGCCTCGATCAGCAACTTTGAAGGCGGTGCGATCAGCGACAAGGTTCAGATCATTCTGATCGCGCCTTATAACGAGACGGTCGCCAAGCTTAAAGAACATTTCATGTCTGATCCGGCCAACAAGATCTACGAAGCTTCGACCACCAACGCGCCGGTGCTGGCGCGGGCGCTGCTTCCCTGCATGATCATCGGCTCGATCGTGCAGAACAACGACGTCATCAAGCTGCTCGGGATGCTCAAGGTGCTGGGCGCCGACGTCAAAAAGAATCGCGTAAAATGCCTGCTGTTGTCCAAGATCAAAAATCAAACCATTATTCAAACGTTTGAAGCGGCGGGGTGCCACGAATATATCGTCGAGCCGATTCCCGAACGCTCGCTCAAATTCAAAATCGATTTACAGACCAAAGCTATCGGCGGGCAGCGCCGTGCTTCGCGTCGCACCGAGCTGGCTCGTCTGGAAGCGGCCAAGACCGGCAAGGGTGGGGACGAAACCGTCTTGAAGGGACAGGCCAAAGACGGCGTCGACAACGAGGTGATGGGTCAGAAGAAGAACGAAGACGGCAAAGAGGGCGAGGTCTTCGTCTTCAAAGGCAACAAGGTCAAGAAGGAGGGAAAAAAATGGACCATGCGCATGAAGGGGCCCGACCCCAAAAATGGCGAATGGATGCAGATGAAGAAGACCGAGGACGGCGAAACCCAGTGGCGCTTCATGGAAAAGGGCGAAGACCCGACCAAGCCCAAGAAAAAAGGGGCGTATGAGTTTACCGGCGAGAAGCCGAAGTTTGCAGGCGGCGAATGGGAGTTTGCCGGTGAAAAGCCCAAGCTTGCCGTAGTGGACGAAAATGGAAAAGAGCTGGAGTCAAAACTTTCGGCCGACGCCGATGGCCTGAACATCGGCAAGGACGCCAAGCTGCCTGGCTGGAAGGTGAAGGACCATTTCAACGAGTCTGACGGGCAGGCGCCCGTCAACGACAAGATCAAGCCGGAAGAAGAGAAGAAAAAAGCCGGCGCCCTGGGCGGGCTCGACTTTCGCGACTTCGAAATGAAGGACGACGACGTCAAGAAAGACCAGAAAGCCGGACCGAAGGCGGGTGAAGAGGAGAAAACTCCGCTTAACTCCAAGGGCCTCGATGGTGCGAAAAAGCCCGGAGCCGATTGGAAGAAAAAGGATCCCTCGGCACCGGCCGACGAGGAAATCAAGGACAGTGCAAAATCAGAAGCTGATGAGCTGATCGAAGGTGAGGAGTTTGATGAGCTTACGAAGCAGCGTAATAAAAAAGGACAGCCCGGCGCCAAGGGCGGCGAGCTTCTGGGCAAAGACAAAGAGAAAGACCAGGACGGCAAAGGCGAAAAGGGTAAAGAAGCCGGTAAAGCCGGGGCCGACGACGCTGGCGACTTGGCGTCCCTCAAGCCCAAAGCTACGGGCTTTGGCAAACCCACAGGCAAGACCGAGGAAAAAGACGGTAAAAAGCCAGGCATCAATGGCATAAAAACTCCTGGCGAGAAAGACAAGCCCAAGAATCCAATGGCGGGGCTCGATTTTCGCGACTTCGAAATGCAAGACGACGACGCCAAGAAAAAAGAAAAAGAGGCCGCCGAGGCTGGCACCGAGGCGAGCGGCAAGCCCCTGGGCAACGAGCCGAGCGGTGGCGCCGCCAAACCTACCACCAAGCCCAAATTGGGTATGGGCGTAAAAGATCCAAAGATCAGCGAGGAAGAGGCCAAGAAAAAGAAGCTGGACGCGCTCGCGGGGCTGGCCATGGATTTTGGCGATGAAAACGCGGATTACACCAAGAACGGCCTCAATGACAAAGAGGCGGCGATTGGTGGCAAGAATGAGGCAACCACCGAGCACATCAACTCGCAGAAAGATTGGAAAGGGCATGATCTAAGCCCCGAAGAGCTCAAACGAAAAGGTAAGAAGAAAGAAGAGAGCGAAGCGGTCGCGGCGACCGGCAAGAAAAAGCCGCGTGGCATGGGCACCGGGGGCGCCGAGAGCGACGAAGAGAGTGACGACGCCGACGATCTGGGCGACGGCTCCAGAAATTTTCTCAAGAAGAAACGCGAAAAGGACGCCTTGGGCGGCACCCAGTCGATGTCCGATGACCCCACGGGCGGACGTTCGCTGGGACAGAGCGGGCCGGACAAGGGCCGCAAGATGAACGCCCATGACTCCGATCAGGAGAAGGACGACGACGACGGCGACGACAAGATCATCGAGCTCGACGCTGTTTCTGCGCGCATGAAGCTCAAAGAAGGCGCTGACGAGCTGAAGTTCGAGTATCCGCATGATCACTTCGGCGTAACTACGGGCACCTGGGAGGCAACGGGTACGGCCGACAGGAACGACGATGGCACCAAGCTTTTCGTCTTCGTCGATCCAGCAATTCGGACGGACAAGACGAAGACCGTCGACTCCATAAAAGTCTGGTGGGTCTATCGCGGCGAGGCCCGCCCCATGTACGTCATTGCGGGCAAGAAGTGGGTTTGCAAAAAAACTGAAGCCAAAAAAATAGAGGGCTTCTCAAACCTCAGCGCGGGCACGCAGGCCTTTCTGCTTTCGATTTCGCCGGCCGCCACCATGAAGCGCAAGGCCGAAGCGGCTGAGAAGCTGAAGGCGGAGGTTGAAGAGAAAAAGAAGGCCAAAGAGGAGCTGGCGAAAAAGCGTGCCGAGGAAGCGGTTCAGCTTGGCGAAAAAACCGCCGCCGAGAAAAAGAAAAAACAGGAAGAAAGTCTCGACGCCCTGGGTTTGAAACGCAAAAAAGCCGCTGAGGAAAATGCCAGTAGCTCGGAAGCCGCCGCCGAAAAGAAAAAAGCCCGCACCGCAGAGGAAAACGCCGCAGCCGATGCCGCGCTCGAACAGAAGATTAAAAACAAGGAGGCCGAGGCCGCCGCCGAAGAAGCGAAGCGGTCCAATGGTGAAGGCGAAACCCTCGATCTGAGTTCGGGTAAAAAACTCAAACGCAAAGAGGGCGAGGCCGCCGCTGACGACGCCGAAGCCGAAACCGAAGAGGCTAAAAAGAAGCGCGAAAAGGCCACTGCTGACGGCTTGGATTTCAGCGGCTCGGGTATGATCGAGACCGAGAAGATGAATACGGACGGCATCGATCCGTTTGCCGATGCGCAAGGGGCGCCACCCGGCGAGCTGCTTTCGCTGCTCGATAAAGCCATCGAGCAGGCGCCCATTCCGGTGATACCCGTGCGTCTGCCTTCGAGCCCCATGGTGGCGGTGGTGTTGTCTGAGATGTTGATGTTCAGCGACGGCAAGATTGCCGAAGCCGTGGCCCGGTATTTTACGTTTCTGTCGGGCTGTTTTGGCGGCGCCAGGCTTGCGCTCTTCAGCCTGAATGGCCGCATGGGCCGCTGTATTTCTTCGAACTACGAGGCCTTTCCCCTGGAGCATGAGGAAGATTTCTCGAAAACCATGCTGGCCAAAGATGCGATCGACAAGCGCACGACGGTGGAGCATCTGAAAACGGCGGGAACAATTTACTGCGCGGTAACCTCGCCGCTGGCGCGAGGTGTCGCGCCGGCCACGATTGGTCTGCTGATTGTCGAGCCGCAGCCGCCGGCCAAGAGCATGGCTGGAAATGCGCGGTATCTGCATGGCATCGCCCAATGTTTGCGCGGGCCAGTTGATCATCTGGGGCGCGAAGCCTGGAGCAAGCCGCGAAAGAAGGCGGCATGAAAAAGCAAGCTGGTGTCGAGCCTGAATTATCCGAAGACGAGCGTCGCCAAATTCTATTCTACTTCGACAGCACCCGCCTGGGCCCCTCGCAACGCGCGGTGGTTGCGCTGATTGATGCGCTGCTGATCCAAAAGTTCGTCTTCCGAGTGCTGGTGCCGGAGTCCACGGGCGGGCTGCCCGAGCAGCTTCGCGCGCGTGGCATCGAGCCCGACGTGCTGGCCATGCCGGCAACCTTTCGGGCCGCGTTGTCGAATCGCGGCGGCGTCCGCGGCTGGTTTGAGGCGGCCTATGGGCTGCTGGCCTATTATCGTAAACTTTTTCGCTATTTCAAAATGTACAACTTTGGCGTGCTCCATTCCGATGGCCTGCGTGCGCATCTGCTTTCGATCGGCATCAAGGTGCGCTTCAATGTTCCGCTGATCTGGAATCTATGGACTATCCTGACGCCCGGCATGGGGCTGCGACTGTTTTGTAATCTGGCGGCGATTTTCAGTGACCATCTGGTGGCGAGCTCGATGTTCGTCGCCCACCAGCTGGGCCGCAGCCAACGTTGGCGCAAGGGCATGACCGTGCTTTACCGCGGCTATGACCCCACCTTGTTTGCGGCTATTCGCAGGACCGTGCACGTTGAGCCCCTGGTGGCGACCGTGGCTTCGTTTGAAAACGCCAATGGCTACAAGACCTTTTTAATCGCGTTTGAGCAGGCGCTTCGTGAAGTGCCTGAGCTGCGGGCCGTGGTGCTGGTCGAGGGCAGTGACCCCGCGCACATCACGGTCATCGAGGAGTTCGGACGCACTCTCAAAATCGACGACGCGCTTAGCGTGCAGCCCATTTCGCTGAACGATGGCGCCGTGGGCATCGCGCCCGAGCTGACGCGACGGACAGTGATGCTGTATGTGAATTCAAGCGTGGACCTGGCGCCGTTTCACAGTGATGTGGCCGAGGCCATGGGCGTCGGCATTCCAGTGGTGGCCTCGCGTATCGGCGTGCTGGCCGAGCTGATTCTTTCCGAGAGTACCGGACTGCTGTTCAAGCCCGGAGACGCCAAAGACCTGGCTGAAGCACTGGTGCGGCTGGCCCACGATGAAAAGCTGCGCGCGGAGCTGGCCTCGAATGCCAAGCGGGAGTTTCTGGCGCGGTTTGGCGTGGCCCATTATGTTTCGGTGGTGGCGCGAAACTACGCTGACCATCTGGTGTCGGGAAGTAGCGACGTCCCGGCCGTGGACGCAGACAAGAAAGCCGCCTGAGCCTAAGCCGGGCTTTTGGCGCGGCTCAGTCGCCGACAAAAAGATCGCGGCGCGGCTCGATCCAGTCTGGCACGTGCTTGGGACAGAGTTCTTGGTCGATCGTGGCGGGTACGATGACAGTGGCAAGGCCTTTGGTGCCGCCTCGGTCAAAACGCAGGTCACCCACGATGGTGGTGCCATCTTTGGCTTTCACCCATGCGGGTACTCTGGCGAACTTAAGCAGGCCCGCGACGAGACAGGACTGCTTGTCGAGTTTCTGCAGCTCGGAAATCGGCGCCTGAAACTGCTCGAGCCACAGCAGCTCGGGCCGCAGTGGGCCGGGCACGGGTACAAGCGGAAAGGTATGGGCGCTGGCCATGCGAAATTCGGGGCAGTCGGCGGCGCCAAAAAACGCGGCGGCCGGCGCATAGGTACCGTGTCGCGCGAAGTACCAGCCGTGCATGGTTTCGACCGTCCATAGTGACCAGCACAGGGGGTTGGCCGGCATTGGGGTAAGCGCGATATCCAGCACCTGCGTGCCCGGGAACTCGTGCAGGACCATGGTGGTGGCAGCAGTTCGAACATGGCTTGAGGTAGCCGCAAAACCAAGAACCAGAAAAAGGCAGGCGGCCGTCGACACGACGGCGCGTGCGCCAGACTTGAGTTTCCACATCAGCCCGAGCAGCCAGGCGGTGGTTGCAACCAGAATCAGCGTAAGCTGCCAGGGCACATAGCCGGTGAACACACAGGCCCCCACGATCAGCGTGAGCAGGCTACTGAAGATAACTTTGGCCGGTTTGGAAACACTTTCGAAGATCAGCAGCGGCAGCAGTGTGATCCAGATTACCGGTTCGATGATGAAAATCGTGTCACCGAAAAACCAGTGGCTATTGAAGGGCCAGAAAGGGTGCACACCATACGAGTTCAGGGAATCAAAGCCGATGTGCAGCAGTGGCCCGAGTAGCGCCAGCCCCAGCAGCCAGTTGCGATCGGCTTTTGTCCAGGTGGGTTTTTTTCGCCAGGCCCAGAGCCAGGCCAGGCCAGCGATGAGCAGACCTTGAAGCGGCGCGAGCAGCAGCGTGTGGGTGTAACCGCGATGCTGCAGCAGATAGCCAATTTGGCCACCCGTAAGCGAGCTGAGAAGAAAATCCAGATCAGGCACGTTATTACTCGCGGCGGCGACCAGCAAGGCCGTCAGACGTAATCTTCCGGCGGCTTTGGGATTGTGCCTGGCTCTGGTTTGCGTGGCCAGCTCGGCGGTGGCCAGTCCGATCAGCGAGTGTGTGATATTATCCAAGCGGCCGTCTTATCTCGTTGGTTTGGTGGCGGGTTTGGCGAGAATCGAGCGCATGCGTTGCGAGTGTTCGCGTATGGCGTCGTTCAGGCTCATGCCTTTGTCCATGCGGGCTTTGATGCCTGAGGCGGCGAGCAGATTGCTTAATTTTTCGCCGTCGTCGGCCCCGGCCACGTTCAGGACGTTGCTCAGGTCGGTTTCAAATTTGGTGATGGCCTCGTCGAGCTCGACTTTGGAGTGCCGGCCTACGAGTTCTTTGACAACCGCCAGAATCATTTGCCCGTCTCCTTCATGCGGCTGATGAAAGTTTCCAGCCCGGCTTCGACTGTGGTGGAGAAACCTTCGACGAAGTTGCCGTCGCGAAAGGCTGCGATAAATGGCAGGTTGTCGATCGTCACCTCGCTGCGTGACTCCGGATACAGGTCGCCATCGATTTTGAAAAAGGCGATGTCGCCGTATTTGTCGGCTACGCGTGAAAAAACCGGCGAGAACAGGCGGCAGGGGCCGCACCAGTCGGCATAGAAGTCGACAAAGGCCAGCGGGGCCGCGGCAAGCGAGGTTTTAAAGGTATCGTCGTTGAGTTCGATGACTTTGCTCATGGCACTGGTTATAGCATGTAATCCGATTTGGATTCCGTCTAAAGTTAGTTTAGGCTGTCAGCATGCAGCAAAAAAACGGTGAGTTTTTTGGAAAATCGGCGCTCTTCACGGGCGGAACGAAAGGTTTGGGATTAGCCGCGGCAAAGATGTTTGCGCAACAAGGCTGTGACGTTTATCTTTCGTATCGCAGTGATGATGCAGGAGCCGAAGAGGCCGCCGTTGCCATTCGCCGACTTGGCGTAAAATGCCAGACTATCCGGGCTGATCTTTCAGAGGAAGGTGCCACCGAGCGCGTCTTTGACGAGCTGGCCGGATTTACGAAGTCGCTGGATATTTATGTGCACAATGCCGCCGCCACGGCGTTTAAAGATCTGATCGAACTTAAGTCTCACCACATCGACAAAACTTTCAATATCTCGGTGAAGGGTTTTATTCTGGGCGTGCAGCGCGCGGCCGCGATGATGAAGCCGGGCAGCTCGGTGATCTCGATTAGCGGTATGGATACGCTCAAAGCGGTACCGCGCCATGGCTTGCTGGGAGCGGCAAAAGCCGCGCTGGAAACGTTGACTTCGTATTATGCGCACGAGCTTGCCGAGCGCGGCATTCGGGTTAATGGCGTGAACCCGGGCTTTCTCAGCACCGACTCGACCCGCAAATACCTGGGGCCGGCCTTTAAGCATGTTAATAAAATGTTTGTCGATTCCGGGCCGCTCAAGCGCGAGCCGACTCTTGAGGAAGTTGCCGAGGTGATTCGGTTTCTCGCCTCCCGCCAGTCGAGCTGGATTGTTGGGCAAACTCTGTGCGTGGATGGTGGTCTCGATTTTTCATTACAGAATACTATTTCGTCGTAGCGCGCTTGCGCGTCGGCGGCGCGTGTCGCGTGCAAACTGCAGCGAAGAACTGCAATTGAAAACTGTGCTGAGGTGCTCGCGCCGGCTGGCCGTGCGCTGGTCCGGGACGTGCAGAGTGCTTATGCCGTATGAAGATCGAGTCGGTCTGCGCGATTTTCGGAGTCAGCTTTGCCCTCGCGAGCTGTGGCGAGAATGGACTTCACATGGGCTGGACCATGGCGGATGTTCCGGGCGCAAATGGTAGTGGCGCCAAAACTACAAGTGCTGCGGCAGATCGGATTCTGACGAGTCAACCCGTGCCCGTGCCGGTGCCGGAAATACCGCCACCCGTTACGCCGCCACTACCGAAGAAGGGACCCATTGCGGTGCCCGAACCGGGTAGGGGGTCTGGCGGAAAATTGCCAGTTCCCGGCGAGCGACCGTCGGTGCCTGGACCAGTACCCGGGCCAGTGCCGGTACCAGTACCAGTTCCGGGACCAGCGCAGGGACCCGGGCCAGGACCGTGGCCGGTGCCGGGACCAGTACCGGGGCCAGTACCGGGACCAGTACCAGTACCAGTACCAGTACCGGGACCAGTACCGGGGCCAGTACCAGGTCCCGTACCAGGGCCGGTTCCAGAACCCGTGCCCGGTCCAGTACCTGGGCCCTGTCCAGGCGGACCCTGCTCCGGCCCCCGACCAGGTCCTGATCACGGACCCAGTTCACCGGGCCCCGATCACCGCCCACCGGATCCGGGCCACCGGCCACCAGAACCCGCACCTGGAACACCCGACTCCCATCCTCGAACTCAAGATCCCGGTCCGCAATGTCCCGACGACCGCCACAATCGGCAGCCCGCACAGCCTGATTCGGCTTTGCTCGGCGAGGTTCTTACTCTGGCCAATGCCTATCGGGCAGAGCATGGCTTGCCGGCGGTGGCGCTACATCGGGAATTAAGCGCTGCGGCTCAACTCTATGCCGAGCGCATGGCTCAGAGCGGCTTCTTTGATCACCAGGCGCCCGAGGGCGATTCGTTTGGCGACCGCATTGGTCAAGCCGGCTATGTCTGGAAGACTTGCGGCGAGAATATTGCCATGGGGCAGCTCAGTGCCCAAGAGGTCATGGCTGGCTGGATCAATAGCGAGAGTCATCGCGCCAATTTGCTGAATCCGGCCTACACCGAGATTGGCTTGGGCTACGCAGAGGCCGCCGCCAATCATCAGCAGAAATGGCCCTACTGGGTGCAGGAATTCGCGGCACCTCGCTAGGCCCTGTTTACAAACCCGCTTCGTTCTCTGCGCTCGCGGCAAAATGGGCTAGCAAAACTAGCCTGGATCAACTCCGAGGCAATTGCCCTTGTCGCCTGGGTAGCTCAGCCGTTATGCTGGTGCGGCATGCCGCCGTCAGCACCTTCGAAGACGTTTTTGTTTCCGGTTCCGCCGGGCCCGCTTCGAATTCTCAAGAACTCGAACTACATGAAATATTTTTCCGGGCAGCTCATCTCGATGAGTGGCAGCTGGATGCAGTCGTTTGCGCAGGCACTGCTGGTTTATGAATTAAGTCATCAGCGGGCTTACTGGCTGGGCATCATTATGTTTGCCGGGCAGTTGCCGGCCTTTTTGATCGCGCCGTTTTCGGGGTTCGTGGCCGACCGCTACGATCGACGAAAGATTCTTATCATCGTCCAGGTGGTAGAAATGGTACAGGCCCTGGGGCTTGCCGCACTATGCTTTCTGGGAATCGTGCAGCTCTGGCACGTGGTGATACTTGCCATTATCCTGGGAATGGTTAACTCGTTTGACATGACCACGCGTCATGCCTTTGCCGTGGATATGGTGGGCAAGGGTGACCTGGCCAGCGCGATTGCTTTGAACTCGATGCTCATCAATATCACGCGCATGTTTGGCCCACTGCTGGCGGGCGTGCTGGTGGCTGCGGTGGGCGAGCGCTGGTGTTTCACGATTAATGGCCTAAGCTATATTCCGGTAATCTATGGCCTGGCTTCGATGAAAATTCTGGTGCCCAGGCGCAACCATGAAACCAAGAGCGTGCTCAGGCACATTGCCGATGGCGTGGGCTATACCCGCAAGCATCTCGTGATCTTTCGTATCCTGGTGCTCAGTACTTTCGTGTGTCTGATTGCCTGTCCATACATCGTGCTTTTGCCCGTGTTTGGTCTTAAAGTTTTAGGCGGCAATGCTTATACGCTTTCCTGGCTCAACGGTATGCTGGGGGCCGGCGCTATTCTGGCCACTCTGCTTTTCAATGGCGTGCATGATGCGCAGCTGATCAAGCGGCGACTGATGCGCGACGTGCTGTTCTGGGGACTGGGACTGATTATGCTGGGCCTGTCGCGCAACTTCTGGCTGTCGCTGAGCGCGATGTTTACGATTGGCTATTATATGATGAGCGTGTTTCCCACGATGAATAACGCGATTCAACAGCTGGTCGACGATTCCATGCGGGGCCGCGTGATGAGTCTTTATACGATGACCTTTCTGGGCACCATGCCGTTTGGCAGCCTGGCCATGGGCTGGCTGGCGGACCGTTTCACGGCTCCAGTGGTCGTCACGGGCGCGGGTATCGTCACCATGAGCATGGGATTAGGGCTCGTGTTTCGAAATACGATTCGACATCAGCTCAGAGGCGTAGCGACCGGGATTAATGTTCGATCAAAGTCTTGAGCTTGCGAACGCGCGACAGACCTTCGTTCGAAAGCAGACGATCGGGATGATAAACGAAGCGGGCGAGTTCGTTCTGCGCGCGCACGAAAAGAACGCGACCGCTGGTCAGAAACGCATAAGCGACAACTGAAAAAACTTCGTTCTCATGACTGCGCAAGGCCGCCAGGCCCTTGGCGATCGTATCCGCTGCAATGCCTTCTTCTTCGGCAAAGCGATGCAGGTCTTCCTGCACGACGCGAAGCGTGTCTTCATCCAGCGACATTTCGTCATAAGCCAGAAATTCCACGCGCGCGGCCATCTTTTCCAATGCCGTACGAAAGTCTTCAAACGATTCGCACTCAACCGACCAGGCATGACTGCGTTCTTCGCCACCCCAAACTCGACCCTTGATCACGGGCACATCAAGGTGCAGCGTTTCGGTAACGCGCGACACGTCCTCGATATGAAAAAATTGATCAGTCGTGCTGATCAGAGAGCTTGGCATTAAATTCCACATGGACTAACCCTTATCGTATGACGGCACCGAAACCAATCAAAACATGCAGAGATTGGCCCGCTAATGCGGCGTATCGTGACCGCTATCTGGTTCCAGACCTGGCTCCCGGGCAACGTTCACAATTGGGAAGTTTCAGGCCTGGGCTTATCTTTGTCGCCGAGTCGCCGCACATCAATGAAATCGAGCCCGACGACCTGGCTGCCCGCCGTCCGCTTTGCGGCAAGGCCGGACAGGCCTTTTGGCGCATGATTGGCGGGCTGCTTGCCGACGAGGATTCGCCTGACACGTCGCTGGTTCGTGAACTCAAGTTGTGCCAACTGGGGAATTTTGCAGTACTTAACGCCGTGCAGTTCCCCATTGATCCAAAGGTGATGCAGGCCACCGGGCCTGCTGCCGATCCGGTGACGCACCTTGGTTTTTCGAAGGTTGCGCCGACGACCTACAAGAAGCTGAGTTCAACAGAATCGGTTGAAACCGCCATTGAGCTGCTGCGTGCACGGCTGGTGCATCCAAGCCTGGCCCACGCCCCGATTGTAAGCCTGGGCAATGACGCTCAGTGGTTTGTAAACCGGGCGGTCGGCCTGGTGGGTCAGGGGCGCCATTTAATGACGGTGCCGCACCCTTCGGCCTGGTGGCGCCAGGGCGGCAAGCTTCGTGAAAAGGCCCGGGCTCAGCTGACCGAGCTCTTGATTAACGACTCTAAATCAAATCACCGATCGTCGCGTACCGACGGCGCGGTTCGATAGTGGCGGCCTCGGGCAGATAGGGCGTAAGCGCTTTGAGAGCTGCATTGAGCTTATCCACAAACGTGCCGTCGTTGCCGATGAAGATGTAGTTCGGGTGCTTGCCCCAGACCTCGCCGATGCGCTCGTCGAGCTTTTGGGCTTCGGCCGGCGTTTCGGTACGCACGTCCGTATTGGAGTAGCCCTGGCCCTCGGCGGCAGTTTGCAGATGCAAGACGGCCGTGTAGCGCCCGTGCTCGCGCTCGATGGAGGTTCCCATGGCAAAGCAGAATTCTTTCAAGGTACCGTTCCAGTAAGCCGCGCCGTCCAGGGCTCCGCGGTCGCAAAACAGCGGTGCGCCGCTTGCGCGATCGATGGACTGCAGCTCGAGCTCTTTTTGCAGCTGATAGATGGAACGCTGGGTGTGGATGCGATCATCAAGGGTTACGGGGCGGGGAAAGCCACCGCGAAAAAGTATACTGGCCGCTTCCGGGGCCACGGCCACCAGATCGCCATACTGCCTGTGCAGCAGATCGAGAAGTGTAGTTTTGCCTGCGCTTGGCCCGCCAGTGAGGACGATCCGAACTTGCATTCCAGTACCTCTTGTTTAAAACAGTGGTCGCGCCTCATAACACATAAATGCCGCGAAGAATGCGAAATCTCACTTTTCGCCAGGCAGTGGCGAACTCAGGCATTTGGTCAGAAAACAGCGGCGCATCAGCTCGAGTTCGGTTGCGGCGGCCCCGGTATTGGGCGCCTGGGTAGCGCGCAAGGCGGCGGCAAACTGCTCAACGGTGCTGGTCTTGCCTGTAAAGATAAGGTCACTGCGGGCATTCAGCAAACGCGCCAGCAGACTTTCGCGCGCGTCGCCTTCCAGCCCCAGGGTTTTCAAGAAGTCGTCGAGCCGTCCGGGTATCGCCGTGGCTAGGTTGATACGATCCAGACGCCCGTACAGTTTCTGGTGAACGACTGAGCCGTTCCAGAACTCGATCCAAAAATCCTTAGGCATGGGTAGCCGGGTCGGCACTTCGATTTTGGCCAGGCGCTCGGCATAGGTGATTTCGACGGACTGTGTATTCAGGCCAACGGCCTTGCGGTTGTCGGGGTCGATCAACACGCGCAGGCGATGTTGCACGGCCATGCGTCCCGCCTCGGTGAAAGTGGTTTTGTAGGCGTCAGCCACCCGTTCAAATTCTTCGTCGGTCAGGCCGGTGCGAAGCTCCGAGGCGAACTCCCAGAAGTCGCGGGGCTTGCCATACAAGATCGTATCGAAGACCTGGTCGGCGAGCTGGGCTTTGAGCAGGCGATAGATGAAATGCGCGACCACGCCTTCTTTGCTGTAAATGGCGTCACTGCTTTCGGGCGTGTAGTTGAGCACCAGCTCGGCATCAACCTGACTGCTGGCGATGGGTATGCCGTAGTGGTGCGACAGGTTGCTAAAGCTGCCTGCAAGCACGTACTCGTTGTCGCGGATGCTGCGCTGACGTTCGGCCTTCAGGAAGTCAGAGACGAAGTCGTCCATGTGCAACATGGTATTGGCCGTGCGCAGGATGGTGCCCGGTATCGTGAACAGGTAGCCCTTCCAGCCAAACGAGTTGAAGTCGCCGATGCGGTTCTGCACGTCTAGCATCATCTTGTCGAGCACCGGAGTGGTCTGCTGCGCTTCGGTCAGATATCGTTCGCCCAGATAAGCTTCGAAGCCTTCGGCAAAGCCTTCGATCCACGCCAGCGTGGGGTCGGTGATGCCGCTGGCGAAATGGCCGTCACGGCTCACCACGCGCTTTTCGAGCTTGGAGAACTCATCGATGCCGTAAAGGTCCTGCATGATTCCATGCGCCAGCTCGTGCGCCACGACCGTCTCGTAGTAGGAATGCTCGATCAGGTTGTCCTTGGTCAGCATGGCGAGTGGAATATGAAATGGGGCCTTGGCGTCTTCGGCCATGATCAGATTGGTGGTCACTGTGCTGCCGAGCAGAAAACGTTCCGAGCTGACGTAAGCCGGGCCTACGCCGAAGATCGTCTCGTCGCCGATGTAAATATAGTTGGGCTCGCACGCAGCACCATGCGCGGCCATCGTCCGCGCGCGAATGCGCAAAGCATTGACCTCGCGAATGATCGGAGAGTTGGCCAGCCGTGAAATATAGTTGAGCTCGTCGCGCCACGACGGCTGAGCCAGCCGGATGCGATGCGCGGTTTTGCCATCGGCCAGCGTGACTGTGTCGAAGTGGGAAAAACCTTTATTGATCTGGCACGCGGATTTGTCGATGCCAGGATGGCAGGCCGCGGTGGCGGAATGGCCGGTCGGAGCCACGGGGACAAATTTCAACTCAGTGCAGGCGGCGGCAAAGCAACTCAAAGGGAGCGTTACGCTAAGGGCTGCCGCAATGATGCAAAGAGAGGTTTGTTTCCACATAGTAATTGACGCAGCGGGTCAAGTATCATGCGGGATCGGCAATGTACAGGCGCCTACTTTAATATAATCCGTTTAAAAAACATATAGTTAAGCGGATTTATCTCGAGCTCCGAAACGCCAGGTCCAAGCAGCGCCGTAATCTTGGGATAATAGAGCGGTATAATGATGGCATCGTCTTGCAATAGGATCTTTTGGGCATCGGCATAGGTTTTGAGTCGCTCCATTACTTTCAGCGAGCCCCCTGCCGAATTTACCAGGCGGTCGTAACGTGGATTTTTCCAATGCGTGTAGTTCGCATCGCTATCGGAGAGAAAAAGCTCCATAAAGCTCGAGGCATCAGGATAATCGGCTCCCCACTGCGAGATGACCATCTGATATTTGCCATTCCTGCGCAGCCGCGCGTATTCCGCTGGCTGCACGGCTTTGATCTCCAAATTCAGATCGAGCGCTGTGCGCATGGTCGCACGGATATATTCAGCCGCCGCACGATGCTTGTTGGCCAGGCACAGAATCGTGATGGGGGGAACTTCCGAGGCGGACTTGTACCCGCTTGACTGCAGGGCCAGGCGCGCACCTTCGATGGAAATGGGCATCGACATCGACTCATAGCCGGCGATGCCTTTGGGAATTAGCGACTCGGCCGGGATCTGGCCACCCTTGAGCGCGGCTGGTATTCCGTTGCGATCGAGTCCTTGAGCAATCGCACGCCGCACGTCACTTTTCTGAAAGGGGCTGGCCAGGGTATTGAATGCGACGAAAACCGAAGAGATATAATCAAACTGGCGCAGCACCTTGCCCGTCTCGGGCGAGTAGTCGACCAGGTCGTCGTTGGTCACGTCGAGCAGCACGTCGATCTTGTTCTCGGCAAAGAGTTTACGTGCCTTTTCGGCGTCAGGTTCGATGATAGCTTTGACGTGCGCGACCGAGGGCGCCGTGCCGTAGTAGAGCGCGTTGCGTTCGAATGCGATTTCCTTGCCCACGGTCCAGCTGGTGACCTTGTAGGGCCCAAGCGTAACCAGGCGTGGCGGCAGATTCCAGCCCTTCTTCTTAACCAGATCTTCACGCTGCGGAAACGTGACCCAGAATGAAAGCAGAGTCATGAAGTAAGGGACCACTCGCCGCAGGCGGATCTGCACATGTTCGGAGTCGGTGGCCGTTACGCCAACACGGGTGAAGTCCTTGAGCTTGCCGCGGTGAAAGTCTTCGGCATGATCCACGTCAAAAAGAAAGCTCGCGTATTCGTTCTTGGTGCCGGGTGCAAGCAGGCGCTTCCACGACGTGATGAAATCTTTTGAGGTCAGCATAACGCCATCGGACCACTTCACCCCGGGGCGCAGGTGAAAGGTGTAGACCAGCCCATCCTTGGATACTTCCCAGGAGTCGGCCAGTGCCGGAACCGCGTTGAGGTGCCTGTCGATTTCGACAAGGCCTTCCATGATGTTCATTAAAATATAGGTTTCAAAGCTGGTAGCGGCCAGCGTCCAATCCAGCGTTGCAGGATCGGTGGGCAGGCGAAAACGAAAGGTGTCACCAGCGTAAGTGGCGCTGGGCATCGAGAGCGCAAGTGAGCTGAACAGAAAGGTGCAGGCGGCAAGAAACTTCATCATCTCATTATAGCGATATAGGATGGGATTACGCGCCTTTTTATTCCCCAGCCGACTATTTTACTTGGTCTTCTGGAATGTTCTCTCTGGCACGAATGAATCTTTCTCAAGTAAGCTGACGGCATGAGAAAATACGTCGCGCTGCTGCTGCTTGGAACTTCCGCCGTTGTGGGCTGTGCCCACCATTCGCGTGCCGTGGCCAGCCCCGAGGCCACCCTTGACCCCTTTGGCTGGCTCGAGCAGGTCGAGTCACCCGAGGCACTTGCGTGGGTGCGGGCGCAAAACCAAAAGACACTTCCTGTGCTGGAAAATGATCCCCGCTACGCGCGCATCGAGCATGACGTGCGCAAGATCATGCTGGCCAAAGACCGCATTCCGGCGCCCGTGTACCGCGGGGGCCACGTTTACAACTTCTGGCAGGACGAAAAAAACGTGCGGGGCGTCTGGCGCCGTACCTCGCTTGCGTCTTACGCAAAAAAATCACCGCGCTGGCAGGTTGTTTTGGATCTGGATAAGCTCGCCGCCGCTGAGCACGAGAACTGGGTTTGGAAAGGCAGCGCGTGCCTGCCACCAACCTACGACCGCTGCCTGCTGCATCTTTCACGAGGCGGCAAGGACGCAGTAGTCGTGCGTGAATTTGACGTGGCTCACGGACAGTTCGTCAAAGATGGTTTTACGTTGCCTGAGGCCAAGCTGGATATCTCGTGGATTGACGCTGACACGGTTCTGGTTGCCACTGATTTTGGTCCGGACTCGCTGACGCTGGCCGGCTATCCGCGCTTGCTCAAGATTTGGAAACGGGGGCAGCCGCTGGAAAAAGCGGTACAGGTTTTTGAGGCGCCCAAGACCGACGACGAGGTGGGCGGCGAGACGTTGTTCACGGTTGAAGACGCGGTGACTCTGATCGTGCGACGTAAGAATTTTTTCGAACAGGAGATCTGGCTGTTCAATCCCGAAAGTCTTACCCGCACGCGCCTGGCCGTACCCGACGACGCCTTTGTGGCGGGCTTTTTCCAAGGCAATCTGCTGGTCCGCCTGCGTACCGAGTGGAAGTCCCACCAGAAAACCTTTGCGGCCGGCGCTCTGGTCGCCGTGGGGGTAAGCCCCGGGCATTCGCCTGACCCCGAGCTGGTTTATGCGCCGGATAACCGCAGTGCGATTCGCGTGGTGGCGGTGACGAAAGATTCGGTATTGATCGATATTCTCGAAAACGTCAAAGGCAGGCTTCTCGAAGCCAAGGGCGTAGCCCACGGCCGCAGGCTGCAATGGCAGGTGCGGGCTGTACCCATGCCTGATAACGGCATTATCGATATCGCGTCGGCCGATCCCTTTACGGATGTCACACTTACGTCCTTTGAAAGTTTTCTCACGCCCACGACGCTTTATCAGGGCAGGAAAATGATCAAACAGCTGCCAGCCAGATTCAATGCTCGTGGCCTGACCGTGGACCAGTTCGAGGCCACGAGTAGCGACGGTACGAAAATTCCGTACTTTGTCGTCCATCGCAAGACGATGAAACTCGATGGTCGCAATGCGACGCTTTTGTATGGCTACGGCGGTTTTGAGATTCCGATGACGCCTGGTTACGGCGGTGTAACTGGAAAAGTGTGGCTTGAGCGGGGCGGAGTTTATGCCTTGGCCAAT
>JBBRLF010000012.1:0-34830 GCA_038231515.1 candidate division WWE3 bacterium
AGCTATGGTCCCCCCATGCCAATGACCCTAGAGAGACTCACCAAAATGGCCACCAGCTTGAAAAAGCAGGGCTGGCGCTCGTTCGCAATCGAACTCCTGGGCGGCGTCGACCGCGTCCCACCCACCGACGAAGAAATCGCCCTGGCCTACAGCGACTTTGCCGGCGGCCACGTCGACGAATGGCACTTTCCGATGATGAACGACGTTGAACGCAGTACGGCTTACGAAAAAGCCCTGGGTACCGCTCTAAAAAAAGGCGGCCGCGTCCTGGAAATCGGCACCGGCTCAGGACTATTGTCGATGATAGCCGCCCGCCAAGGCGCCACCGAAGTCGTCACCTGCGAAGTCATCCCGGTTATCGCCCGCAAGGCCACCGAGATCATCAAGCAAAACAAACTCGACGACCGCATCAAGGTGATCAACAAAAAATCAACCGAGCTGGTCGTGGGCAAAGACCTTACCCAGCGCGCCGACATCCTGGTGGCCGAAATTTTCGACAATGGCTTAGTCGGCGAGCAAGCCTTCTCGTCGTACGAGCACGCAAAAAAAGAGCTGCTCAAACCCAACGCCCAGATCATTCCCTCGGGCGCCAAGGTAATCGCCATGGGCATTGAGTCGCAGGAAATTTACGAGATGAACCGCGTCTCGCACGCAGCGGGCTTTGACGTCAGCGCCTTCAACGAATTTGCGCGCAAACGTTATAAGAGCTATCACCTCGATCGCTACAAGTACCGGGCGTTGACCGAGAAGAAGTCGTTCTTTGACTTCGACTTCGCAAAAAAGCAAAACGACTCGTCAGCACCAATCGAATTCGAAGTAACCAGCAAAGGTCTTTGCCATGCTGTCGTCTACTGGTTCGAGCTGCGCCTGGACGAAACCACGACGATCGACACGGGCCCACACACGACACCGGGCCTGACACCTCGTTCATCCTGGGAACAGGCCGTCTACTGCCTGGAAACACCGCTCAAGCTCGTGCCCGGTAAAAAACTCAAGCTCACCGCGCACCACGACTCCGACCGAATCTGGTTCACTTGATCTGGCAGGCTTCGTCGAAGTCCAGCCGAGGCGAGCGTGGAAACAGCTTGGCAGCGTCTCCGTAACCCAGATTGCACAGGAAGTTCGAACGCCACGAAGTTCCGTCAAAGAACGCCGCATCGACCTTGGCGTTGTTAAAACCGGACATCGGGCCGCAATCCAGCCCGATAGCACGCGCCGCAATGATGAAATAAGCACCCTGCAGGCTGCTGTTGCGAAAAGCGGCCGACTCAATCAAAGGCTTGTTGCCCACAAACCAGTCGCGCGCCGGCGCATGGGGGAAAAGCTTGGGCAGCTTTTCATAAAATTCCATGTCCATCGCGAGGATCGCCGTGACCGGCGCCGCCTTGATCTTTTCGACGTTGCCGGCGTCAACACAAGCCAACAGCTTCTCTTTGGCAGCGGCTGACTTTACAAAGACGATGCGCACCGGCGAGATATTCGCACTGGTCGGGCCCCACTTCATGGTGTCATACAGCTCGTGGAGCGTTTCGTCGGTCACGGACTTGGGAAGCCAGCCGTTATGAGTGCGAGCCTTGAAAAAAATCTGATCGAGCGCTTCTTTGCTGACGGTGTTCATAACGCCGATAGTGCAGTCAAAGCACCAGACACGCAAGCCTAACGAAGTGCCGCCTCGTTTTGGCCAATATTGCGCAGCAGTGGCTGCCTGGCGCTGCCCACGAACTGAAAGCTGCGTAGCAGATGTTCGCTCAGCTCAGAAAACTGAATCTGCAGCGCATGCACGCAAACCCGGTTGATGTCGTAGAACCGGTCGCCGTGCTTGAAGATGATGTCATCGATGACCTTATTGTAATTGTTGCCGGGACGCTCAACCGGAAAACGCATCGCGGGCTCACCACCAATAAAGAAAGGCACTTTTATCCGACGACGCTTGGCCACCGTTGGCCGTAGATCGAGCAGGCCCTTCGAATCAATCTTGCCCTGGCGTTGTTCCACCTCGGACAGATGGCGCTCGGCAAAGGCATCGACGGTCAGATCTTTGGCTTCGTGGACCGACACCCGCACCGTGCAACACCCCGGGCAAGTCTGGGCGTCACGACGCTCGGTAAAGGTGGCAACGCCGTCAAAACCCCATTCCTTGGAATACTCGAGCTCGTAGCCGTGAATTTTATTCGACCGTTTTTGCCACTGAAAACGTTCGGGGTGCGCCGGATCATCGGAGCGATTAAAATGCGCCTGGATCTTCGCTTCACTGGGCGCTTCGGAAAATTTAAGGCTGTGAAGCATGCGTTCAAAAACCAGCTCCATCTCGCCGGGAAGGTTTTGATCCGCAATGGCCGACACGGAATAGATTACGTTTTCATGCCTGAAGAAAACATCATGCGGATGAGGGTGCGGGCTGGCACCCACGATATATTTGGCGGTAACACCGCCAACCTTAAAGCCCAGCTCGCGAATTTCGGCGCCACGCGACTGCACGGCTTTAAACAGGTTTCCAAGCGACTCATGCTTGAGCAACGGCGCGATGCGAACTTGAAGAGCCACCTTGCCGTCTTTAAATTTTGTGAACAAACGACTGCCGCGTACCACCATTGGGCCGTCATAAAGTGGAAGTCTAATGCGGTGCAAGCGAGGCGAAGACACCTGCCAGTCGCCGGGATAGTCGACCTCGTAACCAAAGACCGGGTCTTTGGAATGCGCCCAATTCACCACGACAGCAGAATAGCTCGCGCATGGCATCACCAAGGTGAAGAGAAGTAGGGCATAACCAATGAAATTCATTGCGCCCTCTATACGGTTAATTTTTCAGAATGGAAAGCCCCCGGCGGCGCAATGT
Organism: candidate division WWE3 bacterium; assembly: GCA_038231515.1. Classification (GTDB taxonomy): domain Bacteria; phylum Bdellovibrionota; class UBA1018; order UBA1018; family UBA923; genus JACQAX01. Next base: position 2,837 of record JBBRLF010000012.1, read on the forward strand.
TTGACATTTTGGGGCCGGATGCGGTTGATAGCTCCATGATCTGCCCCAGGACCATCCCAATGATGCGGATTGCGTCATACTGGTCGATCGCCTGACCTTTGACCCGCGCCTGGCGCAAGGTTTGGTGCGCTGGTTCATAAACCAGGTGTTCACCAATCGGCATCGGGTACTGAAGAAGCACTTTGGCAGCCCCAAGGCGTAAGTTCACCAATTGACATCCCAGCGCCGCCCGGGTTTGATTCCATGAAACACACTGAGCGGAGAAAACATGACAAAGAATCCTGGAATGGTTGTATTTGCTGTATTGGCCGTAGTTGCACTCACTAGAGTCGCGCAAGCTGACCCTGGCCAAAAGTACACCTGTGATTTTTCTTGTGGTCAACGCACGTTGACGTTGGATTCCTTTGCACACGTGGCCTCGGAAGTGATTCCGGGCTGCAATATTCCCAGACTCTATTTCCTGCTCGAACAAAGTGAAGGACCAAATCCAGTTGCGGCGGTGGGCCTGGGCATCAATGGCGCCTGGATGCTGACCGAGACGATTCCACTCAACGCCGAAGTCAAAGACCTGCACTACGCCCGCGACAATGTCAAAATCGACTGCGCGCTTGGACAGCCCGACCTGCTTCCCGTGGCCGGTCCATATATGTGTGAGCTTGGCTGCGGCACCGGCTCAGTGGCGGTAACACCAAGATCACTCATCTCGACGACCACACTTGCTGGATGCCAGACCAACGCCAGCTTTTTTCTCGACGAACGAGGCGACTCTCTGGCCATTGGCCTGCGCGACGACAGTCCGATGAATCTGGGCTGGTACTTCACCAAGACGATGCGTGCAGGCGAGGCCCGTCCGCACTTTTATCAGGTTATCCAGGATGTGACCATCGAGTGCAGCTACCAGACTCGCGAAAGCCAGAACTGGCACCTGCATCAGCAGTTCACCGAGCCGCGTCGGCCCGCTCGTTAAGTTGAGTTACAACGTAGCCGGAGCCGCCAGCTGAATCGTGTAAACGCACTGAGCGGCGCCATGGAAGTGACATTCTTTTTCCTGCACTCGCAGGGGCTTGCCCCCGATATAGGCGGGAAGCTGCGAAAGATATTCACGTTTGTAACGGCAGAGAAAGTCGCCCAGCTCGGCATCTTTATACGAGACCTTAGCCATATGCTCGGTGGGCTTTACCGCCAGCACGACCGCGTCGGACCCCGACTCCAGAATGGAATAATCGAAGTTCGAATCGTAATGGTGGGAGTTCAGGAGATAAGTCTTGAGCAGATTCATCGGCGTGGCCTGCGTTTGATAGAGCGAATGCAAAAATCCCTGTACGGCTTCGGTGCGAGTTTCTTCGACCATCAGCTGGAGGTTACCCTCATCGAGCATGCCAAGCTTGAGACTATGCCGTAGTAAATCGAGATAACAGTTCACGCCAATCGGCTGGTCAGGCCCACGCAGATAATCAAAATCCAACGCCAGGTCGACCTCACGCAAAAGCCGCTGCACGTAAGCGCGGCCCTTTTGGGTGTCGAAAAACTGCAAGAGCGGCAGGAGCTCACGAACCTTCGAGTGAGCCAGCTCACGATAGCGATCCGAAAACGGCGGCTTTTGGCCGAACCGCTCGGCAACCTGCCAAAAATTAATTTGTCCCGAAAGCAGTTCGCCAACCCGAATATTGTAAAGCTCCGAGAGCTGCTGCAGATGCCAGGGCTGCAGGCTCTGCTGCCCAAGCTCGACGCGGCAAACCGCAGTCTGATGCAAGCCCAGAACATCGGCGATGCGTTCCTGCGAAATGTGGGCGCACTTGCGCAGCCGTTTGACGGTTTCGCCCAATGTTGCGAGGATCTTTAGATCCTGTCCCTTTTTAAGGGGGCCCACCGGAAGCTTTCGATTGTCCTTTTTTCGTCCCCTCATAATTTCTTCATAATTGAACACGATCCATACTTTCTGTCGATTCAATATTTCCTGGTCCGTCGGTTGCATAAGTTGGCCGCATGAAAACGGAAAACCGCCGACACAAAGTGATCCTATTGGAGTTGGGCCTGATCTTGACCTCAATGGTGCTGCTGCACGCGTGCGGCTCGCCAAGGCAAGACGACGCGCCGGATGCGGCAAAGGAAAATACAACGCAACAGCCTGCGACTGGTCCTACGGGAGGCTTCAATTTGAGCTGCGGCAAGCAGCTGCCGCAGCAGTACCAACAAGCGGGATATCAGCAGCAGCAAGGCTGCGTCGCCCAGAGCGGTGGAAAAAAAGGGCAGGCCTTTGCGTTCAAGGATTCGCGGGTTTCGGATTTTGATCTTTCACTCGACTGCGCAAATCGCGTCGTTGTCGCGCAAAGTAAAACCGCGCTGGACCAGCAGACGGCTATTCCCATCGGCGCCGACGGCAGCATCAAGGGAAGTTTGAGCTACCCGCAACAAGTTCTTGGCGACGGCTATGGCTCCGAGCCCTGTTACGTGCAACTGGCGGTGGCCTTTGATGGTACCGCGAAATGTAATGAGCTGAATGGCAAAGGAGTTTTGGCGCTGAAAACTGAAGTGAGCTTTCTCGCGAGCAGCTTAACCGGACCAGCGCCGGGAAGCGATGTTGTAAGAAATCTACCTGAGGATTCGCACCATGAGCCGCGACGTACGGCTGATGATCGCGACGGCGATCGCGACAGAGAGCGCGATGGCGACTGGCGCGGTGGCCGCGGTGAGGATCACTACCGCGACTATCCCCAACCTGGGCCAGTAGCCGGACCGGTGCCCGTGCCAGTGCCCGTGCCAGGACCAATACCTGGACCAGGACCAGGACCGGGACCGATACCATTACCCGCTCCGGTACCCGTGCAGGGACCAATACCGGTGCCGCTACCGATACCGAGCCAAGGCCCAGGCGCCGGCCCGGTACCAGTGCCAGTGCCGGTGCCGGTGCCCGAACCAGGGCCAATTCCAGGCCCCGCGCCAGCTCCCGCACCCGGACTTCCGGGTCGAAAAGGTTGCGTGGTTCGGAATCCCTGTCCGATCGTCACAAAGACGGATCTGAGCTGTCCCGAGTAACGACTCAGGCCGCGCGGCCGAATCTGCGCTGCATTCCTTGTAAAACCTCGTCGGCGGCGCGCACTCCCGTTTCGATAGCGCCATCGACAGTGCCGCTCAACCCTTGATCATTCAATGCTTCACCTGCAAAAAAAAGCGTATCGGCAATCGGCGTCGCCAATTTTTTTTGGTCGCTCAGCCCCTCCGCCACGACATAGCTATAGGCGCCTCGTGAAAACGGATCGCTTTGCCAGTCATGAAAATACCAGCATTCCAACTTTTCGCCGAGCGCCTCGACACCCACTGCCATGATTCGCGAAAGACTTACCAGGGCCTGCTCTACGGCATGTTGGCGCCCGCTGCCCAGCAGTGTCGTGGCCGAAGCTCCTTCGGCCCAACCCGTCAGTAACGCTGACCGCAGCGGCTGCGTGCCCCACCAGGTGGGCACCGCTTCACCCGGCGCATGCACGAAACCCAGATTGAGCCGGTCCTGCCAAAATGGCGTTCGAAATCGAAAGGTAATCTTGAAGACGCTTCCCATCTCAAGCCCGTTGGCCGCCAACTGCTTTTCAGCAAGTGGCGGTGAGAAGCGTACAGCGCCCTCTGACCCAAACTTGGCTTTAAAAACGCCCAGCGGCAACGTGACAATCAAGCGACGGGCCCGAAAAACGCGTTCGCTGGCTGCGGTTCTGGTCACCACCTCAACTTTGCCTGGCCGCCAGCGCACGTCGGTGACAATACTCTTCAGCTGTAGCTTAACACCCGGGGACGAGCGTAATAGGAAATCACAAATCGCGTCATAACCTTCGCGCACCCGGAATATGCGCTCCATCGAGCGTTCGGCATTGAGCTGACCCAACACCCCGTCAAGTCGCAGCTCACCGTGCTGCGCCAGCCAATGATCCTGACTCAACTCAAAAATTTGAAGCCCATCGGCGTTCACCACTTCCATTAAACCATGCGGCCTGCCGTAAATGAACTCAGCGCCCAGCTCAACCGGCAGCGGAGCAGCCGCTGCACGCAAGCTCAGAATGCGCCCGCCAATTCGCTCGCGCGCCTCTAGAATCAGAACGGTGGCGCCTTCCAGCGACAGCGTGCGTGCAGCCGCGAGTCCGGCCGCCCCTGCCCCGATGATCAACACATCCGCCATCTGCCCCGCATTCATGCCGCAGTTAAGTGCACTGAAAATGCCAGCATTTATACCGGCATTTACAAATGATCCGCGGCTAGTTGGAAACCTTGACCGAGATACCTTCCGCCGCCATGCGACTCAGATAGCTTTGGCGCAGCTCGCGCAATCCGATAATTTCGGATTGCAGCCGGTGCGCCGATCCGATTACCAGCCGATGCTGTTCGGGCGATAGGCGCTTGCGGCTATAACCAGCCCGCTCGTTGTAAACATCGGTGAGAAAACTCTCTTTCGAAGCCAGCAAATTGTAGAGCCCGATGAGCTTTCTGCTATAATTCTCGCGCAGCAGGTCGCCATAACGGCCTTTGCCCAGAAGATAGGCCGAGAATTTTTTACGATCCACCAGCTCGCCCTGGTCATTAAAGGACTCGCGAATCTCGTCCGGCAAACCATATCGAGAGTGGGCGGTACGAATCAGCGCACGATAACCCTGGATACTAGCCTCAAGCTCGCCCCCAGGTACGACAAAAGTCTTGTCGACATATTCCTGCGCATTTTTATACAAATCGAGAAAATCCATGTCTTCGACCTGAGGCACCAGATACGCGATATGGGTCAGCTCATGAATGAAGGTCGAGTAAGCATCTCGCAGGTTCGAGCCGGCGATGACGCAGATGCCACCGCGCACGGCGGTCAGCGCCGTAACATAGTCGGGCTGGTTTTCGAGTTTCGTGATTCGTTCATTTTTAGGAAGCATCGACTCAATCTGCTTGCGATGATCGACGCGTTCCTTTCCGCTTTGCTCGTCCAGCGACTTGCTGACGAGCCGGCGAAAGGCCTGCACATCGGCGAGCCCGGAGTAATCACCAGTGGGATTAGGTTCGCAGATGTGAATAAAGGCGACGAGCTGCCTGGTGGTCTGAGCACCCAGCACATCTTTCGCGTCTTGCAAGATCGTCGCGGTCTGCGGATCAAGCTGGGCCATCGCGACGAGCCGTTCCACATGCGCCAAGGTCAGCGAGTTTTCGCCATCAAGCCAGTTTTCGTCAAGCTGGTGACCGCTGGCGACGACGGAGTCCGCCGCCGGCGAGTCGACGCCAACGGACGGCACATCGGCCGCCGCCGGGGAAACTACGATTAAGAGCGCAAACAGCGCTGATGCAAGTACCTGATTTGGAGTCATCCAGGTAAGTAGACTGCAATGCCAATGCCGCGGTTTCGAGCCGTTTAAGTCGTAAAATCAGCCCTGTGTCAGCGGGACACACCCGAGAGGCCACCGCAGGTGTAAACAAAATCATCAGCGCACCGGCATCGTGGTAAAATTATGGCACTGGGGTACGTTGTGAATGCAATTTATTTAGTTATGGTTCTCTGCGCTTGCACGGGTCTGGACAATGCTTTTGGCGACACCACTGCCGCCGCCAAATCCAATCCTTATAAAACACTGGGCGCGTGCTATCCAAAGGCGGCGGTAAAGCTGGCCTCGAAGGTTTGCGCCAACGGCTGGTCACGGCCACGCTACCCTTCGTGGGGCGATTCCAACGAAGACGATATCGACGCCGCCAAAAAGGTCGAACAGCCCACGCGCATCAAAGCTGGCAAGGACAACTCCTTTACGGTCCTCGACGTAAACCAGGATACTCGCATGGTGCAGATCGAGGCCAGTGGCGAAAAGCTGTGGGTTGACGCCGACGCGCTCGACTGCGACAAGAACCGCAACGTGAGCATGTATAAGCTGCCGCCTCCCACACCCGACGATGGCCGCTGCCCCAAGGTCGACATCATGGTGAACATCAATTACCTTTTTCAGACCACGGTATCGGACTCCCAGGCCGAGCTGGGCCTTAACCTGGACAAGAAGGCCGAAGAATATCACGAGGCGCTGAAGGCGAATGTAGCCAACGACAACAAGGTGCTTATCGATGCGTTTCGCGACCACGCTAAATCCGATCAGGAACGCTACGATATTCTGAACAGCTCGTTACCGAAGATTCAGGAGCTATATCAGCGGGCCACGAAGATTTACGGCAGCGACTGCACCAACTCCGCGTTTCCGCCCCAGACTCTCGAAATTCCGCGCGAGCGCGGCCAACGCGAATGCCGCACGCTGGTCCGCACCTACAAGATGATCGCCAAACTCATGGAGATGCCCGACCACAAAAAGGCGCTCAACGCCTTTGAAAGCGAGATGACCGGCGCCCAGATCGCGGCAGAACCCAACAACGACCAGATCGCCGTGCGAATGCTGATCTATTACGGAATGGGCCTGGAAAAGCCCCTTTTCGGGCTCAAGCCCCCCTACTTCCAGCTGAAGGCCTCGCTGAAGCTGGTGAACCACCAGTCCAGCGATCTGACGGTGATGGAAGGGACCCTGGGAAAGAGGCAGGGACCCGCGTTTGACGAACTCATGAACGGTTATCTTTACGCCCAGAGCGGTACTCCTGGCAGCTCGATTGAGTGTGCCGCGTTTGCCATGAACTACCTGCTCGGTATGCGCCGTGTGGCTGACCCCAATCAGGGCAAGGGCTCGCTGCCCTCGGTACCTGATTTCGAAAACATCCATAGGGCAAAGTCCGGCGAAGGCCCCAAAGAGCTGGCTTACTTCGACGAGTACAAGAACTGCTTCGACATGGTCGATCTGCGCAAAGACGAGCGACCCGTGCCCGGCGACTTCGTCAGCTCGCATGGCCACGTCGTTATCGTGAAGAACTACAACCCCCTGAGCCGCACTATCGAGACGGTGGAAGCCGCCAGCGGCAAATGCGGATCAGTCTGCAACCAGACCCGGCCGCTCTATGAACCGGTGTGCGAAGGCGCACCCGGCGAAAAATCCGATGAATGGGAGCTCCGTCCCTTGCGGGCCGACCTTCGCATGATGCGCTACTCACCAAAGCCGGGCTGCCCGGTTCCTGCCAACGTGCCCCGGCCTTTGGCCCGGAGAAGTTGAGTTACTTGGCCGCAAGCTTTGATGTTGGCGCGCCCGTGATAGCTGCATTGCAAACTTCATCGATCTGCTTGCCTTTGGCGGCCAGGGCATTAAAACGAGTCATCATGCCCTTCTGGTTGGCCCCATTGGCCGTGCAGGCCCTTGGATTGGACAGACAGGCCTGCTCGTCGCGAACCTGATCAAACCAGGAATCGTAGCCACGCAGCTCGGCAACCATGGTCGGATTGTGGAAGTACTCGTCGGCCGATTGCGGCTTGGCCTGGTTGTACTCACGGCCTGCTTCGGCAAGCTGACTGTCGTGAGCCTTGTTGATCTCTTTCACGCGCGTCTGAAAACGATGGCCCTGTGGCGAGGCATCGAACTTTCGTGAGCACTCGGGACGCCAGCCTTCACGAATCGGCAAGCCGATCAGGGGAATGTCGCCCAGGAAGTTGCAGTCCTTGGCCATACAGGCGCTGATATATCTGCTGCGAAGATCGTTCTGCTCGTCTAGTGCCTTGGTTTGATCGGCATTCGCCATCTTTACCGTTCTCAGGACGATGTCGCGAGTTTTGGAGCGAGCCCGCTCCAGATCCTTGCGTGCCTGTTCGTTTTCGTCGCCCCAGGATTTGAGCCACACGTCGTGACCGCCCAGAATCGAAGCGCGCGCCTTTTGTAACATACCTTCTGCCGCAGTCAGCTTGCCCAGATCCTGCTTGAGATTCGTGCAAATCGCGGCCTCGGTAAGTGGATCCTGCAGCTTGGTGCGCAAGCTGGAGACGTTGCCGACGAGGTCCGTCAGCTGAGCCGTCTCGTTGCTGTATTTTTCGATGCAGGCGGCATTATCCGAATTCGTGGCTTCATCAAGCTGCCCCTTGGCGCGGCGAAGCGCGGCTTCGCTGCTGGCTTTGCTGACGCCGAGCTTCTCGATCATCTGCTCACGGGTCAGGCCGAACGACTTGCTGATCGTCTTGAGATACAAAAGACTGTCGATGACTTTTTCCAGATCGCGTGCGGCCAGCGAAGTCTTTTCCCAGACCTCACGGGCCTGCTTGAAGCGTTCCAGAATCTTCGCTTCTTCCTGTTCATGCGTAATGGCCTCGTAGATCGCCTTACCACCAGCCACCAGAGCGTCAACGGCGAGACTCACGGCCATGGCGCCGACAGCCGCTCCAGCGGCTGTGGCTGCGGCAAAAAGAAATGCGTTTTCGGGCTTCATGAAGTTTTGCAGTAAATCGTTGCTGCGATGAAGCTCCTTATTCGTATCAGCCCAGTTCTTGTTGGCAGCCGCGCCGACCTGGTTGGTCTGCGCCCAGTTGGCATTGGCCGTAGCGAGCTGCCCGTTGGCGGTGGCCAGCTGTGAGTTGGTCTGACTCCAGTTGCCGTTGGCAATGCCCAGCTGGGTGTTGGTCTGGCCAATATTGTTATTGAACTGTTGCATCTGCGTGACCATCTGAGCTTCGTTGCAGCTCGAAGCGCTCATCATGCAGATCGTGTCGCCGGGAGTGCAGACCGGGCAGCCTTCGGCATAAGCTTTGGCAAACAGACTGGCGTTGCGATCAACCCAGGTAAACATCTTTTCGAGCCAAGGCAGCTGGCCCTCGGTCACACCGGCCAGGCGGCGCTGAATAAGCTCGGACTCGAGCACCACGCTATCCATATAAGCCATGCGAAACACGGCGACGGAATACGAGATCGAATCTTTCTCTTCCTTCACGTACATGCGCACGAAACGCAGAGTGCTGGCCCATTGCGACTCAAACACATAGGCGCCCCGCTGGCGGCGGGTATGCCATTTTTCAAAGCCCATCGCGACGCGCACCTTTTCAGCAAAATCCGCGGGATTGAATTTTTCGCGCTTGGGAAACTTCAGATAGACGATGTTGCCAACCGGGTAAACCGTGTTGCCCACCGTCACCATACGTTCAAGGATGCGGCCCTCGTAGTGGCCCTCAGGTGCGTTGCGTTCAGCTTTGGGCGTCGCCAGCCAGTTGCTGGTAAAGTCGGCCTGGGCGGCGCTGACGCCGAAGGTGGCAATACACATCACAATGAATTGTATGAACCGCATGATAAATGTCCTTCTCTCTACCACCATGTATCGCAAGCTCGATGCCACCAGGCTCAAGTGCCGCACTGGCCGCAGCGGCCCGCCAAGACACCGTTTTCAGGGCCAAAAAAAGCACGCCGCGGACACAGTGGTCTTGCAAGACGACTTTCATTTACAAGTTAACTTTCAAGATGACTATGACGGTGTGAACGTTGTCAAATTGCTCGACACCTGTAAATTTTCGCTGCAGCATTTTAAGCACCCGGGCGGGCCAGTGCGGACTGGAAGCGCAATCCTACGTAATTACTGTAGAGCATTGGCTGGAGCGATTCTGCCGCCTGCGTAAAAAGAACACAGGTGAACTACCCTGGCGGTGCGCGTAGAATGAATCAGGCCACAACCCCGGGGTTTCCAGCAATCTATGCGCATATTAGTCATCGAAGATGAAGAAGATTTACGCGACTTGATCTGTTTCACACTCGAGAGCCAGTTCATGGCCCAGGTGTCACAGGCTGCAAGCGGCAACGACGCGATTCGCACTCTGGAATCGTCGCCGCCATTTGACTGCATCGTCTCGGATTATGCCATGCCTGACGGCACGGGCGAGGACGTCTACCGGTATCTGCTTTCGAAACAAAAAAAAATCCCGTTCATTCTGGTCAGCGCCTACAACGCCGACAGCTATCCCATCTTCAAGGAATATCCCATCGCGGGCTTTGTCGCCAAACCCGACATCTTCAAGCCACTCAAAAAAATCATCGAAGGGCTGAATCTGGGCAGCAGCGGCTCGGGCACGGGCTATTGCAAGGTTAAAACCAGCGTCATCTTGAAGTACGGCCTGCTTTCGCAAGACCTGTACATCAAACTCTCCGAAGGCAAGTTCGTTAAGATTTTTCGCAAAGGCGACGTATTCGACGTCAGTGACTTTGAGAGATTTAAATCCAAAACCGTCGAGCACCTGTATCTCAAGATCCAGGACTGCGACGCCTTTCTCGAAAGCCTGACGGCAAATTTAACAAAAGTTCTCGAGAGCAATCCGCTGCCCGAAGACGCGCTACTGATTGCGGGCGCCTCGGTGGACGTTATTCAAGAGGTCAACTCGCGCCTGGGTTTCACCCCCCAGGCCCACGAGCTGGCCAAGGTCAGCGTGAACCTCGCGCTCAAGAGCATCGTACGCGACCTGGAGCGCCACCGTCCGTTTGATATCGAAATGCCAAAGAGTGAAAGTTATATCGCCACGCATAGCGTGGCCGTCGCCCATATCTCGTGCGGCATTGCCTCGCTGCTGGGCTGGACCTCGGGGCCCACGTTTCTCAAGCTTTCATTTGCCGCCTTTCTGCACGACATCACCATGACAAATCCAGAGCTGGCGAAGCTGCAGAATGCCGACGAGCTGATGCTGCAGCGGCATCGCTACTCGGAAAAAGAAGTCAAAGAATACATGCTCCACTGCGAAACCGGCGCCAAGCTGGTCAAGGAACTCAAAGACATGCCGCCGGATGTGGATCTCATTATTCTGCAGCATCATGATAAGCCGGACGGAACGGGCATGTCCCAGCTCGATCACTCCAAGATCAATCCGCTGGCCGCGGTCTTCATCGTGGCCCATGAGCTCGTCGATTTTTATGCGGGCCACGGCGTGGACGCAGATCTGGCTTTGTTCGTGAATCAGCTGGGTGACAGCTATTCGAAGGGCAACTTCAAGGTCATCCTCAAGGCGATCACCAACTCGCTGGTCAATACGGCTGTCGCCAGCTGAATTGCCGGACCGCAGCTTGACGCTCCTGAAATTAAACGGCGTAATCGCGGCATGCGCGTATTACTGGTTGAAGACGACGAAAGTATCCGTGAAGTGTTAAAGATGGTGCTCGAGGTCGAAAGGCCGCTCGCGAGCCAAGGCTCGACGCTCGTAGTGGACACCGCGGCGACCGGTACCGAAGCGCTGGAACGCGCCAAGGAGACGCGTCCCGATCTGGTGCTGCTGGATCTGACCCTGGACGGCGAGGACGGTTTCGAAGTTTTCAAGAGTCTGCGGGCGCTCGACGGCTGCGCGGCACTGCGAGTGGTCGCACTTACGGCGCATAACTTTTCAGATATCGAGCTGCGCGCAATAGCCGAGGGGTTTTCGGGGTTCGTGACAAAGCCCATTGATTTTGAGCGTGCGCTGTTTCCGCTGATGCGTCGCCTGTTTTTGGAAGATCAGGTCGCGTAGTCGCCCCGGGTTTGCGTATAAAGCCACTGCACGACGCCCGGCAATCTGCGCAACACCGAAACTGCCGGCTCGTGCGCAAACTTAAGCCAAAGCAGAGGATGCAGCATTCTGGCGGTACGCACCCGCGGCGAAAACTGCTGGCTCCAGGCGGTCTGATATTGCGCGGGGGTCCAGTCCGCCAGCAACGCGCGCGCCGCAAGCTCGCCGCCTTCGATGGCCATCGACATGCCGTCGCCCACAAAGGGCGGCACCAGCTGCACGGCATCGCCGGCATACCAGCGGCCCTCGCGTACAACCGCTCGCGTTTCAAAGTCAAACAGGGCGGCGCCCACATGGTTCTCAAGAAGCACCCGCGCCGAGGGAGCCCAGGTTTGCAGCTCGGCGTTCGTGGTAAAGATTCCCGCACAAAGCTGGGCCCAGTTCGAATAACGCCAGGTCGCGTCGGTACGACGACGATCGAGCAGCGCACAATACGAAAGAGACCCATCCTGCATTCGCGTGAAGCCCATATAGCCCCCACGCAGCTGATACAGAATAATGTCACGTCTTTGAAGTACGTCGTTTGCGGAGCCGGCCCCGCCATCGCCAACATAGCCTTTCACTGCAAAATAAGGGGACCTCAGGCCGGCATGTTCTTTACCCGTAGCCCAAAGCTGCCGCGGTGACGTGGGCTTGCCCGGCACACCAAGCTGTACGTCGGCCCCTAACGATCCTGCCAGCTCGGCCAGCCACGGATCAAGCACTTCTCGGCGTACCGCCCAGCCACCGGGCGCCATGTTGAGTTCGAGCTTCTGCGCCCGTCGGCTTACCCACGTAAATTTTTTAATGGCACGCAGGGCCAGCTCGCCTTCAAGCTGCTGTGTCGTGCGCTGCGAGATTCGCGCAAGCGCCCCCAAGCCCTCGGGCGAAAGAAACTCACCGCAGAGCTTAACGCAGGGATACCGCTTTTTTTCGAAAACCCGAACCGGCTTACCCTGACGCGCAAGCACTACGGCCGCCGTCAGCCCCGAAAGTCCGCCGCCGATAATTTCTATGGGCTCCATGGAAGACACTTACCATTAGATTTGGTATTGTCACCGGACATGCATATTGCGCTTTGTCACAATGCGCTCATCCCGCCACCTAAATACGGCGGCACTGAACGCATCATATTCTGGCTGGCCCGCGCCTTAAACAAGCTGGGCCACCAAACGACGCTGGTAGCCCGGGAAGGAAGTCAAATTCCTGGAACCCGTTTCATCGCCTACCGCGACGGCGTGGACTGGGAAACACTCGTGCCCCCCGACGTCGACGTGCTTCACCTTTGGGCCACGCCTGGCTGCGCACCCCGGCGGCCGTTTGTCGTAACCATCGAAGGCAATGGCCAGGCGGGCGAACGCTTCCATGCCAACACTCTCTTCATCTCGCGCAAACATGCCGACAATCACAAGGCCGCCCAGTTCGTCTTCAACGGCATCGACCCCGACGACTATACCTGCGCCCCGGAACGCGAAAACTATCTGGTCTTTCTGGCCAAGGCGTCGTGGAAGGTGAAAAATCTGGCGGGCGCCATCGCCATCGCGCGTGGAGCCGGTATGCGGCTGGAAGTTCTGGGAAGCCGCGACTGGCCACTGGGCCTGCAGCGCCTGCTGCCCGCGATACGCGGCGTGCACTATCGCGGCATGGTGGGCGACCACGAAAAACGCGAGGTGCTTTCGCGGGCGCGTGCGTTGCTTTTTCCCGTGCGCTGGCATGAGCCATTCGGCATCGCGGTTACCGAAGCGCTGGCTAGTGGATGTGCCGTACTGGGCACGCCCTATGGTTCGCTCCCTGAACTCGTCACCCCCGACGTCGGCCTGCTCAGCGCCAACGGACGCGACCTGGTCAAAGCCCTTGCCAATCCCGGGCGATTTTCACCCGAGCGTTGCCGCCAACGCGTGCTGGACAGATTTTCTGATCTGGACATGGCGCGCGGCTACCTCCCGTTTTACGAGTCCGTGCTCAAGACCGGCCGGATTGGGGATAAGACTGGGGATAACCCCCATACTCTCGAGAACTGCCCCGGCCTTTCGGCCAAAAGTTTACTTCCCTGGACATCTCCATAGAAACGCGAGAAAAATTCCCCATGCCGCAAAAAGCACTTAGTGAAACCGAAATAGCGATGGATCAGCAATCAGGGCTGCTTGGCTTGGACTGGACCGAACGTCTGTCCGCAAAAGCGGCGGCCGCGATTCGCGGAGCGGTGGCAGTCACGTTCATCGGCACCGGCACCTCTTACAACTGCGCGCTTTGGGCCAGCTGGCTGTGCCGCCTGCAGAGCGCCGGTAAAATACCCAGTCGCGCCATCAGTGCCTGGGATTTTTTACTGGGCGACTATCTGCTGTCGGTTGGCAAGCAGGACCTGCTTGTCGTCATCTCCCATCGCGGTAACAAAGCGCTGACGAAAAAACTGCTCGATGCCATCGGCAAACGCCGTCATATTTTGATCACCGGCGAAGACTCACCTACGGGCAAGCATCCTTACATTTATACCTCGGCCCAGGAAATTTCCAATGCCCACACCATGAGTCTGATTGGCGCCATGGCGGCAACCTCGGAAATTATCGCTGGCCTGCTGCCGGCTGCAGCTGCAAAGAATCTGCGTGCCGAGCGCGAAGTTGCGGCAGTACTGCTGCAAGCTCTATCCGACGACACCGAAGAGCTGGGCGAAGCGCTGGGTGGCATCATCACCCGGGGCGCAGACCTGCATTGGATCGGTGGCGGCCCCTTCCACGCCATTGCGCTCGAGCTGGCGCTTAAAGCGCGCGAGATCATTCATGTGCCGGCCCACTCCTACAATACCGAAGAGTTTCTGCACGGGCCGTTGGCCAGCGTTGATGAAGAGGACACGCTCGTGCTCTTGCAGCCCTTTGCCGGCACCCCCGAAAAACCACTGGCCCACCTGCTTTATCATGACCGTCTGCAAAGCTGCCGTGTGGCTGCCGAAGCGGTTGGCGCGCTGGTCGTGGCGCCTAGCTGGGGAAAATCCATCGGTAAAGCCGCAGCCGGGCTTAATCTGGCCTGGCAGGCCTTGCTGCCCTTGTACTGGGGCCAAGTGCTGTGCGTTGCGACTGCCAAAAGCTGGGATATCAATCCCGACTTGAATCGCCGCGACGATCCCCGCTACGAAGAGGCCCGCCGCCTCACCGAACTGTGATATAGAGGCCCCATGTCCACGCCAGATTTCCCGGATCTCTTTGCCGAAATAGCCACGCTCAAAAAGCAAAAGAACGCGGTGATTCTTGCGCACTACTACCAGGACGGCGACATTCAGGACGTTGCCGACTTCGTGGGCGACAGCCTTGAGCTTTCGCGCAAAGCGGCCGCCACCCAAGCCAGCATCATCGTTTTTGCCGGTGTGCATTTCATGGCCGAAACCGCGAAAATCCTGAATCCATCAAAAAAGGTGCTCCTGCCTGATCTCAAGGCGGGTTGTTCGCTGGCCAGCTCCTGCCCGCCCGATCTTTTCGGCCGCTTTAAAGCCAAGCACCCCGAAGCCGCCGTGATTTCGTACATCAACTGCAGCGCCGAGATCAAAGCCCTGAGCGACTACATCTGCACCAGCAGCAACGCCGAAAAAATCGTGCGTGCCGTGCCCGCCGACCAGCCCATCATCTTCGCGCCAGACAAGAATCTGGGCGCCTATCTGGCCAAAAAAATCGGCCGTCCGATGATTCTCTGGAACGGCAGCTGTATCGTGCACGAGATTTTTTCCGAGAAAAAACTGGTCCAGCTCAAGACCCGGCATCCCGACGCCCCCGTCATCGCGCATCCTGAGTGTGAAGCGCCTGTTTTGAAACATGCCGACTATATCGGCTCGACGTCAGAGCTGCTCAGATACACACAGACGAATCCAGCCCAGCGCTTCATCGTCGTCACCGAGTCGGGCATCCTGCATCAGATGAAAAAGGCCTCGCCCGCCAAAGAGTTCATTCCCGCGCCACCCGACAATGCCTGCGCGTGCAATGACTGCCCGTATATGAAGCTCAACACGCTCGAAAAGCTGCGAAACTGCCTGGCCGACGAAACACCCGAAATCACCATGACCGAAGAGCTGCGCAAGCGCGCGCTTTTGCCGCTGGAGCGCATGCTGACATTGTCTTAGTTTCCCTGGTGCCTACGCAGGCACGCGGCCAGCTCGCGGATATATTCGGGCGAAGTTCCGCAGCAGGAACCCAGAATGCGCGCATCGTACTTCACGGCCCAACTCAGCGCCCGTTGGGCATATTCCACTGCTCGCTCCTGCACGGGCCGCAGATCTGACTTCCACTCGATGCTGCCGTTAAAACCCACCTGCATGTGCGCCGAGTTGGCATAGGCGCCCAAGACAATGCCGTCATCCTTCAGAACCGCCAGGGTTTCGAGGGCCCGTTCAACCACATCGGCATGCACGCAGTTTACCAAAATTGTCGCGGCACCCGACTCAATGCACAGCCGCGCGGTTTGCAGCAGGCCATCACCACCCAGCAGCCGCTGCCCCGTCTCGTCGGGCAGAAAGCTAATGGCCACCTCGCGCAGTCCTGCCTTGCGCGCGGCCCGCACCACCACCAAAGCTTCACGCGCGCTGCCCATCGTTTCACCGAACACCAGATCGCAGCCCGTCTCGGCCAGCCAGCCCATCGTTTCAAGATGCACCCGCTCCAAAACCTCAAGCTCAGGCACAAGCGCCGGGCGGTAACAATCCTCGAGTGGTCCCACACCGGCCGCCACGAAATGAGGGCCTTTGCCGTTAAAGTCTTCAATGGCTTCAGTCACCAGTGCCACCGAGGCATGGGTCAGCCGGCGCGCCTCGCTTGCGCTCATGCCTGCTTTGGCCGCCGCGTAAGATGAGCTGCGAAAGGTATTGGCCGTAATGATGTTCGCCCCGGCTTTCAGATAATCAGCGTGAATGGCCTTGAGCAGCTTGGGCGCGCTGAGCGCTGCATTCGCAGTCCAAAGCTGAGGGTCAGCCTGATACCCACGCGCAATCAGTTCGGTGCCGGTCGGACCATCCAGAACCAGGAAGCCATCCATACCTGAATTATCAGCCCTTTTTCCCCCGGGCATCAATAAATTTCTCACTGGGAACGCTGACAATCACGGTTTCGGCGGCAGGAAAGGTTTGACACGCCAGGCGAATTCGCGAATCAGTCACGCCAATCCTGGCCAGCAGCTGCCGCTCGGAAGCACGCATTGCACTGACCTGGCCCGACTCCACAACCACGCGGCAGGTACCGCATTCGCAGTGGCCACCGCAGCGCGACTGCAGGCTGCGCTCGGCGATCTGGCCATGCGCCAGCAAGTTGAGCACCTCGTAACCGTCGACTTCGACCTCTTCGCCATTGGGGAACCTGAAACGGACTTTCATTTTGCCGCGACAGAATCCGTCAACACATTGGCCAGCTTAAACTGCTTTTCAGTGGCGAAAAGCAGCTGCTCCAGCAGCTTCGCTTCTTTGGCTTGCAGCTCTGCAAGCCGGCTGACATTCGGAGCCACCTCAGCGGCCAACGCGCCCAGCTGACTGCGCAGCAGCTTCGACTGCGCCCTGGTTGGCGCCTTTGCCAGCTGGGTACGCAGGCCATCGACTTTTTCAAGGTCTGCGACCGTACCAAAAATCTCGTCGTAAACGGCCCGCAGCTCGGTCCAAACTTTTGTGGGACTGGCAATAAAAGGCTCTTCACTGACGTTCACCGGCTGCCCGGCGGTTTCAGCCGCTTGCACGTTTAACAGGCGAATCTCATTTCGCAGGGTACCCAACTGCGCCCGCACGGGGTTGGAAACGTTGGTGGCGGCATTGATCAGGCGTAGGGTGCGAACCGCGATTTGATGGGCCAGATTCAGCACGTCATTGCGCAGCTCAGGCGCCAGCTCCATGCTTTGAGTCCTGGTATTGATCAGCGTGCCTTTTTCAACGAGTTCCCGGAACTTCAGAATCAAGCCGGCATTTTCGACATCAAGACCGGCGGGCAGCGCCTTGGCCAGGACAAGTGTGGCTTTGAAGGCCGAAACAACGCTCGTAACCGCGAAGATCGTCTGGGTGCGCTCGAGCTGATCCGTGAGCAACGGCCAGGACTGCTGAAAATCATCCCGGCGCAGACTGAGCTGCCGTTTCAGATCCTTGGTAAGCGGCTTGTCCGCCGAGATCCGGGGAAGCACTTCTTTAAGATAGAATGGGTCGTCCTGTTTCTGAATATAACGAGCCTGAAAAAAACGCTGTTCGGTATGCGCAAGTTCCTTCTTGAATAAGCCGACCCAAGCCTCTTCGCTGGGCCCGCTGGAAGTGGGCTGGCTGCCGTTCGGATCCGTAGACGCAGTACGGTCGTGGCATCCCGAGGAAAGCGCAAGCGCGGCCAGCAAACACACGAGTGTGATAAAACGCATCGAAAAACCCCCTGAACTTGCGATGGCTATAGCAGGTTTAGCCGCAGTGCGCCAGAGGGATCAATCTTGAGGCCGTGGAAATGAAAAAGGGGAAGCGGGTGATCTTGGTAGATGCTGCCCGGCTTCCCCTCTTTTAATTCTTAAGACATCCACTCGAAGTGGATCGCGTTACTTCTTTTTCGCTTTTTTCTTCGCTTTTTTCTTTGCTGCCATTTTGGCCTCCTTAGATTTAATTGAAAAGCTAACTTCAATTTTACGCGATGTTGTGCGATTTCCTAAAAAAAAATGCACTAATCTGAAAGAATTTCGTATTCATGTCTCAAACAAGGAATTCACAACCATGAACCAACAGTTTCGAACACGTGCGCGCACCAGTCAGGTCTCTCAGACATTGATCATATTTTTCCTGCTTATCTGCTCTCAGAGCGGTTATGCGGACGGAAAAATCACGTCAAAAACACTGCGAAAAAACCCGAAGTCAGCTCTGCTTGAAATGCAAGCGAAGTATAAAGATGTTTTGACCCTCACTGCGGAATTTACCCAGAAGCAGACAAACGTCACTCTCGGCACCACAAAAGAGACCTCGGGAAGAATTTTCATCAAACGCCCGAACATGTTTCGTTGGCAAACGGTGATGCCCGAAAGTGAAATTTCGATCCTCGTCGGCAATGGCAAGAAGGTGTGGTTCTACAAGCCACCGTTTCGCGCGGGCGAAAACGGACAGGTGCTGATCCGCGAAGCGGCCGACGTGCAATCGCAGCTGGCCATCGATCTGCTGGCGGGCCACGCCAATGTATCCAAGGATTTTAAGGATAAAACCCTGTCTGAGGGGCATTTTGAGCTCAAACCCCTCAAGCCGGCGGGCGATATTGAGCATATTGAGCTCTTTCTTGAAAAGTCGACTAATTTAGTATATAAGCTCGTCCTCTTCACGTCGACAGGGAATCAGACCGAATTGACGCTGAAAGATGTGGTTTTAGGACCACAGCTCAGCGACAAGATGTTTACTTTCACGACGCCGCCGAAGACCGAGGAGATTTATTGATGCCATCGTTCGATATAGTTTCGAAGCTCGACATGCAGGAAGTGGACAACGCCGTCAACATCGCCAAGAAGGAGCTGTTGACCCGTTTTGATTTCAAGGGCAGCAAGTCGACCATCGAGCTGGGCAAAGAAGAGATCACGCTCGTGGCCGACGAGGAGTTCAAGCTCACTCAGCTCAAGGACATTCTGGAAAATAAAGTCACCAAGCGCGGAATCTCGCTGCTGGCCCTGGACTACCAGAAGCTCGAAGACGCGACTCTGGGAACCGTGCGCCAGAAGATCAAACTCAAGTCGGGCGTCGATAAAGATAACGGCCGCAAGATCATTGCCGCCATCAAAGATACCAAGCTCAAGGTTCAGGCACAGATGATGGACGACGTCGTCCGAGTAACCGCAAAAAAAATCGACGACCTCCAGGCCGTCATGGGAGTGCTCAAGGCGCAGACGGAAATTCCGCTGCCCCTGCAGTTCCAGAACATGAGGCCCTAAAATGTCAGGCAGTACCCAGAATCACAAAATCGCCGGCGGCTCGCAGCTTCCCGTCAAAATCTCGACCGATTACCAGACGGGTAAACGCATCGAAAAAGGCGCCGCTAAAGACAAAAACGTCTATTTCGTCAGCTTGGGCTGCCCTAAGAATCTAGTCGACTCACAGGTGATGCTCGGACTGCTGAAGTCTGACGAGTACGGCGTGATTCAGGACCCAAACGAGGCCGACGTGATCGTGGTCAATACCTGCAGCTTCATCGAATCAAGCAAGGTCGAGTCGATCGATACAATTCTGGAGATGGCCGAATACAAAGACAACGGCAAGTGCCAGGCGCTGGTCGTCGCCGGCTGCCTGCCCCAGCGCTATAAAACCCAGTTGCTCAAAGAAATGCCCGAGGTCGACCTGTTCATCGGTACCGGCGAATATCAAAACATCGCCAAGCTGGTGGATTGGGCGCGTAAAGGGGAACTGCCAGAGCGCGCTTATGTGAATAAGCCCGCATTCATTCACACTGAGGCGCATCCGCGACTCCAGACCGGCGAGTTCTTCAGCGCGTATCTCAAGATCTCTGAGGGCTGCAACCGGCGCTGCAGCTTCTGCATCATTCCGACGTTACGCGGAAATACGCGCAGCCGGACGGTGGAATCCCTCGTCGAAGAGGCGCGTTCACTCGCTTCTCAGGGCGTTAAAGAATTGAACCTGGTCGCCCAGGACCTGACCGAATACGGGATGGAGCATCGCTATCAGAAGATGACCCTCGAAAAACTTTTGCCCGAACTGTGCAAGATCGATGGCATCGAATGGATTCGCCTGTTTTACGCCTACCCTGACCAGTTCTCTGATGAGCTGATCGACATCATGGCCCGCGAACCGAAAATCGTGAAGTATCTGGACATGCCGATTCAGCACACCAATGACCGCATCTTGAAAGAGATGAATCGCAAGTTCACCAAAGCCGAGATTTTCACCTTCGTTGAAAAGCTGCGCGCCAAGATGCCGGAAATCGTCATCAGAAGTTCCACGATCGCCGGCTTTCCCACCGAAACTGAAGAAGAGTTTCAGGAACTGCTCTCCGATCTGCGTACCTTGAAATTCGACCACCTGGGCGCGTTCGCCTATTCCAAAGAAGAAGGCACCAAGGCCGGCGTGATGGAAGGCCAGGTGCCGATGCGCACTCGCGTGCGTCGCCAGCGCGATATTCGCAAGCTGCATGAGCAGTTTTCGATTCTGCGCAACAAGAAGCTGCTGGGCCAGGAATTCACCGTGCTCGTCGAGGGCGAATCCGAAGAGACCGAGCTACTGCTCAAGGGCCGGCATTTTGGTCAGGCCCCGGATATCGATGGCCAGGTGCTGATCAATGACGGCGTTGCGGCCGCGGGCGATCTGGTGCGGGTGCGGATCACTGAAATTTTGCCCTACGATCTGGTCGGCGAAATTGTTGGGTAGGCGGCGGACGTTGTATTGGGGCGAAATGCTGTATACTGAACCCCTCAGCTAACCTATAATCAATTGATGCCAGAATCCGACGCTCAAAGTGCGAAAAAGAGCCGTCCTTTCACGACGGGGATTTTGATATTTTTACTGGTGTCGGGGCTCGCTTTTTTCCTGGAGTCAATTATTGGTATTATCGGCGGGTATTCGCAGCTTGCCACCGCCCCGATTAGTGACCTTTTTTTTGGGAGCAATGATCCCTTTGTTGGATCTTTTGTTCTGTTTCGCAACGTTCCGCATGCTGATGAATCGATTCAAATCGGCTAGCCAACAGTTCGCGATCTTAATTACAGCTGTAATACTGGCAATAGTACTTTGTGGCGTAACCGAAAGGGTTAGTCACAACCGCCACAGGGAAATCAATGCGCAACGACGGTCACAGTAGGCGGAAAGCGGGCAGACCCAAGATTCTTTGTCCGATATTTCAATCCCTGATAATTATTTTGTATTTTTTATTTGACCATATTCTCGAGGTTGTTGCCTCTGAAGGACAGCACCTTCATAAAACATGGTTTTTCGGCTCAGAACTGATCCCTGTCAGGAGTTAATTCAAAAACATCCCGATCAAATGGACCATTGATTTTTGCACTCCCACAGAAGCTGTAAACGCGTTTTCTCATGTCCAAAAAACCCGTGTTATCTCTCTTTCTGAAAGAGAGAAGTCATGACCCAACAGCAGATTCATACAAAAGCACTTGAAGTAGCGGGCCGGTATCAGCGCAGCGTAAGCGAGCTTCTCGAGATTCTACAAACGCTTGACGCGCGCAAGACTTTTCGTGAATACGAATGCACGAGCCTTTTTCAATATGCCGTCAAGCACTTGAAACTCTCTGAAGACGTCGCATTTAACTTCATTACGGTCGCCCGCAAGGCCATCGAGGTTCCCGCCCTAAAACAGGAGATTCAAGCCGGCACGATCACCGTAGCAAAGGCTCGCAAGATTTGCTCCGTACTTACCGCCGGGAACCAAAGCCATTGGCTTGCGAAAGCTACCGAGGTTTCGACCCGGGAGCTCGAGCGTGAGGTGGCTCGGGTGAATCCCAAGGCTGCAGTTGCTGAGACAAGCACCTATGTCGCCGAAGATCGAATTCGGCTGGTGCTTGGAGTTTCGGAAGAGTTCATGAAAATGCTCAAACGAGTGCAGGATCTGGAAGCCCGAAGCACTCAAAAATCCGGAAATCACGAGGCGGCGCTACAAGCTAGCTTGGAATCCTATCTTGAAAAGCACGACCCCATTCGGCGCGCCAAGCGGGTAGTCGCAGCCAAGAATGCAAAATCTGCCACAGCGTGTCCCGTCACGCGACGAGTTTACCGGTCCGAATCTATCCAGGCCCAGGACGCCGGCAGCGAATACCTTGAGCCCAAAATCAAATCTACTTCGCTACGTAAGCCTCTAGCCAGCGCGCTTCGCCATCAGCTACGGCTTCGCGACCAGGACCGCTGCGCGATGGTGGATAGTTCCGGAAAAAGATGCGCGGGCACTCGATGGCTGGACTTCCATCACGTCATTCCTCTTTCAAAAGGTGGCGAAGATACGTTGGGGAATCTGGTGACTCTTTGCCATACCCACCATCAGAGGCAACATCTTCGAACGTGACGCTAATCTGAAGCCGAAAGCCCGACTAGCCCTGTCCAGTCTGCAAGCCACTCGGTCTGGGCACACCGTACCTTTCCCTGCCTGATTTTCCTGCCATCTTCGCCCCATGCGTCTAAAACAACTTCTGCGCCTGTCCCTCATCTTTTTAATCGCCGGCTGCGCTCCGCCTCTCAAGGGCCAGCCACTCGATCTGGCCTCGGTAAACCGCGACTACGTCACCACGGCCGAGTCGGTCACCTCGCTCATTGCCAATGAGCTGGGAAACGTCAGCGGCCCGCCGACGCCAGGCGCGCTCTCTTTTAAAAATTGTGTGCAGTCGAGCTGTACCGCCAGCCATGACGGCAGCGGATTGAACGCGCTGCACTTCAAACAGGCGCGCAGCTGTCCGACGAATTCAGGCTCGCTCGATGGCGCAATCTTCATGCGCCTCGAAAACACCTCGGACTTTCTGGGCTGCGCCACCAGCGCCGGCCCCCTCACCTTTCGCCAGTGGCCGCCTGCCGGCGGAAAAATAACTTTTGCCATCGGGAACCAGGGCCTGCTGAGCAGCGGGGTTTCCACCGACGCGCCCGCCAAGACGCTCAACCGCAACGAGACCGAGCGGGGCTTGGGTAAATACTGGGGCACGGCCAGCCTTGCCTTCAATGGCACGAACGACGCCGAGGTGGAGCTTGATCAGTGGCTGCAATTCGCGGGCGCCGAGCACGAGACTCGTTATCATTTTCAAACCGCCGTGGCGCTGAAGCTGCATCTCGAGTCTCCGTGGGATAGCGAGGCGCGCGTCTTTACCGGAACCTGCGCGATGACCGATGCGATAAGAAAAACGACAAACACGGTGCAGCTCGACAACGTCGCGTACCGAAAAAAACATTGCTGTCATCCCGTCTCAGGAACTCTGGCTCTGAGCTGCCAGGCCACGAGTGTGCCGAAGGACGGTGTGCAGATGTTCATCCTTGAATTCACCGAAAGCTGCGGCGAAGCCGTACTGCACGATGGATTTGGCGCCTCGTCTCGGCTCAAGCTGCCAGACTGCGCCTCTTGAGCTCTAGACTTGCTTCTCGGCAATCACAATCACGGCTCTCAGGCTCAGCAGCTTCGAAAACAAGCTGCGTCCCAACCCCGATGACTCCAGCCGTCCCTTGAGTCGCGCAGATACCGTCAGCATGAGCTCGGCGCCCAGCGCCCGGCGAATTCTCAATAAAGCGCCCAGGCCCAGCGCATTCGTGCGCACCGAGGTGAATCCGGCCGTCTCCAGCTCATCCGCGAAATCATTATAGCTCATCTCGTTGAGATGCAGGGCTTCGCACGGTGCGCCCAGAGGCACGAAGTTTCGGCTGATATCAAATGGTCCAAAGAGCCGATTGGGCACCACGGCCAACAGCTTGCCCCCGGGCGCCAGCGCTTCAAAGCAGCGCTTGAGCAACGGCCGCAGATCGTCGGGATGCAGGTGCTCGAAAAAATCATTGGAGTAGATAACAGAGTAGCCCCGCGGCAACTCGCTGCTCGCAAGATTGCATACCGCAAATGACCGACTGTCGTTCAAGAGGCTGGCGTTATTGCTCTCGGCAACGGCGATGGCGCCCGTGCTGGCATCAAGACCGCGGTAGCGTTTCACCACCGACGCGATCTGGGGCAAGAGCAGGCCACAGCCACAGCCGAGTTCCAGAACCTCGGCGTCACGAAACAGCGGCATGTAATAGCTGATGAAGTTATCGCTGATGCCAAGGTTATCCTGGTTACGCGCGCTGTTGAGCCGCGAAAGATCGGAATAAGCTTCAGCGTAAAGCCCGTGCCGTCGTTCGACGGACCGCTCGGTAAACAGCAAGCGACGGTAATGCGCCTCGAGACACGCAGCCAGCTTGTGATCGTCACTCATCGAGCTGCTCAGAATGGCCTGATAGAGTTCCTGCCTAAGCCAATAACGTCCATTGACACACACCTGACCGGCGTGGACAGGATCAGGCACGACCGTCCTGATCGTCGTATTTTCCAGATTCGAGGTCTGCATAGGCGGCAGCCTAGCCGACGGAAATTAGTCGTACAAGGTTATTGAGCGGCAGACGCCAAGCGCCGTTGACCGCTCATGTTCTATTGAGCGGCAGGCGCCAGGCGCCGTTGACCGCTCATGCATTATTGAGCGGCCTTTGCGGCACTGTCGCGCTTGCGCAGGTCGCGCCAGGACTTGCCTTCGCGCGCCTTGGGATTGAGCTGAAATTTCGACACAGCCTTCTTATGGTCGTCGAAGTTGGTGGTGAACTCGTGAGTGCCGTCATTGTGCGAAACGAAGAACAGGTATTCCGTCTCGGACGGGTATAGCGCCGCCAGAATCGCTTCCCGACCGGGACTCGCGATTGGTCCCGGGGGCAAGGCGGGTATTGTATAGGTATTGTAGGGCGTCGGGGTTTCGAGGTCTTTGCGGGTAATGTTACCTTGGTAATTCTTGATACCGTAAATCACCGTCGGGTCAGTTTGCAGCCGCATGTGCTTCTTGAGACGATTGTGAAAAACCGAAGAGATCATCGGACGCTCTTCCTTGGCGCCGGTTTCCTTTTCAATGATGCTGGCCAGGGTAACGACTTGATGCGGCGTCATGCCAATCGCCTTGGCGCGGTCCTCGAGCTCGGTGGTGAAAACTCCTCGATACTTTCTGATCATGCTGCGAATCACCTCTTCTTCAGGGGTTTTGCGGCCAACCAGGTAGGTGTCGGGATACAGGTAACCTTCCAGACTCGACGGCGCCGGCGCGAAACCCAGCGTGGCGATGAACTTCATGTCGTGGCACAGCTTCAGAAAACGCTCGCCCGACCCCGGACGCAGCGCCTCGATCACGTCAGAGATCTGCGCCATACTGTACCCCTCGGGCACGACCATCTGCACGCCATAGGAGATACCCGACATGATCACCGCCATGACCTCGTCAGGGCGCATGTGATTCGTAAACCGATAATCACCAGCTTTGAACTTCTGGCTCTTGCCGGTCAGTCGGCCATACCAATAAAAAAAGCTGGCATTCGAAATCACCCCGGCCTGCGCCAGCTCGC
This sequence comes from candidate division WWE3 bacterium, assembly GCA_038231515.1. GTDB lineage: Bacteria > Bdellovibrionota > UBA1018 > UBA1018 > UBA923 > JACQAX01. Next base: position 28,207 of record JBBRLF010000012.1, read on the forward strand.
GCGCAATCGTCTTCGGATTTTCGCGCGCCTTCACTTCATAGAAGATGTTTTTCGAAGGGCCGCCATTGGAATCCGGCCCGGTCATCCAAAAATGGACGCACTTATAGGCCACGCCCGCGAGCGCAATTGAGCCGCAAAAAAACACGAATCCGACGAGTAACCCTAGCGATCTGTTCACGTTGATGTAAAGTATAAGGTGTTGACAAGGAAATCGGAAGTCGTTACGTCTAAAACTTCCAGACTATTCAAATTTACCTAGTAAATCCCCCCAAAAAACAATCGGAGACCTTAAATGCATCTTAAGGAATTGAAAGAGAAGAAGATCGGTGATCTTGCTGACCTTGCAAAGACGCTTGGCATTGAGAACGCTGCCGGTCTTCGCAAGCAAGAGCTGATCTTTGCAATTCTACAGAAGGGTGCCGAGCAGAGCCAGGCCATCTACGGCGAAGGCGTGCTGGAATGCTTACCCGACGGCTTCGGTTTCCTACGCTCCCCCGACTATAACTACTTGCCGGGTCCCGATGACATCTACGTTTCGCCTTCGCAGATCCGCCGCTTCAACCTCAGAACCGGCGATACGATCGCGGGTCAAATTCGTCCTCCGAAGGATTCTGAGCGGTATTTTGCGCTGCTTAAGGTCGAGAACCTCAACATGCAGGATCCGCTGGAGTCGAAAGAAAAAATTCTTTTCGACAACCTGACGCCGCTTTATCCCAGCGAACGCATCAAGATGGAGTTTGACCAGAAGAACTACTCCACGCGCATCATCGACATGTTCGTGCCGCTGGGCAAGGGCCAGCGCTGCCTTATCGTGGCCCCGCCGCGCGCTGGCAAGACAGTACTTCTCCAAGATATCGCTCACGCCATCACCGCCAATCATCCAGAAATCGCCCTGATCGTTCTGCTGATCGACGAGCGTCCGGAAGAAGTCACCGACATGCAACGCACGGTGAAGGGCGAAGTCGTAAGCTCGACATTCGACGAACAGGCGAGCCGCCACGTTCAGGTCGCCGAGATGGTGCTGGAAAAAGCCAAGCGCCTTGCCGAACACAAACGTCATGTCGTCGTTCTGCTCGACTCGATTACTCGTTTGGCGCGCGCCTACAACGCCGTTGTCCCGCCAAGCGGAAAAATTCTTTCCGGCGGTGTCGACTCAAACGCATTGCACAAGCCAAAGCGCTTTTTTGGTGCCGCGCGCAACATTGAAGAAGGCGGCAGCCTGACGATCATCGCCACGGCCCTGGTCGATACCGGCTCACGCATGGACGAAGTTATTTTCGAAGAGTTCAAAGGTACGGGTAACTCCGAAATTCACCTGGACCGCAAGCTTATGGAGAAACGCATCTTTCCGTGCCTGGACATCAACAAGTCGGCCACCCGTAAAGAAGAGCTGCTCCACGAAAAAGAATTCCTTAATAGAATCTGGATCTTGCGCAAGGTCCTCCACCCGATGAACCCGCTGGATGCCATGGAATTCACCTTGGACAAGCTGGCCCGGTCGAAGTCCAACGCCGAATTCATAAAGGGCATGAGCGGCTAACCTAACGTGTTGCAAGGACTGGCAAGTTTTGCTACAAGTCGTGGACTTACGACTACTTAAAAGTTTTATTGGAGCACCAAAATGAGAGCTGGAATTCATCCTGTTTACAAAGAAACCAACGCAACCTGCGCCTGCGGCAACGTCGTCGAAACCCGCGCGACCAAAGAGAACATCAAGGTTGAAATTTGCTCGGCTTGCCATCCGTTTTTCACCGGCAAACACAAGCTGGTCGATACTGCCGGCCGCATCGAACGTTTCAACACCAAGTACGCAAAAAAAGCTAAGTGACATTTACATTGAGCGGCAGGTGCCATGTGCCGTTGCCCGCTCATTTTCTAAAGTACTTTGCACTGAATTCGCTTAAGCTTGTTGTGAGACAAGTCAGCGACGGGGCACAAAAACTTTGAGCGAAAAAAAATACACTAGCATCGGCGGTCAGGCGGTCATCGAAGGCGTGATGATGCGCTCGCCGCATTTTTTGACGATTGCTGTTCGCAAGCCGAATAATCGCATTCTGATTAAAGAGCAGCCGTGGAAAGGCTATGCCGATCGCTTTCCGCTTTTCAAAAAGCCGTTCGTGCGCGGCGTCTGCACCTTGATTGAATCCATGGTTAACGGCGTCGAAGCGCTGAGCTACTCGGCCAATGTGGCGGTCGTAAACGACCCGACCACCAAGGGTACGGCTGAAGAGCTTTCAACCTTTGCCGTATTTAGCAGCATCTTCTTCGCCTTCGTCATGGGCATGGCGTTGTTTGTCGCCGCCCCTCACTACCTCACCGTACTGCTGGGCCGGGCGGGGCTGTTTGACTCGGGTATTCACAATCCGCTTTTCCACCTGATCGACGGCACGATCAAAGTCTTCTTTCTCGTCACCTACGTCTTTGGCATCGCCTTCATGAAGGATGTGCGCAAGGTATTCCAGTATCATGGCGCCGAACACAAGAGCATCTACGCGTTCGAAAGCGGCGAAGAGCTTACCGTGGCCAATGCGCGCCGTTACTCGACCCTGCACCCACGCTGCGGCACTTCGTTTCTGCTTTTTCTGCTCATCATCAGCATTCTGGTATTCTCGGTGCTCTTTCCGTTCATCAACATGACCTCGCTGAGCGAGAATCCAATGTTGAACCATACTTTTCTCGTGCTCATTAAAATCGTGCTCATGCTGCCGGTTGCCGGCATCAGCTACGAGTTCATTCGCCTGAGCGCCAACAAGATGAACAACCCGATTTTCAAGGCGTTGATCTATCCGGGGCTTATTCTGCAAAAGCTCACGACCCGTGAGCCCACCGACGAGCAGCTCGAGATTGCCCTGGCTTCGCTTAAGCGCGTGCTGCTGCTCGAGAAAGACCCGACCTCGATTTCGGATAAGGAACTGGAATTCGTCTCGCTGGCAGACATCGCGAAGGTCTCGGCTAACGTAGCTGAATTTCCGGGTTAAGGTTTCCAATCCATGTTTACCAAGCTGGCAGATGTTGAAAAACGTTTTGAATCTCTTGACCAGCGCCTGAGTGATCCTTCACTGGCCAACAAGCCCCAGGAGCTTCGCGCGCTTTCCAAGGAACGCTCCGACATGGCCCTGCTGGTCGCCGCCTACCGCAGCTACAAGCTCGTCACGGCCGAATACGACGCCAATAAAGCGCTGATGGAAGACAAAGACGCCGAGATGCGCGCCATGGCCAAAGAAGAGCTGACCCGCCTGACCGCTGAAAAGTCAGCGCTTGAGTCAGAGATGAAGTTACTCCTATTGCCCAAAGACCCGGCCGACGACAAGAACATCATGCTCGAAGTGCGCGCCGGCACCGGCGGCGACGAAGCAGCGCTGTTCGTGGGCGAACTTTTTCGCATGTACGAGCGCTACGCTCAGACTCAAGGCTGGCGCGTCGAAATCATGACCGCTTCGCAAGCTGGCGTAGGCGGCTTCAAGGAAATCATCGCCATGGTTACCGGCACCAAAGTTTACAGCAAGCTCAAGTACGAAGGCGGCGTGCATCGCGTGCAACGCGTGCCCAAGACCGAAACTCAAGGGCGCATTCACACGTCGACGGTTACGGTGGCTGTACTGCCCGAAGCCGAAGAGGTGGATGTCGTCATCAATCCGGCCGACCTGAAAGTGGAAACCTTTCGCGCCGGCGGCCCCGGCGGCCAGAGCGTGAACACGACCGACTCGGCCGTGCGCATCACGCACGTGCCAACGGGCGTTACCGTGTCGTGCCAGGACGAGAAGAGTCAGCACAAGAATAAAGACAAGGCGATGAAGATTCTGCGCGCGCGCATGTATGAAGCGGAACGGCTCAAAGCCGAGAAGCTGCTGTCAGACCAACGCAAGAGCATGGTGGGCACGGGTGACCGCAGCGAGCGCATCCGCACCTATAACTTTCCACAGTCGCGCCTGACCGATCATAGAATTGGTTTAACCATTCACCAGTTGCCCGATGTGATGGAGGGCAAGGTGGGCGACGTCATCGACTCGCTGATTGCTTACTTCCAGGCGGAGCAGCTCAAACAGGAGAGCCTCATATGATTCCACCGCACGAGCGGAGGATTCTGGAAGCTCATGTGCGGGGATGTCGACTGAGTACGCTCGCTTTTGTTCAGCAAGAGAAGCCGCTGAACGAATACGAAGACCGGCAGCTCAAAGACCTGATCAAGCTGCGCATGCGCGGCCTGCCCCTGCAATATCTGACCAACAGCCAGGGCTTCTATGGCCGCGATTTTTACGTAAACACCGCCGTCCTCGTGCCGCGGCCTGAAACCGAGGGCCTGGTCGAGCTGACGCTCAAGAATCTGCCCCCCCGCGAGGAAGATCGCCGGCTGTTCGCGCTTGAGTTTGGCACGGGCTCGGGCTGCATCGGAATCACCTTGTCGATTGAACGCAAAGACATGATGATCTTCGCCTCCGAGGCGTCAAAAGATGCCCTGGCAGTGGCCACCGAAAATTCCAAAACCTACCGCGCGGTCAATATTGATTTTTTGCACGTCTCCGAGACGCCGCACCTATGGCAATACGACGCGATTCCGCAGCTGGATCTGCTGATCAGCAATCCCCCTTATCTGGTCATGTCTGACGAAGTCGCGACGGACGTAGCCACGCACGAGCCGGCCGAGGCGCTCTATACGCCGGATGGCGACCCCATGTTCTATTATCGCTTTCTGGCCGAGCTGCTCGAAGAAAAGCTGGCACCAACGGGACTGGGCACCTTTGAGATCGCCGAGCAGCGCGGCGCCGAGACCGCTCTTGTTTTTGAAGTTAAAGGTTTTATCACCGAGGTTCACAAAGATCTCACCGGGCGTGACCGCTATCTGCTCGTTAGACGAAAGGCCTGAGTCGTATGGATACGCTCGTCATCGAAGGCGGAAAAAAGCTAAACGGCAACGTGCAGGTGGGCGGCGCTAAAAATGCGGCTTTGCCGATTTTATTCGCGGCGATTCTTACGGGCGGCCGCTGCCGGCTGACCAACGTGCCCGATCTGGCCGATATCGACACTACCGTGCGGCTGCTTTCGGGCATGGGCGTGACCGCCACGCACCGGCGCACCGAACACACCGTGGATTTGCAGGCCACCACGCTTACGAACTACGAAGCCTCGTACGATCTGGTGCGCACCATGCGTGCTTCGGTACTGGTGCTGGGCCCAACGCTGGCACGCTTTGGCGAGGCACGCGTTTCGTTGCCCGGCGGCTGCAGCATTGGCGCGCGGCCGGTGAACCTGCATCTGATGGCGTTGGAAAAAATGGGCGCGCAGATCACGCTCGATGGCGGGTACATCAACGCCAAGGCCTCGCGGCTGCGCGGCGCCGACATCACGTTTGATCAGATTTCAGTGGGCGCCACCGAAAACAGCCTCATGGCGGCCTCGCTGGCCAGCGGTCGTACGGTGCTGCGCAACTGCGCGCTCGAGCCCGAGATTGTCGATCTGGCGCGCTTTCTCAAAGTACTGGGCGCCAAAATTCAGGGTGAGGGCACGCCGGTCATTACCATTGATGGCGTGGACAGCCTGGGCAGCGGAGACTATTCCATCATCGCCGACCGCATCGAAGCGGGTACCTACCTTGCCGCGGCGGCAATCACGGGTGGCGAGATCACGCTTCCGGGCGTGTCTGGCGAGCTGCTGGGCGCGGTACTCGACAAGTTTCGGGAATGCGGCGCCGAGGTGGTGGCTGACACCAACTCCATTCGCCTCTCGGCACGTGGGCGTCAGCTCAAGGCCGTGGATTTTTCCACGATGCCGTTTCCTGGCTTTCCGACCGATATGCAGGCGCAGTTCATGGCGCTGATGGCGGCCACCACCGGCAGCTCCATCATTACCGAGAATATCTTCGAAAACCGCTTCATGCATGTCGCCGAGCTGATGCGGCTCGGTGCCGACATCAATGTGCAAGGCGCAACGGCCGTCGTGCGCGGCCCCGCCAAGCTTACGGGCGCAACCGTCATGGCCACCGACCTGCGCGCCAGCGCCTGCCTGGTGCTTGCCGGCCTGGCGGCCGAGGGCATCACCACCGTTCGCCGCGTCTACCATCTTGACCGTGGCTACGAGAAGATGGAAACCAAACTCAAGGCCGTCGGCGCAACGATCAGCCGGCAGGTCGAGTAGTTCGCCGCAGCGGCACCACAGGGAGATCACGCAATGTCAGACTGTATATTTTGCAAAATCATCGCCGGAACAATTCCCGGCAAACGGCTGGCCGAATCTGAAACCGCCATTGCAATCGCGGATATCTCACCCCAGGCTCCGCTACACGCACTCATCATTCCCAAAAAGCACGTCGCCTCGCTCAATGACCTGACCGCCGACGACCGCCGTGAAATTCTGCCCGCACTCTTTGATCTGGCCGACGTGCTTGCAAAAGATAAAGGCCTGCGAACCTCTGGCTATCGAACGCTGATCAACAACGGCGAGAGCGCGGGGCAGACCGTATTCCATCTCCACATGCACGTTCTGGGCGGAGCCCCAATGAAACACGGCTTCGGAGCGTAACCCCAGTTACCAGTGTACGGTGACCGGTAAACAGTTGCAGAACCGGATCCGTATCCGGTACCGGTACCGGTGCCGTTCACTGTTCACAGTTCACAGGTCACAGGACCC
>JBBRLF010000013.1:0-34536 GCA_038231515.1 candidate division WWE3 bacterium
GATAGTCGGCTCTTCCGACAAAAGTAAGACGGCGGTATTCGCCTGTTCAGCAGCCAGCTGCAGCCGGCGCAGCTCGATCTGCTCGAGCGGGCGCGTGTTGATGACGACGATGCCGAAGATTCCGCTTCTGAGCATCTGATTGGCGGTCCACAGCGCCTGGTCTTCAGCTTCGGCAAAAAGCACGCGGCCCAGCTGCACGCCTTGCTGGGGGAACGCGCAGGGATACGCCGTGAACTGGTCTTCGACCCAGGCGACATGCACGGTCGGATTTTCTGCGATGAGCTTGAGCGCCATTTTGGTTTTGCCACTGCCATGCGCGCCGCTGAGCTCGGTGACGGCACCGCGCGGAATTCCGTTTTGAAACTCCGAAAAGGCAAAGGACTGGCGTTTGCGTGGCGCAATGAGCGCACGCAGATCAGCAAGTTTGGCTAGCGACATAGACGAATCACTCCTTTGAGGATGCCTTCGATCTTGAAGTCGTCTGCGTCGGACCCGGAGTCCATGTCTATGATGAGTGGCTTGTATTTTGAGTTCTGGGGATGGAGTTCTACCTTGGAGCCTTTGTTGTAATAAGTTTTGATCGTCGCTTCATTGTTGATGAGCGCCACGACGGTCTGGCCATTTTCGGCGTTGGACTGCTTCTTGATAACGACGTAATCGCCATCGAGAATGCCGTCTTCGATCATCGAGTCGCCTTTTACTTTTAGGACGAAGTGCGAACCCGCCTTGATCATCGAACGCGGAACGTCGATCGTCTCATCGCTTTGCACGGCCTCGATGGGCCGACCGGCCGCAACGCGACCAAGTAAGGGAAGGGAGACCGCCGTTAGAGCACTCTCGGGCTTCCTGCCTTCTGAGTACTCGGTGTGTGATTGTGGAGCAACTACCTGTGTTCCGCGCCGTGCGTTCCAGGTTTTGCGTAGTGCGCCCTGGCGCTCGAGCCGGACCAGATAGTTCTGGACGGTTCCCAAAGATTTAAAGCCAAAGTGCTTCGCGATTTCGTGCTGCGAAGGTGCGTAGCCGTGCTTGTCGCTGAACTTCGTAATGAAGTCGAGAATGTCTTTCTGTTTGGGAGTCAGCATCGGCAGCGTCATAAATAAACGATATGCGTAAGTTATGCGTAAGTCCAGGGCGTTCGCTAAATGACTGATTTGGCGTGGAAAATTTTGCCCCTTCTGCGGATTTGTGGGGGATTTTGCGGAGTTGGTGGGTGGGATGCGTAGGTGGCAGGCGTAAGTGGTGTGCGTAAGTCGGACGCGGAAATTACTTAAACCAACAGGCCGATGCGATTTCCGAAATGCGGCTATGCCCCGGGCAAGCGCCATCAATCATTCCCACGATCACGAAGCTTAAAAACCAAAAGAATAGAAATGGAAAAATGGTTCGCCAAAACAAGTTGCCGCGCCAATCCGGCTTTTCGGCGCGCAGAGCAGCAACACTTACACTTGTCGCCAAGGTTGCCTCAAGCGCGGTCTCAATTAAAACAAGTGGGCCCTCGGTAAAAACCCAAACAAAAAAACCACCAAGAGCCAGCAGGGCGAGCAGGATAAGAAAAAAATAAACGATAAACTCCAGGTCGAAATTCCACGCCCCGCCCCACACATTAACATCGGAGCGCGTGATCTGCGTCGGCACCTCGGGAGCCAGGTCTTCCGCCGTAACTTGCCGGCATCACCAGCAGATTGCGAACAAGCAGGTCAGTGACGCCACACGCGAGCAGGAGGCGGCTAAAGGCCACGCCAAATACTGTCATGCCCACGAAGATCAGGGTCAGATGAAGCCGAATCGGTATGGTCAGCATGAAGCGCTGACGGAATGAGTTCAAAACAGACCTCGCATTAAATCAGACTAGTGCAGAGCGCGGCCGGTGACAAATAATGCCGACTCAATTGGAAAATATTTCATGCTTTTTACCGGACGAGTCAGAGTGCGAATCAACCAGGTGAAAATATTTTTTGGGAACACATTTTATGATGGCCCGGGAAGACGCAAGAGCCCATCGCCCCGTTGGAAAAAAGCAGTAACGAAATAAAAACGAATACTTTTGTTCGAACGATTAACCCAGGGTATTTGTGCGATAATGCGAAAGTATCAGCGGCATCATTCTTGCTCTTCAGTTCTATCGAATGAAACAACTTACCCTCATTAAAGAAAAGAAATATGCCGCGAGAAAGTGCGCGCGACCCCTCTCGCTGCGCGGAGCGAATCACCTCGTCCTGAAGTCGTTGCGCCCTACTCTGCGCAGGCACCAGCCGGCGATTCGTCCGCTGATTCGCGACACTCAAGATCGCTTCGGTGTGAAGATCCGCGCGTTGGCCGTAATGCCCGATCACGTTCATCTCGTCGTGAAGGTGACTTCGCGCAGGCAGTTTGCTGATGCGCTTCGGTTTCTTGCGGGGCGGATTGCGCAGAAAATATCGGCTGCGAAGGTTTGGAGCAAGTGCGCCTGGTCGCGGCCGGTCAAAGTGCTGCGCGATCTGCAGACTGTCGAAACTTATGTTGCGCGCAACTCGATTAAGGCTGGCCTCTTTTCGGGGGGAGATGCTTTTTATATCGTGGATGGGGTTTTGCAACTATGACCGTCCTGGCGGTCGCCTTGGTGGCGGGATCTGGTCTGCTCGGGCCCAGCCCAGCCCAGCCCAGGCCAGGCGCTGGTTTAGTTTGTGCAACCGGAAACATGGGTAACACCGTTGCCGTCACCGTCACCGTCACCGTCACCGTCACCGTCACCGGAGCTGTTCACTGTTCACTGTTCACTGTTCACTGGTCACTGGTCACAGGTCCCAATTGACGTCCCCCAAGACCCGAGTAAGATAACCACCATATGAAAATAATTCTTACGCTCGCAGCAATTCTGGCGACGACCACCGCCGCCCAAGCCGCTCTTCCCACAAGCATCGTGTTCAAAGCCGAGCCCCTCTGCGCAGCCGCGCACAAGTTGGCCGAGCTCTGCGAAAAGCAGCTCTACTGCCCGGCTGATGTCAAAGGTACCGTCGAGCTCACCTACAATGACGCGAATCCCACCAAAGAAAAGTTCGACAAGCTGCTCAAGGCGCTGCTCGCACAAGAAGGTTACGGCATTCTGGGCTTTGGCGTCGACGGCCTGTATACCGTCCAGCGCCAGCGCGACATCAAAGACGCGAATATTTCCATCATCACTGAAATTGAAAATGTGCCAGACGATTACGGTATTTACACGGCCGTCATTCAGCTCAAACACTACAACGCCGAGATGGCTTCGCGCATGCTGCGCAACTTCATGCCGCCCAACACGCGCGTGATATCGGACGATGCCGGCAACAAAGTTATCCTCACGGCTTACGGCGCTCACATCATCAAACTGTACAAGCTGGCGATGACGCTCGACACGCCAGGCAGCGCGGGCCCATCAAAAAAACTCGCGCTCGAGCTGGCCAAGCGCCGGGCCCTTGAAGCGGCACATCCTCAGCCCCCGCAAGCGCCACAGGTCCCAAAACCCGCAAAATAACGCAAAATAAGCTATTGACGCATAGCGTTAGTAACGCTATGTATCCCACCTCTAAATAACTTTCCGGAGGCTGAGATGCGTACTTACGCAGTTTTATTTCTATTACCCGCGCTGGTGGCGGTGACCGCCCATGCCGATGCCACGACGGCGCTCGACACTCAAGATCAGTCACGTATCCAGGCTGCAATTCTCAATGCCTATAGCGATCCCCGCGTCCTTGAAATCATCAACGACGCCAACCGCGAGCAGAAGTCAGTCGAAGTTGAACTGACCTCGCCCGACTCAAGCTTTGAGCTGTCACCGGAAGCCGCGATCGACGTCACCGTCGCGTCGCCTACCGCAACCGAGCGCACGACGGCCGTTCTCGAAAAACAGGCCGAGCCCGCCAAGCCAAAACCCCGCATCAACCATCTGGGCGTGATGATCGACGCAGGCCTGCCCGACGGCGCCGGCGCCAGTGTCGTCTACCGCCCGTGGAAATGGCTGCGCGTAAGAGCCGGTGGAAATTACAACGGCGTCAGCGGCGGCATCAGCGGTGGCGTCACCTTGCTTCCTCCAGTCTTCTTCCCGATTCTGCCTACGGCCACGATTGAAGCCGGTCATTATTTCGAGGGCGACGCCAACTGGATCGCCCGCCTCGCCAGCGGCGATCAGTCCACCAGCATCGCCTCGCTCAAGCGCGTAAGCTACGACTACGTCAACGGCCACCTGGGCCTCGAATTCGGCTCGCAGAATCGCTTTGTGTTCTATATCCACGGTGGCTTCACCTACGTGCACACGACCATCCACGATTTGCAGACGACAATCGATCAGCAGAACAGCGGCGGCGGCTCAAGCACCACCACGGTAACCTTCAAGGACCCCATTGTGAACGCCATCGTTCCCTCGGGCAAGCTCGGCTTTCTCATTTATTTCATGTAATCGGAGATGAAAATGCATACTAAACTTATTCTATTGTGCGCGGCTCTTCTGGCAGCCCTGGCCTCGGGCTGCATCAGCGGCGAAGTCATCGATCAGGCCATCTGCGTTACGCAGTCCGACATCTCGTTTCCGGGCGCGCCGATCATAGGCGCCACAGGCGAAACGCAGCAGTCGTTTGATATCGACCTCTCGGATCAACTCAAGCAGCTCAACGTGGCCGGCGCCAGCACCGATGGCAGCAGCGTGAATCTGCTGAACGTCACCCTGACCGCAAAAACCGGTGTCACGAACTTCGCATTCATCCACACGCTTCTGGGTACCTTGACCAGCGAAGTCAATGCTTCGATGAGCCCTGAGCTGATTATCGATTACAGCAAGGGTTCGGCTACGGTCGTTCCAAGTCCCCTTGATATTCCGGCCGATTCCACGATCAACCTGTTTCCGATTCTTTCGGCGGGCAAGGTTAAGGTAAATCTGGATGTTTCGGGCACCGTGCCAAACAGCGCCTGGACCGCCGATGTAGTGGTCTGTTTCTCGATCGATTTGAAGCTGAAGAAATCACTCTAAGCCAGCGGTTTTCTGCTATAACAAGGCCATGGAAGCGCATGGCGCCTTGCCCCACGTCGTCATTGTAGGAGCAGGCTTTGGCGGGTTGAAGGCCGCAGCAGGGCTGCGTGGCGTTCCTGTACACGTCACTGTTATCGATCGCCGCAATCATCATCTCTTTCAGCCCTTGCTGTACCAGGTTGCCACGGCCGGCTTATCACCCGCTGATATCGCCCAGCCGATTCGTGCCATTCTGCGGCGAAATGAAAATACCGAAGTGCTGATGGAAGAGGTTACCGGAATTGATGTCGCGCGCAGGCGCGTGCAGCTGGCTGACCGCGATATTCATTATGACTATCTGGTACTGGCCACGGGGGCGACGCACAGCTACTTCGGTCATCCCGAATGGGAAGCGTTTGCGCCGGGGTTGAAAACCATCGATGACGCCACCACGATTCGACGTAAAATTCTGCTCGCATTTGAGGCCGCTGAGATGGAGCCGGACGCGCAAAAGCGCAAAGCGCTGATGACGTTCGTCGTCGTGGGGGCCGGCCCCACCGGAGTTGAACTTGCCGGCTCGATTGCCGAGCTTTCGCATGTTGCCTTGGCATCCGACTTTCGGCACATCAATCCGCAAACGGCGCGTATACTATTGATCGAGGCCGGACCCCGAATTCTGGCGTCGTTCGCGGAGAACTTGGCGCACAAGGCCCGGCACGTGCTGGAAAAACTTGGCGTCGAGGTGCGCACGGGCATCAAGGTTGAAGAGGTCGATGCCGAAGGGGTAATTGCCTCGGGCGAGCGCATTCCTTCGAGAACCGTGATCTGGGCCGCGGGTGTGCGGGCGTCGAACGCGGCACATTGGCTGGGGGTGGATTCTGATCGCGCGGGTCGCGTAAAAGTGACGCCCGAGCTGACGCTGCCCGGGCACCCTGAGATTTTCGTGGTCGGCGATACCGCCACGCTCAATGATGAGCAGGGCAAGCCCTTGCCCGGAACCGCGCCGGTGGCTATGCAAGAGGGCAAGTACGTTGCGCGCGCTATAACTAACGCGGTTGCGGGGCAAACGGCCCGCGCTGCATTCCACTATGTCGACAAAGGAAACCTGGCTACCGTGGGCCGGTCTTTTGCGATCGCCGAAATCAGAAAAATGCAGTTAAGCGGCTTTGTAGCCTGGGTTACCTGGCTTTTTGTTCATATCTTTTACCTCATCGGTTTTAGAAGCCGAATAGTAGTTTTGATTGAATGGGCTTGGGCGTACGTTACGTTTCAACGGGGTGCGCGCCTGATTACGAAAGGATCTTGAACATGAAGCGGCAATCGGTTTATGCTTTTTCGACGGCTCGCAGCGCGCTGTTCAGCGCGGAGTACCTGTTTCTCAACTCACTCAAAACACTTTTACCGGGCTCGGAAAAATACAGCGAAAAGATGGACGGGCCCACGACCGCCGCCGCACGTCGGGCGATTCAGGAGCTGTTTCGCCGTGATTCAAAAAACATCACCGATGGCCTCTACCCCGCCGCGGTGTTGAAGCCCGAGTCGCCCTTGCGGCATCTGCAGCGCATACCCAAGCTGCTGGCCGACGGCGTCTCGATTTACTGGCGTCGCAGCAAAGGACAGACCACGGTATTTGATCGCGAAGCGCGCGAGCTGCTCGCGGATACACCTCGCTACTACCATCGCAACTTTCATTTTCAAACCGATGGCTATCTTACGCGGCGATCTGCCGAACTATATGAGCACCAGGTGGAAATGCTTTTCGGCGGCACCGCCGATGCCATGCGGCGAATGATCATCGCACCCATGAAAGAAAAATTCAAAAACTCCAATGGCAAAGGGCTGACGTTTCTTGAAATTGGAGCGGGCACGGGGCGTGCCACGCGCTTCGTGCGGCTGGCGTTTCCCAAAGCGAAAATCGTCGCGGTCGATCTGAGCGATCCTTATCTGAAGCTGGCCGAGAAGCATCTGGCGGAGTTTCCGCGTATCGATTTCATGCAGGCCGACGGGGGCAAGCTGCCGTTTCTGGCCGAGCAGTTCGACGCTGTTTACTCGGTATTTCTTTTTCATGAATTGCCGCTTGAGGCGCGCAAAGCCGTACTTTTCGAGTCCAGACGTGTATTAAAGCCCGGTGGCTTCCTGGGCATGGTCGACTCGCTTCAAAAAAGCGACAATGTCGCCTTCGATCAGCTGCTGGAAAGATTTCCGCACAACTATCACGAGCCTTTTTACCGCAACTATCTCGCCCATCCCATGCAGGAGCTGTTCAAAGATGAAGGCTTCTTCGAAATCAAAATGGAGCGGGGATTCTTCTCAAAGGCCTGCTGGGGGCAGCGATGATCGTTTGGAACCTGCTTCTAGCGTCGGCTTTGTTGGCGGCACCCGTCTGTAACTGGTGTGTCTTTGGCCAAGCCGGGATTACTGAAGATGTGGTGCGCATCGCCAGCCTTTCACCATTCGAGGCACTCCGTGCCGTTCGCCAGCATTCGATCTGCGTGAAGGTCATGGACACTCATCGTCGCGTGCCGCCCGACACCTTCGCCTGGGCGCAAATTGAATCGCCTTCGCTTGAAATGAGGCAGGTGTCCCAGCTTACCGGGCTGATGGGCAAGACGTTGTGCGCGGGCGAAATTCCGCTGGTCGGCAAATGTCCGACAATTATCCTGGCGTCAGACGCGCCCTTCAGCACCCTGATTCATGAGTATCTGCACTTTTTGCAAATCGGCCGGGATCCGACCTGGTGTGGATTTTCAAAATCCCTCATAGGGCGTGGCCCGGATGAGAAGGCGCTGGGACGCATGAGTGACATGGAATGGGATGTTCATCTTTTTCTTTGGAATAACTATAAGAAAATGGACCTCGCTTTGGACGACCAGATTGCCATTGTCAGCGAAACGGTAAGCCTGGCGCAGCAGCGCAGGAATTATGATCCCGATGCCAAGCGGTTTTTGGCCATCGAGAACCCGGCTGAAACGCTGGACCGGCTGATTGCGGATTACCGGAAAAAAATGGGAATTAAAAAGTGAAAAAAGAAGTGCTGGCCTCTGGAAAATACCTGAGCCTCGTCACGCTTGACGGCTACGAGATGGTTGAACGCATCAACTGTACGGGTGTGGTCGTCATTCTGCCCATTACCGACGATGGACGAATCATTTTTGTCGAGCAGTTCAGGCCACCCATCCAGAAAAAATCAATCGAGCTGCCGGCGGGGCTGGTCAGCGATATGGATAGTTCCAAGGGCGAAAGCATGGTGGCTGCGGCCCAGCGTGAACTCGAAGAAGAGACGGGCTATCGCGCAGCCGTGCTGGAAGAGATCGGCGTCTGGCCCACGACCAGCGGGATGAGTTCGGAAACCGTAACCGTCTTTCGTGCTCGCGGGTTATCCCGTATCGGCGATGGTGGCGGAGATGAATCGGAAAACATTACCGTGCATTCGGTACCCTTGCGCGAGGTCAAAGGCTGGCTTAAGAACAAGTCTGACGCGGGTTACGCGATTGATCCAAAAATCTATGCGGGGCTGTACTGGGTATGAATTCCGAACATCAGAAAAAAATTACCGAAATAGCGGCAGCCGTGCGCGAGCGCATTGCCGACAAGCAGCCCGTGCATATTTTCAAGGGCGGCGTTTCTCATTTCGTGCCGATTCCCAAAGACGGGCGTCGTAAAAGCCTGCCCATAGATATCTCGTCGCTTAACAATATTCTGGAAATCGACGTCAAGAACCAGCGCTGTACCGCCGAACCGGGCCTTACCTTTGCGGAGCTATTGAGGGCGACACTGGAAAAAGGCCTCATTCCCATGGTTGTGCCCGAGCTCGAGGGCATTACGGTGGGTGGGGCGGTTGCGGGCTGCTCGGTGGAGTCGATGTCGTATCGGTACGGCGGGTTTCATGACAGCTGCGTGGAATATGAAATCATCACCGGCGAGGGTAACGTACTCACCTGCTCGCCCACCCAGGAGCCGTTGCTGTTTGAGATGCTGCATGGCTCTTACGGCACGCTGGGCATTCTGACCCGCCTGACGTTCAAGCTTTTGCCGGCCAAGCCCTACGTCAAGATGGAGTATCGCAAGTTCACGAACTTTCCGGCTTACCAGGCTGCGATGCTCAAGCTGTGCAAATCGACTGAGTTTGATTTCATCGACGGCATTATTCATGCGCGCGATCACTTCGTGCTTTGCCTGGGAAGGTTCGTCGATAAGGCCCCATACGTCAGCAACTACCGCTGGCTTGATATTTTCTACAAAAGCACCGGCACCAAAACCGAAGACTATCTTACGACCTTTGATTACTGCTTTCGCTACGATACGGAATGCCATTGGATTACGAAATCCATTCCGCTGCTCGAGCTGAAGCCGATGCGGTTCGTGGTCGGTAAGTTCGTGTTGGGTTCAACAAATCTCATCACGTGGTCCAAGCGCATCGAGTCGATTCTAAATCTCAAGAAGCGCCCGGACGTCGTGTGCGATATCTTCATTCCCGCGCGCCGCTTTGGCGATTTTTGGAATTGGTACGAGAAGGACTTCGACTTCTTTCCGCTCTGGGTCATTCCTTACCGGGTGCCCAAGATGTATGGCTGGGTGTCAAAAGCCCACGGCGATCGCATGCAGGATGATCTGCTGATCGACTGTGCCGTCTATGGCAAACCAAACGGCCGGCCCGACGTGGATTTTTCCAAGATGCTCGAGGACAAGACCTACGAGCTGGATGGAATCAAGACGTTGATATCGCGCAACCATTATACGAAAGAGCGATTCTGGGAGATTTACAATCGCCCAAATTATGACCAGGCCAAGCTACGCCTGGATCCCAAGGCCGTATTTCCCGGCCTGTTCGAAAAATTTCATCGAGTTGAGTAATCACCACTTCAAGAGAGAGAGATATATTAATGACAGTCAATCAGCCTGATTTAAAGACGACGATCGATGAAGTTGGCGACCGTATCTATCGCATCAGCATCGCCCTTCCGCCGAGCAGCATCCCGATTCCAGGTGGCTTCACGTTTAACCAGTATTTGATCGTCGATGATGAACCATTGCTGTTTCATACGGGTGGCCGGCCTTTTTTTCAGCTGGTTAAAACGGCGATTGAAAAGGTCATGCCGGTAAGTAAGCTGAAATACGTTGGTTTTTCGCACTATGAGCAGGACGAGTGTGGATCGTTGAATGAGTTTCTTGCGGTGGCGCCCCAGGCCGTGCCTCTTTGCGGTCACGTCAACGCGATGATCAATGGCGCAGGCATGGACCGCGCGCCACGAGCTCTGACTGATGGCGAAAGTTTGAAAATCGGCGATAAAGTCCTGAAATGGTTTGATGCGCCCCATCTGCCCCATGCCTGGGAGTGCGGATATCTTTTTGAAGAAACGACTCGGACCCTCTTGTGTGGGGATCTATTTACGCAGCCCGGGGCCAGTGGCGCGGCGTTGACGGAGTCGGATATTCTGGGACCAAGCGAAGCAATGCGTGGGGGGATGGACTACTATGCCCATTCCCCAAACACCCAAAAGCTGCTTGAAAAGCTGGCCAGCCAAAATCCGTTACTGCTGGCTTGTATGCACGGAAGCGCCTGGAAAGGCATGGGCGCCAAACTTTTGCGTGAGCTGTCGGACGTTTTGGCCACGGAAAACACCCTCAAGGTTTAAGCCTGAGGGTCGGGTTGCAGGATCGCCAAATTCATCTTTTCGCGGCGCAGGCACGCACGAAATCCGCGAACACAAGCTCAAGCTCGTCTACGCCCTGCTGGTCCAGCCCATGCCACTCCGGATGCCATTGCACGGCTCGCACCCAGCGTCCGCTCTTTTCTTCCAGCGCTTCCACCACGCCATCAGGCGCCAGCGCCGTAGCTTTGAATGCAGCAGCTAAAACACGTACGCCTTGGTGGTGAATCGTATTCACTTTAAGTTCGCGTTTGCCATAAAGCTTTTCCAGCCACGAACCCGGCTCAAGCTTCACGCCATGCACGTTCTGCTCGTAAATATCCCAGTCGCGATGCACCAGGCTGCCCTGTTTTTCAGTCGAGATGTCCTGATACAAGGTGCCGCCAAATGCAACGTTAAGCACCTGCAGCCCGCGGCACACACCAAAAATAGGCCGCCCCGCCTTATCTGCCTTCTTGATCAGCATGATCTCGTAGTCGTCCCGCACCTTATCGCCAGGCCATTTGGGATCGAAGTCCTTCATGCCATACGAAAGCGGCGAAACATCGGCGCCGCCTGCCAGTAAAAGCCCGTCCAGGCGTTCGATAAACTCATCGAGCGCCGACTCACTGCGAAGATCGGGAATAATGACGGGCAAGCCACCTGCGCGATAGACCGACTGCACCAGATTCGCCTCGGCGTAATGCAGCTCCATGTTTTTAAACACGGCACGCTGCGGGTCGGCTGCGAAGCGATTGGCCGAAACGCCAATGAGCGGGCGTTGTGCCATTACATGGTCTCGGTGTAGAGCTTTTCGAAATCCGCCTTCACTACCGGCTTCGGATTATTGTGCCAGCACGTGTCGTGCACGGCTTGCTCGACGAGTTCGCCAAGCATACCCTTGTTTACGCCGGCCTCAGTAAGCTTGCGTGGCAGTCCAATGGAGCGGCAAAGCTCTTCGAGATAGGTAATCGCGGCTTCAGCCGATGGCTTCGTGTCACGATTGAGCACGGAGTTCACCGTGCGCGAAATCTCGGTCAGGCGTTCGTGGCTCACTTCGGCATTGAAGCGCATTGCTGGCACGAGCATGATGCCGTTAGCCAGGCCATGGTGCATTCCGGCAATCGTCGAAAGCGGATGAGCCAGGGAGTGCGTAACGCCCAGGCCTTTTTGAAACGCGATAGCGCCCATCATCGAGGCCATCAGCATGTCGCCGCGGGCTTCAAGATCCTGGCCGTTGTCGCAGGCTTTTTTCAGACTCTTGGCACAAAGGCGAATGCCGCCCAGTGCAATAGAGTCGGCCAGTGGGTGTACGCCCTTGGCAAGATAGCTTTCGATATTATGTGTAAGCGCATCCAGGCCAGTTGCTGCCGTGATCTTGGCCGGAAGGTCGACCGTGAGTCGTGCGTCGGCAAATACGTAGTTGGCCAGCAGATACGGGCTGAAGATGATGGTCTTGGTCTTCGTCTTCGTATTGACGATAACCGTCGAACGGCCCACTTCGCTGCCAGTGCCAGCAGTCGTTGGAATGGCGATCATCGGAGCAACGTTTGACGTAACTTTGTCATAACCGCCCAGCGCGTCGTCATAGTCAAAAATACTGCCCGAGTGCGTAACCATCAGACGAATCGCTTTTGCCACGTCAAGAGGGCTTCCGCCGCCCACGCCCAAAATCCACTGACAGCCGCCGCTTTTGAAAGCCGCGACGCCGTCGTGCACGTCCTTCTCGTTTGGATTGCCCTGCACGTCGGTGTAAGCCGCAAAAGGAATCTTGGCTTTTTCGAGGGTGGCAACAACCGACTTATAGGCGCCGGTCTTGGCAAAACCCGGATCGGTGACGATCAGGCATTTGCCCCACTTTTCCTTGGCCACCGTTTCAGGAAGCTTGGAGAGCGCGTCGACGCCAAAGCAGATTTTAGTCGGAAACGAATACCAGTTAATCTCAGACATGTTTTTCACCCTAGATAGTTAGACGGATTAGATGATTTCAAAATACCGTTCGTGTTCCCAGTTCGTGACCGCGCGCCGGAACTGCTCGACTTCCCAACGGCGAGTCATGACGTAATGGTCGACAAATTCAGAGCCTAGATAATCGCGCGCGACGCGACTCTCTGCAAGTTTTTCAGTCGCTGCTTCGAGCGATGTGGGCAACGGCTCGGCGTCTTTTGCCGAAGTCGTGTAGGCGCTGCCTTTAAGCGGTGCGCCAAGCTGCATTTTCTGTTCGATGCCCCACAAGCCGCTGGCAATACTGGCCGCCATGGCATGGTAAGGATTCAAGTCGGCGCCAGCCAGCCGGTACTCGACCCGCGTTGATTTGCCGGGGCCGGACGGACCATTGATTACGCGCAGCGCGGTGGTGCGATTTTCGTTTCCCCACGTCGCGTTACAGGGTGCCCACGCCATGGTGTGGCGGCCGGTGCGTTTGTACGAGTTAATCGTGGGCGAGATCAACGCCATCAGCTCGGGCATGGCCTTGACCTGGCCTGCCACGTACTGGCGAAAAGTCGCGCTCATTCCATATTCGTCTTTGGGGTCGGCAAACAGGTTTGTCTTTACGTCTTTGTCCCACAGTGACTGGTGCATATGACCTGAGCAGCCCGGCAGATTGGGACTGAACTTGGCCATAAAGGTGACCATGGCGCCGTGGCGAGCGGTAATTTCCTTCATCGCGGTTTTGAACAAGGCAGCCTTGTCCGCGATTTTCAGAACGTGGTCGTACTTGATGGCGGCCTCGTAAACGCCCGGACCGGTTTCGGTATGAAAGCCTTCGAGCTCGATATCGTACTCGCGCATCGAGCGCAGGATGTCATGTACGAGCGGTTGCTGCGATGATGCGCGCAGCAGGCTGTAGCCGAACATGCCAGGGGTCAGGTTTTCCAGGTCGCGGTAATTCTTCGCGCGCACGGACTGGGGTGTTTCTTTGAAGATGAAAAATTCAAATTCGAAAGCGCACATCGGCTCAAAGCCCAGCTTGCGCGAGCGCTCCACGACGCGTTTAAGCGTCTGGCGGGGGCAGATTGCCAAGGGCGTGCCGTCGTTCTTGTAAAAGTCGGCGAGCAGGATCGCGGTGTTGGGCTCCCACGGAACATAACGCAGTGTTGTCTCGTCGATGCGGGCAAGCGTGTCAGGATAGCCCGTGTGCCAGCCCGTAAACATCTTCTTCGACTCAGCCGAGCCGGGTGCGTTGTCATAAAGGACATCGTTGGAGTCCCAGCCGAAGACGACCTCGCAGAAGCCAAAGCCGGAGTTCAGGGCGCTCTCGAGTTTTTCAAACGAGAGGTACTTGCCGCGCAAGATGCCGTCAGTATCAAAGGCGCCGACTTTCACGCGTTCCACGCCGCGGTTAAGCAGGTGCTGGATTACTGGATGAGTTGCCATGAGTTCCTCCAATAATTGAAGTAAAACGGCCGACTGATTTAGGCAACCACTTTATTGGGGGAATGCGAAGGCATCGATCCGGTAAGTACCTGCATAATAGCCTCTTCGCGCAGGATGTCGGTCAACTCAGCCTGAGCGAGGGGCTCAAGAAACCTCAGCCCCTGGACGTAAAACGTATCGATTCGAAAATCATCGCGGCCCCAGATTGCCACGGCTGGCATGACCAGAGGCTGGCGCGAGCCGATCAGCCCGAACGCGACGCTGACGAGAATCGGCTCTTCGAAAGCCAGTCGCACGGTCGTGCGTATTGCACAGCCACCCGCGCTTAATGAAATGATTGTGCCCCTGAGCTTCAGAATTTCACCCGGCTGCGCATACCGGCTCTGTACTGTCGCTGAAAGCGATATCGCGTATCGGCGCCAATGCCGGGACTCTTTTGTCGTGGTGGTAGTCATAGTGTTTGTGCTCATAGTGGATAATTCAGGTGGTGGTAAATAAGCGCGAACATCACTAATCCGAACTGCACTGCCGTCCATCCGATGCTCAGGATTCTATTCATAGCGTCCTACCTAGCAACACTTGGGCCAATGCCTTACCAATGCAGTGCTGGAATCATTTGATGACTCTGGTGTTGTTGTGACTTCTTCAAGCTGCTTCGAGAGCTTGCTCTTTCTGAATACAGATTCAATATCACCACTAATGCTTACCTATAGGGTGCTGGTCATAGATGACAGCCCGGATATTGCCGTGCTTGTTCAGGAGCTGCTTACCGGTAACGGCTATGGCGCCGACGTGGCTCATGATTTTGACGAAGCCAGGCGGCTATTGGGCATGCGTGAATATGATGCTGTTCTGCTCGACTACATGCTGGGTGAAGAAGATGGCGGTCAGCTGCTGGGTGAAATCCTGGGCACGGATCCGACGCAGTCGGTGATTATCATGACGGCCTATGGAACCATCGAGCGGGCAGTGGAGATGCTCAAGCGGGGGGCTGTCGGTTACCTGCCCAAGCCTTTTGATAATCACGAGCTGCTGCAGCAGATTGAGCGGGGCTGTGAACGCTCAAGCCTGAAGAAAGAAAATCGGCGTTTAAGAACGATGCTGGCCGGAAAAGGCGTGATCGACAATATCATCGGCACCAGCGAGCCGATGATGAGATTGTTTGAGCAGGTTCGCCAGGTGGCTCAGGTTGACAGCACTGTGCTGGTTACCGGCGAATCCGGCTCGGGCAAAGAGCTGGTGGCCCGTGCCGTGCATGACTTGAGTCCGCGCGCGAAGAACCGGTTCGGCGCGATAAACTGCGGGGCGATCCCGGCTAACTTGCTCGAATCCGAGCTCTTTGGGCATAAGCGGGGCGCCTTTACCGACGCGCGCACCGATCGCAAAGGGCTGTTCGAAAACTGCAACACCGGCTCGCTGTTTCTGGACGAAATAGGCGAGATGCCGATCGAGCTGCAAGTAAAGCTTCTGCGTGTTTTACAAGAAAAGGAAATCGTGCCGCTGGGCTCAGACAAGCCCGTGCCGGTCGATGTGCGCATTATTACCGCCACGAACAAGACGCTGCGGGAAGAAGTACGCAAAGCAAAATTTCGCGAAGACCTCTACTTTAGAATTAACGTGATTCCCCTGCACGTGCCGGCGTTGCGCGAGCGGCGCGAGGACATCGCCATGCTGGCGCATCACTTTCTACATCAATACTCGACTCAGTTCAGCAAGAAGATGACCCCTATTCCCGAGGGCATCATGAGGCAGCTGATGGCCTACGACTGGCCTGGCAACGTGCGTGAGTTGCAAAATAACATCGAGCGAGCGGTCGTGATGTCAACGGATGGGCAGATCCACGAAGAGCATCTCTTCATGGATGCCATGCTCAGCGCCCGCGAAGTGCGGCGCGAATCGATGGCCGAAGGTCCGCTGCTGCCTTACTCAGAGGCCAAAGAGGAATTTGAAAAGACCTATCTTGATCGTCTGCTCGAAACCACCGGCGGTAACGTTGCCGAGGCTGCGCGGCTTGCCGGGCGCTATCGTGCGGATATCTATCGCCTGCTAAGCAAGTACCATCTCAAGCATACCAAAAAATAATCCGCCGTTTCGTCTCGGACAGCAAAAGCCCTTCCTCGATATTTTCGAGTTCGTGGAACGTTTCATCAAACGGTGCTTTATCCAGCGAAACAACCCATCCCTGATTAAAATATTTGCAGCTCGGCTTCATACGACAAGAAAATGCAATCCGCGTGCCGGTTATGCGGGGCGACGGTACTGACGTTCGCTGGCACGATAAAAGCAGATTACGGTTTTCGGAAGTCTGCCCGGATGATCGGGAGATTCTTCGGAAGCCGCAATAACCACGGGACGACCCCGTTTGAGCCACTTTGTGGCGTTCCAGAAAGCCGTGCGTTCGGGGGTCATGCTTGCAAGTGCGCGCGCGCCAAGCAGGGCGAACAGGATAAAGACCAGCATGATAGCCGCCACGAGCACCGCGACTGCCGTGTTCGTGTGAGGCATGGAGTTCAAGATACGAACGCCTGCCAGCGCCAGCGCCACGAGCACCGCCACCGCAAAGAGCACCCACCTCGAAAGAATTCGCCACGAGTCGTCCATCGTGGCCTGGTTTTGTCCAAACGTCATGGCCCCGACCGAGATCTGGTCGTCTCCCGAGCGCAGCATTTCGGCGCTGAAGGAATCGAGGTCCTGGGACGAGAGTAAAATTCGGCTGTAGATCAGAGTCGGACAAGCGGCGCGAATTCCATGCTGAACGGCACCTGCTTCTGCGAAAGATTTACAGCGGGCAACATACATGACCATTTGACTTGTTACTGCAATTTGCAGACCCTACGTGGGTGAAAATGACCTCTGTTCTCGCGCCAATTTTTTGCTGTCTGCTTTTCTGTGGCTTTACGTTTCGGCTTACCGAAGACCTTGGCTCGCTTGACTGGGGTAACGGCGAAGTTTCGCCCCTCATCGTGCAGCAGCTAATGGAGGGTCTGACAACCTCGGGCTTGGACGGCGCCCCGGTACCGGCTCTGGCATCGCGCTGGGTTGCCGCTAACGGTGCTCGCCATTTTACGTTTACGTTGCGTGCGGGCGCGAAGTGGTCGGACGGCAAACCGGTTTGTGCCCAGCAGTTTGTCGATGCGTGGCAGCGAGTGCGATCGCCGGAATTTGCCTCGCCCTACGCGCATTACCTGGCAGAGTTGCAAAGCGCGCGGGCGGTGGGCTGCCGCCGACTTGAGGTGACGTTACGGCATTCGGCGGCATATTTTCCGGCGCTTGCGAGCCACTGGGTATTGGCGCCGATTCGTCTGGAGCTCATAAAAAAATTCGGCCGTGACTGGCAGAAGCCTTCGAACCTCGTGGTAACCGGGCCCTACACGCTGGCGCAGTGGACGCCGGATAAGGAATATGTCTTAAAGGCGAATCCCGCTTATTATGGCGCGCCTGCCAAGGAAGAACTGCTTCGCGCCATTGTTATCGGCGATGATGCCACGGCACAGAATCTTTTTCAGGCCGGCAGCATCGACTGGCTGCGTGACGTGCCGTTTTTGGAAAAGGAACGGCTCGCCAAAACAGCCGAGTACTCGGCCTTTCCGGCCTTCGTCGAGTACCATCTGGGATTTTCGATGGCCGGCCCCGGCACTCTCGATCGCAATGCACGTTGCGCGCTGGCGTTGGCAATCGACAAAGCCCGCATTCCTGGTTTATTGAAAGGCGGCGAGCTGCCGGCTGCCGGAATTCTGCCGCCCGGTTTGGGGGGGGGCGGCCGCGCTGCCGCCCCTTGATCTTGCAAAGGCCCGGGCTCTTTGGGCCGCGTCGCCCTGGTCTGGAAAAGGGCCGCTCGAGCTGAACTATTATGCGAAAGACATTCACGGCATGCTGGTGCAGTGGCTGCAGCAGGAATGGAAAAAAAATCTTGGCGCCGACGTCCAGCTCGTACGAACTGAACCGAAGTCGTACTGGGCGCGGCTGCAGCAGCGAGCACCCGCGATTTTTTTGAGCGGCATCACGGCCGCCTATGCGCATCCGTATTCGATCATCTCCGAGTTCGTTACGGGCAGCGGCGGCAACTGGGGGGGGTTCAGCAACCGGGATTACGACACCATGGCCGTTAAAATATCCGGGGCTGCGGCCACGGATACGGTGCTGTTGCGACGCGCGCAGCAGCTGCTCGTTGACCAGGAGTGCGCGGTCATTCCGCTTTACTTCAGAAAGACCGCCTCGCTTTTAAAAAGCGGCTGGCAGGGGCTGAAGATAAATCCAATGACCTATGTTTATCTCAAGGCAGTGTGGCGCGCCTCGAAAAAATAGTCCTGGGGCTTGTGGGCTTGACTAGCGCTTGGAGGTGACTGGTGCGTTGGGTGCTGGCGATGGTGCGGGCGTTGGTACGGCCGCTGCGGCGGCCGGAGTATTGTAGTGGGTTGCACCGGCATCGGCTGTGCCGGCAGGTGCGCTGAAGCTCACCGCGGTTCCGCCGCCCTCGTCGCCGGTTGGCGTTGGTGCGGCGGGTTTGGCTTCTACAGCAATGGGTGCGGGAGCGACGGCAGGCACCGTGGCGCCCGGTTTGGAAAAAGTTACCGCGTTTGCACCGCCCACTTCGCCAGTGGATCCTTTAAAGCTCGGACCGGCCGTCGTAGGCGCACCACCCGTCTGAGCTTTGAAGGAGACGGCGTCGGCAGAGCCGGCCTTCACATCGAGCGTAGCTTTCGCATCATTCGTGCCCCGGTCGGCAACGTTGGCTACCGAGCGTGACGGCGTGGCTTTCGCGACATCTTTGAGTGTCCGCCCATCAATGTCGTCTGCAAGTTGTTCCTGCTTGGCGGGCGGATTGTAATTTTTCAAATCGCGCATAAATTGGTGGCCCATCTTGATGACGGTCTTCGAGTACTCCACCTGATCGGCGACAAAGGCGGCGTGCGCATCGGCAAACATGGATTTGTGCATGTCATGGCGTTCGGCTGCTGTGGGCTTAACGCCCTGGCGTGATTTATCCGCAAGCCAACTCGAGTATGCCGCCTCGGCTTTTCCAAACGCCGCGATGTATCTGGTTTCCCCAAAGCAGGTTCCCGATAGGGCGAACGTACCCACCAATACAAAAAAACCAATTATTTCGAGCCTTTGCGCCATCAATCCCCCGGCTAACATAAAACGCACTATGGCACTTGTCCTATACCTGACTAAAATGATAAACTATGTTTTGGGGAAACACAAGAGGGGATTTTTATGACTCGGGGGAATTCACATTCTTTGCTGCGCGCGATTTTTGGCGCGACGCTTATTATAGCTCTTTCGCCTTTGTCGGTGAATGCCCAACAAATTCCGGCCGTCGAAAGGCTGCCTTGCACCGATACGACCGTCCCTCAGGCAAAAGAGGGAACCGATGAGTTCTACTATACCGGCAAGCTGATCTTCGGCCGTCGTAGCTGCGCCCTCGTGAAGAAAGAGGTTCTGGACTTCGTGCAGTCCCGCGTCTCAAACACCATGGCGTATTACTATGATGGCGTGATGATCGATTACACCGACGACGGTGGTACCGCTGCCGCGCCTTCTGTCGGCATGTGCCGGGTTCCGGGTTCGTTGCCACTTCCGATTTGCGACAATGGTCGGCCAACCAAAAATGACAGTGAAACGAACATGAACGATGCCCTCACGCGTAATCCGCATACGGAAAGCACGGGTGTCGTGAACGGTTTCGACAAGTGTGGCGTCAAAATTATTTCAGCCGATGCCATAAGCCTGGTCAGCAATGAAGCTTGCTTTAAAAATCGTCCCTCACCCATGCCGCTCATTACACCGGGAATGGCGCCTGACGCTTTACCCATCAAGGCAACCGGGACTCAGGGCTGTGGCTCGCTGCGTGCTTCGGTCATAAATAATGAAATTCGCGACAACCAGAAGGCGATCGCCGCTTTAATGGATCGCTTCAACAGATCAGATAAAGACCATAAAGACTGGGACTCCTATAATAGGGCCCAGGCCCTCCAGGCAGTGCTCGATGACCCACAAAAATTTTATGACAGCTTGGTCTCGGTACCAAATGGCGCCTGGACCAAATTCATGAGAGATGCCGGTCCTGGCAATGAATACTGCAGCTTTAGCTCGCGTGGAGTCGATCTGCGCACTTGCGGCAAAGAGACGGCCTGGATGCGTGGCTTTCGCATTGCCATCTATCAAAAACATCTCGAGAAAGTGCTTGCGGAAATTTCGCAGGGAGCTATTACCCTGACAAATTTCTCAACGGGCAGCGATCCGGCGACCTATCCTTGCGGCCAGGCGGCACTATCAGTCGAAAATATGCTTCGGGGCGATCCTGCCAAGTGTACCTGGAAAGGTGGACGTTGCATGTCGCCGACGTCACAGGATCCTGTCTCGGATCACCAGCTCACCGATCCAAAAGCAGCAGGCTACCCCAGCTATCGGCCGGGAATCTGGGCGCTTGAAGACACCTTGCGTTCGAAATACGGGACGGTTGAAAGTCAGCTGGAAGGTGACGCGACAAAGGCCTGCCTGGGAGAGATTGCCAATGCAGGTCAGGCGCAAGCTGGGCTTGACACTGTCTTTGTGGACGGTGCAGCGGGTTCCAAAACCAAAGCTGTGAAGCAAATTTCGATGGCTGCCTGCAATCTGGCCTTTGCACACCGTAGGGTTTCGACTGTTTTCGCAAAACTAGCATCGTGCGAGGTAAACATGCGGGTCAAGAAAGACGAATATGAGAATCTTCAGGTGTCTCCAAACTTTCTCGTGGAATTCAAAAACAAAATTGGACAACCCTGCGCCGATTACGCCAAAGACACGGTTAACTATAATCCGTTTTCCAGTAAACCCATGTGCTTCCGCTCTTGCGCAACACATAATTTTTATGAGTGTTACAAAAACGGCAAAGGCGGCATTCCCAGCGTGACCGATTTCTTTTATAAGTACAGCAGGGACAATTTCGCCTATGCGGGTTTTGAAAATACCGGAAAACCGTTGGTTAAAAAATTAAATGTTCAGGGTGTCGCGGGCACGCTTCCGACTGGCATCGTGGCAGGCAAGCCGGTTCCGGCGGAGCTCATTCCTCCGTGCGCGTCTTCGGTTCCTGGAGGTGCAGCTGCGCCGCCGCCGGCGGGTGGCATAATGTTTTTCGTATTTGCCGCCGGCCGTCGCCGGCTCAAGAAGGGCAACCTGGTTCGTCGGGCAGCTCGTGCCTTGGTTTCAATACTGCCGCTTCTGGCGCTGGTTGCCATGGCGGTTGGATTTACCGGCTGCGGCGGGGATGATGATGACGATGATGTCAAACAGGTAACGTTGAACTGTCCAGGTCCTGCAAGTCAGGATAATCCCCCGGGGGAGTGCCAAGACCCTACTTCGGGCGATAACGCGCAGGCAAACTATGATAAATGTGCCAAGATATTTTATTCGAGTTGCAATTCGGATGTTCCCGGCGGTGCAGATGACAACCTGGGCGGTAATGACGAAAATTTTGCCCACGGCGACGTATTCAACGGAAACGATGTACAGACCGACAGTGGTGCCGCGATTGACAAAAAGCTGGCGGATAAACCCACGGCCGAGGGCGACACTTCGGCAAACAGCGCAACTGCGGCGAACCGCACAGCTCGCAAGCTTGCGAGTAGTGACGGCTCGGCCGGACACGGGGCGCCTAAGCTTGGAAAAAATGCGCAAGCAGGAGCCGCTACCAGCAATGATAAAGAAGGCGGTGGCGGTGGTGGCGGTGGCGGCGGCTTTGGTGGAATCAATATCACCGATCACAGTGGTGAAGGTGGCGGCGGTGCCACGACGGCTTCCAACAGTGGTTCGGGCGTAAAGGCCATCGACAACAGCGGTGTGGCCGCTGAAGTTAAAGTTATCGGCAGGACTAAAGGCGCCGTCGGTACGGAAATCGCCTTTGGCGACGGGCATAGCGGCGGTGGCGCTGGTGGCACCGGTCCGAGCAACTCCATGAGTGGCGAAGGCGGGCTAACCGAGTCAGATGAATATTGGGGAAAGATTACCGGCAAGATGACGCTGTTTCAGGTTGTCAGCCGGCGTTATGCCATCTGGGGTACCGCGGTGGATGGCCCCGAAGTTGTTAAGAAGTGACAGCCTGCCGACCGCGGTTTGACTAGCTCGGAATCGTGCGCTTGGATGCCCCCTGACAGGGGGAAGCGACGATGCGGTTTTCGGGAGTGCTTTTGTTTGCCGCCGCACTTGCGCTTGCAGGTTGCGCTAAACAGTCGCCCTACCCCGTAAAGGCGCCAGTCTATGCGGCGGTCACCAGAAAGCTGCTGCCCGCAACCCGCCAGCCCGACATTGGTTATCTTCTCGATCCCAGCTTGCTCTACGCGTATCGTGATGTGCCTGGCGCCGATGCGCTGCAAGAGGTCGTTCGTGTCGGCGCGCGTGCGCTTGATTGGGTCGACCTGCTGCAAAAAGAGGTGCCGCTGGCAGAACGCGCGCAGATCTGGCGCCGCGCTGATCATGTAGGCCATGAAGCCAGCCCCGCAGCCCCGCTGATTTACAACCCTGACCTCATTCTTGAAAGCTATCGCAAAGCGCTGGCTGCCGCTCCGGCCTCGGTTGCCGAGGCGCTTCAGTCCAGTGCCCCGCTGCCAACGCTTGCGCCCCACGGCCTTTCGGCCAAGGAAGTCGTGGCCGCAGTACGTGAGGTGCACACCGTGTACTCGCGTGCGAGCCGCTGGCTGGTTTTGTATCAATGGCATTCCTCGCTTACCAAGGCGAGTCGCGATTTTCGAAGCTGGCTGAAGCTTGATCGCGAGCACGTGGCGCTGACGGCACTCACGCAGCAATGGAGTCAGCTTACAAATGAAGAGCGCGACCACTTCGTCGGCAAGATCTCAGAGGTTTGTCCCCTCGCCTACGAAGACTCAGCGGCCAAGTGCCGCAGCGCCTTTAGCGGACTTAAAGATCCCAAAAAAGGTGACAAGGCCAGGCAGTGGCTGGAGATTCTTCTTACCCGTGGTCGGCGCGTGTACGATGCAAAATTTGGAGTGCACGAGGTGCACGACGGCGTTGAGACGACGACCAAGGGCTTAATGCATCTGATTGCGATGCCCACTTATGGCATGGACCTGGACTTCTTCACCTGGCTGCGGGAACGAGTGACCGAGGGCTGGTCTTTTAAAGATGCGGGCGGCAAACAGACGCTCAAGGTGCAGCTTTTTGACACGACCGATTCGGGGCCGGACGCCCTGAAGGTGGAATGGGAAAATGGCGCGCTCCCGCACGTCAACGGTATTGGTGGCGACGTGATTACAATGGACGCCAACGCCCCCAGATGGCTCGAGCACACCCAAACCGTAATGCGCCACGAATTTGGGCATATTCTGGGCTTTCTCGACTGCTATACCGAGTTCTGGGATGACGAGCTGGCTTCGTTTAACTATTACGCCCTCGATGTAACCGATGCGATGTGCGCGCTTTCAGGGCAGTTTCTGGATCGGCACCGTGATGCCTTGCTGCGCGGGTACTTTCTGCACACCGCACGGTAAAATTTAAAATTCTCGCAGACTTGTATCTGGAGCGGGTTCGCATAGAATCAGACTCCTATGGTGCAACGGATTGCGCTATCAGCATTGGCTCTCATTATTCTGGCCGGGTTCACCCGGCCTAACCTTCAAACCCAATCGCGAAGCATTTATCGCTTTGATCGGTATTCTGGTGCGGCGTTAAAGACGTTGAGTGGCGGCTTGTTTGCCGTAACGGTGGGCTTTCGCAGCACCGTGGATTCACCAAGGGTCGCGGGCTCGCATCACACGCGCGCACAGGCGTTGCTGGATCAGGCCGAGGCAGCCGTGGCCGGCCTTGAGGGGCCGGGAGTCGAGATCTCGGTTGCGCGAATTTATGTCGAAATTCAGGAAGTAACGCTGTCGGTGGAAGTAAAAGACGCCGATACCCTTGAGCAGACCCGCGATCAGTTCATCGCGCGGCTGCGGGCTTCGAACGGAGTCGCCTTTGCTGGCGAGCCCAAGAAGGCCTCCGTTGAATAAAAAATATCTGCTCTGCATTATTTCGGCTCTGCTTGGTTTTGCTGGCTGTGGAGATGGTGAGGACTCGAGTTTCCACGGCCCGCAGTTGAACTCCAACCGACTACCGCCCGATCGCTACACCCAGAGTGCGCTGTCGATTCCCAATGCACTCGACGATCAGTTTCTTCTGACTCAGGCGGCGTGGTTCGGGGCCGGGGCTTTGTCGTATCTGTGGAGCTATGGCGATCTTAACGTTTTCAATCAGTACGCGGGGCTGCAGCTGCCCCATGACGAGCTGATTGTTGCCGTGATCGACACCGGAATCGACAAAGACCATCCCGACATCGCTGGTCGGCTTTGGCTGAATCCCGTCGAGGGCCTTGACGGCAATTACAACAATGGCGCCGATGATGACCATGATGGTTATACCGATGATTTCATCGGCTGGGATTTTGTCCACAACTCAAACAACCCAGCTGACGACGCCGGCCATGGCTCGCACGTCGCTGGTACGATTGGCGCGGTTGGCGGCAATGGCGCGGGAATCGTGGGGTTGGCGCCCTGGGTTCGACTGATGGCGCTTAAAGTTTGTGATTCCAATGGCTCGTGCGACACCAGCGATATTCGGGCCGCGATGAGCTTTGCCGTTCAGCACGGAGCTAAGATCATTAATTTAAGTTTAGGTGCAGCCGATCAGGGTGCCGAATCTGCGGCCTTTGATCAGGCCATTGCAGCTGCAACCGCGGCCGGCACGCTGGTATTTGCAGCGGCCGGTAACGCCGCCGGTGATGCGGAGCTGATTGCACCCGCCAACGCAACCATGGCCGTGGCCGTGTCGGCTTATCGCAATGACGGCGCGCTGTGCTCGTTTTCAAATACGGGCTGGAAGGTCGATCTCGGCGGGCCGGGCTGCGGGTTTAACGGCACCTCGGAAGTGGCCGGCATTCTGTCGCTCAACTCGCGCAAATGCGGCCCGCGCGGTGACCAGCTTTGCTCGCGTTCGGCGGGGGGCGCAGACTATACCTTGAAGTCGGGCACGTCCATGTCAACGCCGCATGCGGTGGGAATGGCCGCCGTAGCCTGGACCGCCAGCCCCGATGCAACGCCCTTGATGATTCGCCAGGCGTTGCTGCGAACGGCACGCAAGCCGCAGGCCGGCAGCGTAAGTTCGACCCTGGGCATGGGCAAGCTTTCGGGCACGAACATCATCGACGAAGCGCGCACGGCGCCTGGTATTAAAATAGTTTCTCCGCGCTACGGCACGACGGCCAACTCTCAGACGATTGGTTTTCGCATCGAGGCCAGGGCCAGTACGGTGAGCTGGTCGCTTCGTTACGTGGCTAATCCGACGGGCACGGACGTTGATCTTTCGTCAGGCGTTCCCATTGCGTCGAGTGTGACTGACGTTGGTGCAGGGTCGTATGTCACGCTTTCTCAAGCGTGGACTCCGCCGGCGACCGGCAGCTATCTGGTGATTCTGGAGGCAGACTCCAATGGCCGGAAATATTATGATGTGACGCTGCTTCGCCGCTGATTCAACGGCGAATCGCATTCTTGCGAATCAAGAGCGACTCACATTGATCGGCAGCCGCTCCACGAAACCCTTCCGCCACGCGTTCCCACTTGTGCTTGAACCAGTAGCGCTCGTCGTAAATCATCTTCAGCGCGCCGGTTACGCCCATGACGACGTACGTCCACTTGGCGGTCGAACCCAAGTTAAGCAGATGCATGTTTTTTACCAATCCGTAAGCCACGTTCCAGATCGTATTGATCACGATAGTCTTCTTCGGGCTCCACTGCCCTTCTTTAATCACGATACTGCCGTCGGGCATCGTCGTGGCCTGATGACTGTTGAGCCACTGGTCAATCCACGAACGCGCAACCAGATTTACCGCCGTGTTCTCGATGTTGGTCTCGAGTCCCTTGGGCGTCATCAGCTGCTCAAAACCAAACGCGCTGCCGACGACCAGAAAGTTGGTAATCATCGAACGAATCGCCGCGGTCATGAGAAAGAAGGCCTGGCCCTTGCGAACTTTGAACTTGCCCGGCTTGGTTTCGGTTACGGTAGCACCCTGGCTTTGCACGTCGACAAGCTGGCGGCCCCAGTAGCTGTTCACCGCAACCCAGGCAAAGAGGGTGGCTACGGCTGGCGCAATGTGCACCGTGGCGCCCTGAGATTGAGCCAGATAAAGGCTGAAGCCCAGAGACAGTCCGGCTATTCCACCCTGCATCAGCGAAGTTCCGCCTTCGCCCAGCTTCTGCTTGGTGGTGCGCTTTAACTTTGTCCAGATCGTAAAGCCATTGGGCAGACCAAAGATTCGGCGTCCCAGAAATTTGGCCCGTTGCCATACGCTGTTTACGGCCTTTTGACTGGTGGCCACGCCGGGGCCTTCGCCGTAATTTAAAAGACTGGTCGAGGCAACGGCGTTGTCGCGCGCGTCGGCCAGCGCGGCATCGACTTCACTTTTTTCGACCAGATCGATTTCATAAGCGATGTGCGATTTTTCGAGGTGGGCGATGATCCACTTGAGCTGAACCGGAAGGTCGCTGCCCACGTGCATGATCAGGATCGGATCATTGGCCGAGGCCGGGTCTGCTGCGGCTTGTGTTTTAAGTTTGCTGACGAGCTCTTTGGCAAACTCGTCGGCCGCCGCCAGGGTTGGAACGTTTGTGGTTGCCAGCTCGTCGGCGTGGACGAGCGTCAACGTCAGCAATGAGCATAGAAAAGCGAGGGTCATGTTCCAGAGAATGGAGCGTGTTCGCATGAGCGTCTTATAACACGGCGCGTCATTAAAAGATGCTATAAATGATGGACCATGCCTCTGATAATATCGTTGTAATGTCGAATGGTTACGGTTATTAAAGGGAGTATGATTCTAAGATTTCTACCCATTCTACTCACCTGTTTCGGAGCCACCGCTGTGCTGAGCTATCAAACCTTCACGCTGCTGCATGACCAAATATTGAAGGGTGCTACGCCGGCGCAGCTCGAAAGTTCAATTCCACACCTTGTGCGGAATCTGAAAACCGCTTCGGCGGTATCAGCGGCGCACTGGACGGAGTCCACACCGTTTGACGAGCTGACGAAGTCTTACATCCTGCCCGACAAAGTTCTGGATACGCTTGGAATCAGGCACGAGACGACCCTGGGAGTGGTGCATGTGCCGGCTGGCTTGATGCATACCTATGGCTATCTTTTTTCGCAGCTTAAAACTTCGTATGGCTTGAAGGGCAAACGTTGGATTGAGTCGCGCCTGGACGAGCGCCTGGGGCTGAAGCCGGGCGTGTTCAGCCCGTTTACGCGCGAGGGTGAATTTTTGTCGAACGTCACCAGCGTGCTGCTGAAGCTTATTGGTGAAAAAACAATGGTGCCTACGGCAGCGCGGCTCGTGCCCCGAAGCAAGTCGTCTGGAAAAATATCGGAAACTGTAAAATGGGTGGCGGCAGGCGATAGGCCAAAAGAGCTGACGATCTCGACCCATCTTATTGCGCTGGCGCCCTTAGCTGGGTTTGAATCCAGTGATGTGAAGCTGCTCGTCTATGAAGTATTTGACGGCCACGTGCATCGCCTGGTGACGGCGTTTCCGGTTGAGCAGAAGTTCGCGGAAACGATCATCGCGGCAAAACCTGCCACCGATGCGATATTCCGGCCCCGCTTTAATCTGTACATCGACCCAAGCTGGAAAGTTGTACTGCACAAGAGCGAAGGATTCTCAGCACAGGCGAACTGATCTATAATCTGAGCTAGATGCGAAAGATTCTTGATCTGACCTTGGGCATTCCCACCTACAACGCAGGCCGTTTTCTGGACGAGACTTTCAGCTCGATCACAAGGCAAAGCTGCGCGCCCCGACATATTATTTTTACCGACAACTGTTCCACCGACGATAGCGTGGCGCGCATACAGGCGTTTATCAGACAAAACCCGGATCTCAACGTCAGCTGTGCGGTGAACGAGGCGAATCTGGGCGTGGGCGGCAACTACAATCGTCTGATTGAAAAATGCGGCGACACGACCTGGTTCCAGATTCTCGACTCCGACGACTGCTTCGAGCAGGACTACTGGTCTTTTCTTCGCGGGGACCTCGAGGGCTCCAGTGACGTCGACCTGATCATCACCGGCGTGCGGACGAACTCCGTGGTCGTGAATGCCTATATTCTGGCGGTTGAGTCGGCCTTGTCGGCCCTGCGCGTGCGCTCGATGCCCGAGTATCTGCAAGTGCTCGGTGGCGTCAGTGGACGCTCTTCGCTCATCTATCGCACGACGTTGATTAAAAAAGTGAAGTTCATCGATCCGATCTTTGACGGGTCAGACATCATCCACATGAACCAGTTTATCGCGCGCAATGTGTGGCGCCCACACTCCAAAGTCCGGTACCGCATTCATGCCGACAGCACGACCTCGCGTCTGCATCGCGATAAAGCGCGGCTGCGCATGGATGCGAAAAAATATCTACAGTTCGTCAACAGCCTTTCTCTTGGCAAACGAGCCAGCTATATCGCGGACTATATTTTAAGGAAGAAAATTGGCGCTCTGCTTCGTCTGCGCTAAAGTAGGTCAGGACGGCTGATTGCGGCGCAGCCAGGCATCCAGTACGATGAGCGACCACAGCGGCCGCGAGAAGTCTGCGCGGCGGCTCTGGTGCTGGCCATTCCAGCTCACGAAGGTGTTGCGCTTGAGCAGTCCCGAATTCCACACCGGCGAATCTTTAAGAATAGAAGTCACGCGTGGCGCCAGAGGCCCCCGCAGCCAGCGTGCCAGCGGAATGGCGAACCCCTTTTTGGGGCGATTGATGATTTCTTCGGGCAGATGCGAGCGAGCTGCGAGCTTGAACAGGTATTTTCCTGCACCGTCGCGCAGCTTATAGTGCGAGGGCAGCGCAAAGGCCCAGTCAATGAGCTCATTGTCGAGTAGCGGCGGACGCACCTCGAGCCCATGAGCCATCGAAGCGCGATCAACCTTGGTCAGTACCGAGCCCGGCAGGTAGGTTGAAAAATCCAGGGCCAGCATTGCGTTGAGCTCGTCTGAAAACATAGGCTGGGCAAGTGCGCCCAGGGGTGGCTGACCAGCTCGTGGAATAGCCAGCGCCAGCTGGGGGTAGTCGGTGTTCGACATCCAGCGCAGATGCCGCACGACGGGGTCGTCCTCCCAGCGCAAGGCAAAGCGCTTGGCCTTCCATTCGAAAGACTGATAGCCGTCGCTGCTCGGCAGCTGCGCAACCGCTTTTTCAATGAGCGCTTTTCGCAGAAAGGCGGGAATTTTACGATAAAGGCGCGCCAAGGCATGCGCGCGGTAGGTTGGATAGCCAGCCCAAAGCTCGTCGCCCCCGTCGCCACCCAGTACAACCTTCACGTGCTGCGCGGCTAATTTTGAAAGCAGGTAGGTGGGAATAAACGAGGGGTCACCCAAAGGTTCGTCGAGCGAACTTAGTGCTGTGTCGATGGTTTCCAGTAACACTCGTTCGCTCAACACCTCTTCGGTATGCTGAGTTTTCAGAAAATCGGCTACCGTGCGTGCATGTCTGCTTTCATCAAAGGCAGCGTCTTCAAACGCAATTGAAAAGGTGCGTATCGCTTTGCTGGAATGAGCCTGGGCCAGCGCGGCCACCACCGAGGAGTCGATGCCACCACTTAGAAACACGCCAACCGGAACATCCGCCACGAGCTGACGCTTTACGGCTTGGCTTGTCCGGTCCCATAGCTCAAAAGCCAGCTCGCCCGTACTGCGTTGTGGCGCCGTGGGCAGTATTTCGCTCAGTGTCCAGTAAGGCTGCGATTTTGAAATTGCACCATCGCGCCAAACGATGAACTCGCCGGGCGCTACCCGCGAAACGCCCTCGATCACGGTGGCCGGAGGGCGGCCGTAATCTGAAAGAAAGTACTGCGCCAGTCCAGCGGCGCTTAACCTTGTGGGGCAGGCCGGATGGGCCAGCAGCGCCGATAGCTCTGAGGCAAACAACATTCCACCGTCGGAGTCTGTCGTAAAATAAAGTGGCTTGATGCCGGCACGGTCGCGGGCCAGTGTTAGCTCACCGGTATCCTGGTTCCAGATTGCCAGCGCGAACATGCCGTTGAGGTGGCGCAATCCCAAGGCCCCGTGCTGCTCAAAGTGATGGACGACCACCTCGGTGTCGCTCTTGGTGACGAAGCGATGCCCGCGGTTTTCCAAGTCGGCCCGCAGCGCCGCAAAGTTATAGACCTCGCCGTTGTAGGTCATCATCAGCGAGCCATCTTCGTTGCCCATGGGCTGCCGGCCATTTTTGAGATCGATAATGGCAAGTCGCCGGTGTCCGAGTGCGACGTGCCAGCCTGCGCGTTCGCCGAACCATTCGCCTGCGCCGTCGGGTCCGCGGTGGCGCACCCGGTTCATCATCTGATGAATCGTATCGCGATCGCGCTGACGTTGAACGTAACCTACAATTCCACACATTTGCGCGTCGGAAAGCCCAGAGTTCGTGAAATCGAGTAACTCGACTTGTACTGCGACTCATAATAGGTGCGAATGATGAGCTCGGCGATGATTCCCATGCCGATGAACTGCACGCCCACCAGGCCAAAGATCATCGAGATGATGAAGAGCGGATTTTTGTGCACCCACACCTCATTGTGCAGCTTTTCATACAGCACATAGGCCGAGCTCAGAAAGCTGAAGGCCAGCATGGCAAAGCCGGCGCCACCAAAAAGATAGATGGGCTTGGTGTGATAACCGCGCATGAACCACACGGTAATCAGATCGAGTAGTACCTTGAAGGTGCGAAGTATACCGTACTTCGACGTGCCGGAGTGTCGCGGCCGATGGTTTACCTCTATCTCGGATACGCGCGCGCCGAAAGACTCGACCAGGACGGCGATAAACCGGTGCATCTCGCCATAGAGCTTGAGCTCGTCGGTTATTTCGCGCCGATAAACTTTCAGCGAGCAGCCCAGGTCGTGCACCTTCGTTTTGGTCACGGTGCGAATCAACGTGTTGGCGATGCGCGAGGGAATGCTGCGCAGAAAGATGCCGTCTTTGCGTTTTTTACGCCAGCCCGAGACGAAGTCGCAGCCAGCGCCCTCTTCGAGCAGGCCGATCATCTTTGGAATATCCAGGGGGTCGTTTTGCAGATCTGAATCCATCGTCACGATAATCCGGCCTGAAGCGTGCCGGAAGCCGGCATCAAAAGCGGCGGCCTGCCCAAAGTTCTGGCGCAGAAAAACCACGTTCAGATAAGATTTTTCGCGAGCCAGCGCTTCGAGTACCTGAATGGTGCCATCGCGGCTGCCGTCGTCGACGGCGATAACCTCGTAGGTACGGCGCAGGGGATCGAGCGCCTGCTCGATTTCGGTAAGCAAGAGGCGCAAGTTATCGCGCTCGTTGTAAACGGGCAGGATGACGGTGATATCCATGTTCTATTTCTAAGATAACATGTCTCGGGAATTATTCGGTCGGCGCGGTGAACAGTTTTACCGAGTCAAACGAGAGGAGCCATAGCTTAGTGATGCGCGTGCCGGTAGGCAAAATCTTCTCGGGCAGCACGCGAGTTTGCTGGCCGCTGGCCATATTGATCTCACCTGCCGTGCCACTCTGCCCATTGGACAAGGTGAAGTAGATGGCATAGCTGCCGGCAGCAAGATTGCCAGTTTTCAGCTCGGTGCCCACGGTTGTTTTTCTAACTGCTAACCGCGTATCGCCGTTTTGAGCGACCTCGAGGATGTGTGCCCGCTCCACGATCAGGGGTTTTAAAGTTTCGGGCACCGACTTCGTGACGTACGAGTTAGGTTCGGGATTCAGAATGACGGCGTCGCCTTCAGCAATTCTGATGCCCTGCTGGGGTGGCGGAAACACGCCCTGTTGCGGGCCGCCCGGCGCCGAAAACTGCATTGCCATTGGAGAACCGCGCATGGGCTTGCCGGTATAGTACCGCACGGTATGAACGTAGACGTGATAAAGGTAGGTAACCTCGTCTTCAGCGTCAAACAGGTATTCGCGCGGGTGCATCGCATAGAAGGGGCCGAGCCACCAGATCTCTTTGCTACCCGCAAGCGAGGCAGCGTAGCGACTCACATCGCGCGCGAAATTAACGCGATAGAAGGGATCAAAAAATTTCAGACATTCCGCCACGGCGCCATAGGCGGGCCAGCCTAGCACGACGGTCAGCGCCGCAACCCGTGCCGCAGGGCTCTTGCACAAAGCCACGAGCCGCATAATTCCCAGTACCGCAAAAAAATAGAGGGGCGGAAAAAGGCAGAACAGATAGCGCGCCTCTTTGTGCCCCAGGGCAAAGGAATGAAAAGCGAGAAATACTCCCAGCCACAGCCCGTGAAACAAGCCGCCCGGAGTTTTTCGGCGCCAGGCCGCGGCCATTCCCCACAGCGCCAACGCAAAAACTGGAATACTGAACGAGCGCACCAGGAAAACCAAATTTTCCCAGGGGTATTCCGGGTAAC
Source organism: candidate division WWE3 bacterium (assembly GCA_038231515.1). GTDB lineage: Bacteria > Bdellovibrionota > UBA1018 > UBA1018 > UBA923 > JACQAX01. Next base: position 32,352 of record JBBRLF010000013.1, read on the forward strand.
CCATCTCAGAGCCGACTGCACCGATTGACGCATGATAGAGGTCCGAGATAAACGCACCGGGCGCTTCAAAAAATTCGGCGCCACCAAGACCAAAATAAAGCAGGCTTGGCACCAGCAGCCAAAGCAAGGTGGGTGCCAACGTAAGTAGTGTCGCCTTGCGCAGAAAATCAGTGAGCCGTAACTTCGTGCGGGGATTGAGCAGCTCGTGAGCCGCCATGACAATGGGCAGAAGCGGTATGACGTTATAACGCGTACCCATGGTGATGCTCACGAATAGCGCGGTAAGCACACCGTATTTCAGACGCCCGGTTTTCCAGTAACGCAGATAGAAGAAAAAGGTCCACGTCGTAAAAAGCGCACCCGGAATATCCTCTTTCGAAATAGGCGCCGCGTGAATGATGAGTGGGTTAAAGACGAGCAGCGCCGCGCCCAGCACGGAGTAAATACGGTTGAGATGGATTCGGAATATTCGATAAACCGCCCAAACCGTTGCGGTAGTCAGTACCATGGAGACAAAATGACAGGCCGTGAGCGCGAAGCTCGCGGGGTCTGCCGCAAAATGCCGTGCGAAAAAAAATACGGGCGAAAAGATCAGCGGCGTCATGAAAGCCCGGGTTGGAAAATACCAGCCGCCCGGATCGCCCGCGATAAGCCTGGAGTTGAGAAATATTTCGTAGGTGTCGTACATGTCCAGACCCAGACACAGGGCTACGCCAAACAGGAATAAGAGCAGCAACGCGATCAGACCCAGCAGTACCGGAAGCGCGGGTGACGGTCGCTCAATGGGCTTTTGCATCGGGTCCCTTTTGCGTCAGCAGAAACAGGAATGGCAGAAAAGTCAGCAGCGCAGCGGGGTGTAGCAGTAAGCGGTCCAGGGCAGTGCCCACGAACCAGCTTACGTCCTCGGGCAGCAGGCTGATTGAGCCAAAGGCGAATGAAATTTGAAGGGCGATGATGACCAGCGTGATTTTCACCAGCCGGTGGGCCTTTTGCAGAATGGCAATCAGCGCGGCAGTCACCAGCAGGCCGCCCAGCCCAGCCCACAGCAAGGCGTGCAGCTGCGTGTATCCCTGGTCCATCCACAAAGAAGGCGCCAGGGCCAGGGCAGTGCCTAGGCGTGGAAAGAAATCGAAAGCCGCGTCGGTCAACGATTTTCCTTTGAGCAGGCTGTCGATGCCAAGCGAGCCAATCCACGCCTTGTGCAGGATTGCCGGCACGAAAACCAGAAAGGGCCGCAGGCCACGGCGCGAGCGAAACGCCGTAAAGGTCAGGGCGATGATGCCGGCTAAAATGATGCCTTCGGCTTTGGTCAGACTTGCCGCCATCGCGGCCAGCCAGGCAAGCGGCTCAAGGTCGCCCTTGGTAAAAGAAAAGGCCAGAAATTCGATGAGCAGAAAAAACATGAGAAATCCATCGACGTAGCCGCCGGCAGTCGCATGATCGACGGCAAAGTACAGTCCCAGTGCCAGGGCGGCGCCGGGCCAGCGCCCCACTCGTCTGCGTGCGAGCTGCCACAGCAACGACAGCGTGCCCGCGAGCAGCGCGGGAATCGCAAGACTGGCCATGCGTTCGTTGAAAGTGGCATTGAAAGAAGAAAAGAAAGCGGCCCAGGCCGGAAACAGCAAAGGATAGTCCGGATGTGACCAGAGTGAGTCGGCGTGCATGATGTCGCTTTTGAGAAACATGCCATGCGTGAAGATTCGCCGGGCGTTGAAAAACCAGATCGACCGGCCGTCCCATTGGGTAATCGGAAATTCGACGATGCGTGCGAAGACGATTAGAAGTATGACGGCAAAGGCCCAGCTTTCCCACCCGGGCCAGGCACTGGCCGTACCGCGCGGGGGCAGGCGCACTTTTTTGCGCAGGACTGCCGCAGTCGTGGCCCCCAGAGCCAGCAATCCCAAAGTGGCGGCCAGTCCCTGTGGCGCGGGCAGCTGCGCATAGGTAAGAACGTTCGTCAGCGCGGTAATAAACAGCGCGCCCAGCAGCATCGCCACTCCTGGAAGCAGTGGACGTGACAGCTGCGACCGGCTCAAAAAACTTGCCCACAGTGCGGCTCCCAAACCAAGGGCCGCCAGCAGACAGGTGGCGAACTTTGGCAATGACCAGTCCCAGTCCAGCTCGGGCTGTGGCTCCGCAATATTTCGCACGATGGGACCGCGTAGAAAAATGCCGTTCTGACCCA
>JBBRLF010000014.1:0-33821 GCA_038231515.1 candidate division WWE3 bacterium
GCGTTGACGGCCAATCCGCTCATTTCCACGACCTACGACCCGTCGCTCCCTAACGTATTGTCAACATTGTGCGGTTTGCTTAGCTGTTGGTTCGGCGCGATTGTGCTTCAGTTGGCGCAAAATCTGCTACTGAAGCGGATGGGCCGACCGCCCCGCAAGCTTCGCTGGGTGCGTTAGTGGGCATAGCGGAATATCTTTTTTGTAACGCTCGCGTCTATGCGAACCCGCGACCTATGAAAGAAGTTTGGTGAGCTGAACCATTTCCCCTTCCCGGTGGGCGATCTCATAGCCGTACCGCCCAAAGAGGCGTATCAGCCTGTCGTGATGGGTTTCGAACCGCTCGCATCGAGCTTCAGTTCTTAAATCAAGATTCAGCCGTTGTCGGATCGATCATTGACGCAATACGCGAGATGCGATTAGCGGGAAATCCACCACATTTTGCATGTTCTCTGATTAGATCTTCACTAGCCGCAATATAAACGCAATAAATTTTGTCACCGGTGACATAGCTTTGTAGCCACTGTATTTGTGGTCCAAGCTCATTCAAAACTCCGCACGATCTTTCAGAAGTATTCAATAGTCTACCATTTGGCAAGATATGCCCGTGGGCTCACCAGGACTGTTCCGCCCATCCTGGGCGGAACCTGCGCTTTGCGCAGGCTGCGCTCGGCTTCGCCGTGCTCGCTCACTTCGGCTCCTGCCTCGTGAACGAACCTGCAAGCTGCGCTTGCAAGGTTCTCGTCCTGTGTGGGCACCACATCTAAAATAAAAAGGCCTCCCGCTTTGCGGGAGGCCTTTTTATTTTAGATGGTGGGCCCACCAGGACTCGAACCTGGGACCACCCGGTTATGAGCCGGAAGCTCTAACCAACTGAGCTATGGGCCCTCCGGCGGCCGCTTTTCCGCCCCACCGGCGTCAGAGCCCTCTTGGTGGGTCGAAAAATCGGCTCGCCGATTTCAATTTATGTATTGCTCACGATCCGTCGACGAACGCCTTGAGAAGCTTGGCTCGGCTTGGATGACGCAGCTTGCGCAGGGCTTTGGCTTCGATTTGGCGGATACGTTCGCGGGTTACGAAGAAATCCTGACCCACTTCTTCCAGAGTGTGGTCGGATTTTTCGCCGATGCCGAAACGCATGCGCAGTACCTTTTCTTCGCGGGGCGTGAGGGTCGCAAGAACCTTACGCGTCTGCTCGGAGAGGTTGATGTTCATGACGGCTTCGGCTGGAGAAATAATCTTCTTATCTTCGATGAAGTCACCGAGATACGAATCTTCTTCCTCACCGATCGGAGTTTCGAGCGAGATGGGTTCCTTGGCGATCTTCAAGACCTTGCGGACTTTTTCGACCGGCAGTTCCATTTTTGCTGCGATTTCTTCCGGAGTCGGTTCGCGGCCCAAGCCCTGTACCAATTGACGGCTGGTACGAATGAGTTTGTTGATCGTTTCGATCATGTGCACCGGAATACGAATCGTACGAGCCTGGTCGGCGATGGCGCGGGTGATCGCCTGGCGAATCCACCACGTCGCGTACGTCGAGAACTTGTAACCACGACGGTATTCGAACTTATCCACGGCCTTCATCAAGCCGATGTTGCCTTCCTGGATCAGATCCAGAAACTGCAAACCACGGTTGGTGTACTTCTTGGCGATACTGACCACCAGACGCAGATTGGCTTCGACGAGTTCACTCTTGGCCAGGTCGGCTTTGCGTTCGCCGGCCATGATGGCGTAGTAGAGCTTTTCGAGCTTCTCGTAGGCCATCGTGCATTCGGTTTCAATCTTCGCGCGACGGCGCAGAATTTCTTCCTCTTGCTTGATGAGCTGATCGACTTTCTGCTCGGACGTCTGCAGCTGCTTGAGCAGCTGTGAGCGTTCGGTGCCGCCGGCCAGGAACTTTTTGACCAGGGTACGAAAGTCCTTCTGATCTTTCGATTCCAGGAAGGTGAAGATTTTCTTTTCTTCTTCCTTCAGTTCGCGCAGACGCTCATACCAGACCACGAGCTTGCCCGAGAACGCGTTTACCGACTTGCGGTTGAACGCCACGTCCTTGAGTATTTCTTCGGTCTTGGCGCGTGCCTTTTCCAGCTCCTGCGCCGTCTTTTCGCGAAGCTTGCCGGAAAGCTTCTTGTTTTCGATCTTGGGCCAGAGCTTTTCTTGCAACGTCGCGTAGTGACGCAGCTTGCTCAGCGCGGCCATGATCTTGTTGTAATACATTTTTTCGTCATCCATGTTGACCTCTTCGTCAACACCTCGAATGACATCCTTAACCTTGAGCTTGCCGCTCTCCATGCGCTCTTCGAGCTCGAGCATGGAGGTGACGCCCTCGCGGGTCGCCAGCAACGCGCGTAGCACTTCGATTTCGCCCTGCTCGATGCGTTTAGCGATTTCAACTTCGCCTTCGCGGGTAAGCAGCGATACGGCGCCCATCTTTTTCAGATAGAGCTTAACCGGGTCGGTGCTTCGAGCGGCTTCTTCGGCCGCTACCTGTTCGCCGACGGCTTCTTCAACTTCAGCCTCTTCGTCGTCGTCGTCATCGTCCTTACCCTTCTTTGCCGAATCCACGACGTCGATGTCGTTGTCCGAAAGGGTATTCATGATTTCGTCGATGCGAACGGGATCAAGAATATCTGGTGACAGAAGATCGTTGATCTCTTCGTAAGTCAGAAAGCCACGCTGTACGCCAAGTTCCAGGATCTTCTTCAGATCCTTACTCTTGGCAGCGGTAACTACTGGGGCTGCGGCTGCTTTCGTCATATCTTACTGACCTCCTTTGGTCTCATCCAGACGTTTCGCGAGCTCGTTGTATTCGAGCATCAGTCTGGTTACTTCTGTTAATTGTCCCGAGCCGTCTGCCTTCGCAATACGGGCTCTCACACTGTCTTTTTGCCGTTCCAAACCACGGCGCACTAATTTCTTTTCAAGATCCTTGAAGCCTTGCGCCAGCTGTTCCTGCTCTTCGGCCGACTTTGTTTTGCCTTGCTCCTGCTCAGAGAGCATCAGGGCCCGGCCCAAAATCGCGCGCAGGGCATCGTTGCCCGCCCAGTCCAGCAAATCAGGCGCAGCCTGCGCTTCGGGTGACGCAAAAAGTTTAACCGCGATGTCGCGCACCGCTTCGGTTTCCAGGCCGTTCAACAGCGCTTCCTGCTCGCCGGCGCCGCGGCCCGCCACCAGCTTGGGATACATCACCAGGCATTCAAGCAATTTCGCATCCATGGCATCGACGGCTGGCGCACGTGGTGCCCGTGGCGGAATTCGCACGGGCAGCTTCGGCTGAGGCGCCAGCTTGGCTGCCGCCACGGCAGTTGCCGAACGATTCGCCACACGAAGCTCATCCATACGGCGCTCGAGCGTTTCGGGCTTGATGTCGAAAAGGCCGGACAGCTCCTGAATGCGCATCATGCGGGCCGTATCCGAGCCGATCTTGGCAACCCAGGGCAAAGCCTGATCCACTGCGCGGGCGCGGGCTTCGGCATGAGCGCCTGCCTCGGAGGCAAGCTCCAGCACGCGTTGATCGAGCAGATACGGCGCATTTCTCAACAGCCCGGTCAGCTCTTCAGCGCCGCGTTCGCGCACGAACTCATCCGGATCGAACTCGTCAGGCAGCGTAATTCCGCGCACGACGACGTCGTCGTTGAGAAAAATTTCCATGGCGCGCGCCTGGGCTTCGCGCCCGGCTGAGTCACCGTCAAAAAGCAAAACGATGTTCTTCGTAAAACGTTTCAAGATCGCCACCTGACGTTCAGTCAGCGCAGTGCCCAGCGTAGCTACGGTATAGCCGATACCGGCCTGCTGCAGCGCCAGGCAATCCATGAAGCCTTCAACAACCACGCAGCGGTCTTCGGCGCGAATTTCCTTCTGCGCAAAAAAGATCCCGAAAAGATGGCTGCCCTTCTTGAATACGGGGCTTTCAGAAGAATTCAGATACTTCGGTCCTTCGGTTTCGCCCAAAGCGCGGCCGCCAAACGCAATGACCCGGCCCCGCGTGTCGGTAACCGGAAACATGACGCGATCGCGAAACAAGTCATAGTGCGCGCGGCCCGAGCTGTCGGCAGCGGTGCCGGCTTTGCGACGAATCAGCCCAAGCTCTTCAGCAGTATCGAGCGGCGCCTGTTTTTCAGCGAGAAAGTCGTAAAGATCGGCCCACTCGCTGGACGCGTAGCCCAGATAAGCATTTTTGATGGTCGTTTCGTTGACGCCACGTTTTTCCAGATACTCACGAGCGCTTTTACCAGCCGGACTCAGGAGCCGTTCATGGTAGAACTGCGCCACGAAGCGGTTGAGCTTGTGATAAACCTCAAGCTTGTCTTCGGTAGGACGCTGGGCAGCGGTGCCACCGGTGCGGCCGGTGAACTCCGGCGGCAGCTTGATATTGAATTTGGAGGCCAGCACACGAATTGCCTCGTGGAACGACACGGCCTGTATTTCCTGCACAAACGCGATGACGTCGCCGCTTTTCTGGCAGCCGAAACAATGAAAAATCTGACGCTTGTCGGTAACTGAAAATGATGGCGAGCGCTCGCTATGAAAGGGACACAACCCCATGTAGTTCGAGCCCGTTTTCTTCAAACGGACGTACTCGCCCACCACGTCTGCGATATTGATCTGCTCTTTGAGCTGCTTTACAAAATCCATCATTGCTTACTTACGTAGCAGTTCCCTTTTTCATAAAATCTAAGTGGTAAATCCTGTGCGACCTTGATTCCAATTCGGGTGGTCGTCACCAAATCTTTTCGCCGTACCGGTTTGCCTTCGCAAACTGCCAGGTGCGGAAAGCCCAGGGGCTTGCCATTCAACGTACCGTCTATACCCAGTGCCAGCACCAGCTTTGCCGGACCATTCGTCAGGGCTTTCCCTGCCTTCAAGCTCCGGTTTCTTTCCATCACTGAAATTCCCTCAAGAGGCTCAACTGCCCGAATCAGAACCGCTCCAGCCGAGCCGGTCTTTTCCGTCACGAAATTGAGCATGAAGTAGTTTCCGTAAATGAAATAAACGTAAATTACCCCGGCTTTGCCAAACATCACCTTCGCTCGCGGAGTCGGCCCCCGGCTGCAATGTGCCGCCGGATCATCCTTTTCCAAATAAGCTTCGGTCTCAACTATCCTCGCGCGCAGCAAAACCGGGCCTGCACGCGTTTCTACGAATCGACAGATCTCTCTTCCTATCAGGTCACGAGCGACCGTTACGGTGTCGCGCGCGAAAAAAGGGTGCGGAAGAATTCTTCCGCACCCCTTCCTCTTTACTATCTTCAAGCTGCAGGGAGCCTTTCACGCACAAGCTGATTCACTAACTTTCCATCGGCCTTGCCGGACACCTGGGGCATGAGAACCTTCATCAGCTTACCCATGTCTTTTTGTGTCTTGGCTTCGGATTCCTGAATAGCGGAATCAATGATCTTCACCAGTTCGTCTTGAGACATCTGTGCAGGCAGATACGCCTGCAGGAGTTTCAACTCAGCCGTTTCTTTATCCACCAAATCCTGGCGGTTTCCGGCTGTGAACTGTTCGATTGAGTCCTGGCGCTGTTTCACGAGAGTCGTGATTATTTTAACCGCACCAGCATCGTCGAGATCGATACGATCATCGATTTCTTTTTTGCGAACCGCCGCGTGAAGCATGCGAACAGCACTGAGCTTGGCTTTGTCGCCAGACTTCATTGCCGCCTTCATGTCTTCACTGATGCGTTCTTTTATGCTTGGCATAGATTACTCCCGGCCTCCCTTACGAACTTTCTTCAATGCTCTCTTGCGAGCTGCGAGGGCCTTCTTCTTTTTCTTCACACTCGGCTTTTCGTAAGACTCACGTTTACGAACTTCCGAAAGAACGCCGGCCTTTTCGCATTGCTTTTTAAAACGCTTCAACGCGTTCTCAAAAGATTCACCTTCATTGATGCGAACTCCTGGCATAATAAATCACCTCCTCACATTTAAACTTGATAAGTGAACGATATTAATCACCGGTTATGCCGGAAGTCAAAGCATTGATTTCATGACTGAAAAACACAAATCAACGTCAATCTGGTCCGGTTTTTGCCCGCCCAAAATGCTGCCGGACGTCAATAATTCCTGAAAAATCCACTCTTTGCATCTTTCGGTGATTTACGATATCCTTTATCGTATATAGGGGTCTTCGAACCGGTTGCCTTGAACTCGACCTAGGTATTTCTTGCTTGATGTACGAGCAGCCTTATCGTAGTTAATAGGAACTCGGCAATAACAGGGAACTTTCAGGGAAATTTTATGCTGAAACTCAATCGAACAACGGAGTACGGGCTCATTGCCCTCACATATATCCGAGGCAAAGCTAATGGCGAACTTACGAGCGCCCGCGAGATTGCCGATCGCTTCGACCTGCCTTTCGAAATCCTAGCAAAGACACTTCAACGGCTCAAAGAGCAGGGCGTTATCGCCTCCACCTATGGTACTCGCGGCGGCTACGTGCTTTCACGCGATCTGGCATTGCTCAGTCTGGGCGAATTTTTGAAATTGATGGAAGGTCCGGTATCGGTAGTGGCGTGTACTCACCCTGAGACCGCCCAAGACTGTGGCTACCGTGGTCAATGCAATATCAAGGGCATGATGAGCCAGCTCAATGATCGTTTTTCCGACTTCCTGGGGCGCATTTCAATTGAAGAAATCACCCGTACACCATTAGAACACCCAACAGCGCCGCACGAAGCTGCTTCGTATCCGGCCGCAGCATTTCAAGGGGGAGAGCCATGAAGCTTCCAATTTATCTCGACAATCATGCGACCACTCAAATGGACCCTCGTGTCCTGGAGACGATGTTGCCCTACTTTACCGAAAACTTCGGCAATGCGGCCAGCCGTAGCCATGAGTTCGGCTGGCGTGCTGAAGAAGCCGTCGAAGTGGCGCGCGAACAGATCGCCAAGCTCATCGGGGCCTCGGCCAAAGAGATCATTTTCACCAGCGGTGCAACTGAAGCCGACAACCTTGCCATGCTTGGCGTTGCCGAGATGTATAAGGATAAGGGCAACCACATCATCACGACCCCGATCGAGCACAAGGCCATTCTGGACTGCTGCAAGTATCTCGAAAAGTCAGGCCATGAGATCACCTATTTGCCCGTCGACAAGTTCGGCCGTGTCAATCCAGAGGATCTGCGCAAGGCCATTACCGACAAGACGATTTTGATTTCGATCATGGTCGGCAATAACGAAATCGGCACCCTGCAGCCCATGAAAGAGCTCGGAAAGATCGCGAAAGAACGCGGCGTGCTTTTTCACTCCGACGCGGTTCAGGGTATTGGCAAAGTTCCGTTCAACGTCGAAGAGTTTGGCGTCGATCTGGCTTCGATTACCGCTCACAAAATGTACGGCCCCAAGGGCGTCGGTGCCCTTTACGTTCGTCGGCGCAACCCTCGCGTGCGCCTGGCCGAGCAGATTCACGGTGGCGGCCACGAACGCGGCATGCGCTCGGGTACTTTGAACGTGCCGGCGATTGTCGGCTTCGGCAAAGCCGCCGAGCTGGCGCTAAAAGTCATGCCCGAAGAGATGATCCGTCTGACTCGCATGCGCGACCGCATGTTTCACGAAATCACGACGGCCTTGCCGGAAGTTTTTCTTAACGGCCATCCCACCGAACGCCTGCCGGGAAATCTCAACCTGAGCTTCGCTTATGTTGAAGGCGAGTCGATGCTCATGGCTATGAGCGATCTGGCGGTGTCATCGGGCAGCGCCTGCACCTCGGCTTCGCTCGAACCTTCATATGTACTAAAGGCGATTGGCGTCGGCGAAGAGCTGGCCCATACCTCCATTCGTTTCGGACTTGGCCGTTTTACGACCGAGGAAGAAGTTGATTTCGCGATTAAAACCGTACTTGGCAATGTGGAAAAGCTGCGCAATTTGTCCCCGCTTTGGGAAATGGCGCAGGAAGGCATTGATCTGAAGTCCATCCAGTGGACAGCCCATTAAATAGGGGAAGGAAATTTATATGTCATACAGCAAAAAAGTTTTGGACCATTTCAACAATCCGCGCAACATCGGCAGTCTCGACAAAACGTCGAAGGAAGTCGGCACGGGCGTCGTCGGTGCACCGGAATGCGGCGACGTGATGAAGCTGCAGATCCAGATCAACGCGCAGGGCATTATCGAAGAGGCGAAGTTCAAGACGTTCGGTTGCGGCAGCGCAATCGCCAGCTCAAGCCTGGCCACCGAATGGATCAAAGGCAAGAGCGTACAAGATGCGCTGAAAATCAAGAACACCGATATCGTAAATGAGCTGGCACTGCCGCCAATCAAGATTCACTGCTCGGTCCTCGCTGAAGACGCGATCAAGGCCGCGGTGAAAGATTATCTCGCCAAGCACGGCAAGACCGTGGCTGACGTTTCAGGGGAGTAACTTTATGATTACCGTTACCGAAAAAGCCGCAAAAGAAATCAGAAGACTTCAAGAGTCCGACCCGGCCTCCAAAGATGGCTATCTGCGTGTGATGGTCGTGGGTGGCGGCTGCTCGGGCATGTCTTACAAGCTGGGCTTTGAATCCAAGACGCCCGAAGCTTCTGACAAGATGATCGATAACGAAGGCGTGAAGATCGTCATCGACCAAAAAAGCCTGCTCTATCTATCGGGCACCGAGCTCGACTTCAGCGACGGCCTTAACGGCACGGGTTTCACCTTTCAGAATCCCAATGCCAAACGCACGTGCGGCTGCGGCACCTCGTTCGCGGTTTAATAAGCGGGCATGATGTGACTTCCGATTCGGCATTCGCGGTTTTTGGCATTCCCCGGAAGTTTGAGCTCGATAGTAGCGCCCTCGAAGCGCGTTACTACGAGCTGAGCAAACAGCTGCACCCTGACCGGCATGTCGCCGGCGACGCAGCGGCGCGCCTGAAGAGCCAGCAGCTTTCGGCCATGCTCAACCAGGCCTATGTGGGTTTGCGAGCTCCGGAGGCCCGACTCGAAACCCTTCTTGCCGAGGTGGGCGCGTTAAAGGATACCGGAAAGTCGGTCGCGCAGAATCAGATTCCAACCGAGCTGGCCGAAGAGTTCTTTGAAATTCAGGAAGCCGTAATGGAAGAGGATACCAAAGCTGCGGAGCTGATAGTCCGGTTTCGCGCGACGCTTGAGCAAAAGAAACTCGCGCTGACGGACGAAATGTTCGCCATTGCCAAACACCTCGAATGGGATTCGCCCGATTCCCCGGCAACCCACCCGAAAATCGAGAAAATTCTGGAGTTGCGGCGTCAGCGGTCGTATGTCCGTTCCATGCTGGACAACCTAGACAAGCTTGGAGCTACCCATGGCTGACAACGGATTTTTCAAGGAACTGACCGTCGTCGCCGCCGGCCCCATCACCCACAGCCCGGGTACGGATACTCCGATTATCGGCATCGACCTGGGCACGAGCAACAGCCTCGTGGCGATCGTCGAGCTGGATGCGGCCACGGGCACGCGGGTACCGCGCATCATCAAGTCACGCGAAGGCGGTAACATCATTCCGTCTGTCGTCCATTTTCTGGCCGATGGCACTGCCGAAGTGGGCCTTTGCGCCCGCAAGCAACGCGTCCGCGACGCCGAGCACACCGTCTATTCAGTAAAGCGTCTGCTGGGCCGGGGCGCTGCCGACATCGCCGAGCTTCGTAAAAGTCTGCCGTTCAATCTGGAGGCCAGCTCGGAGACGAACGTGCGACTTCAAGTTGGCGGAAAATCTTATACTCCCATCGAAATTTCGGCGCTGATTCTGCGCGAACTCAAAGCCGCTGCCGAAGACCATCTGGGACGTGCCGTCGAAGATGCGGTCATCACCGTGCCGGCGTATTTCAACGACAGCCAGCGACAAGCCACAAGGGCCGCTGGACGCCTCGCCGGCTTAAATGTACTGCGCATTCTAAATGAGCCTACTGCGGCTTCACTTGCGTACGGCTTGCAGCGCAAACGCAATGGCGTGATCGCGGTATACGACCTGGGCGGCGGAACTTTTGACGTTTCGATTTTGCGGCTACGTGATGGGATATTCGAGGTATTGGCCACCCACGGGGATACGCAGCTGGGTGGCGACGATATTGATCACGCGATCGCAGCCTGGATAGAAGCCAAGGTAAGCTCGACTTATCCACATGTGGATTACTCGGGGCGCGACTTCAAGGCGCTGCTTCTGGATGTGGCCGAAGGCCTCAAGATAGAACTCTCCACCAAAGAAACTGCATCGGCCAAAGTTAAGGAAATTTCAGTCACGCTTTCGCGCGCGCAGCTCGATGAACTTTGCCGGCCATTGCTTGAGCGCACCCGCAAGCCGGTGGTGTCAGCGCTGAAAGATGCCGGCCTGAGCTTGAAAGACCTGACGGACGTGGTTGTGGTTGGCGGACCAACTCGTCTAGCGGTGGTGCGCCAGTTCGTGGGGCAGCTTTTTGAATGTGAGCCCAATGTTTCGATGCACCCCGACGAAGTCGTGGCCTGCGGCGCCGCGATTCAGGCCGATATTTTGGCAGGCAACAATCGTGAATTTCTGCTGCTCGATGTGGTGCCCTTGAGCCTGGGCATAGAAACTTTTGGCGGAACGCTGAGCAAGCTGGTTCCCAGAAATACCACCGTACCAACCATGGCAAAAGAACAGTTCACGACTTATGTGGAAGGCCAGACCAAGGTTGCCATCAATGTATTTCAGGGCGAACGCGAGCTGGTGAAAGACAACCGCAAGCTTAGTGAGTTCGTGCTTACTGGAATTCCGCCGCTTCCCGCTGGCGTGGCGCGCGTAGAGGTCACCTTTCTGGTCGATGCTGACGGTATTCTGAATGTCGCGGCCAAGGAAATTTACAGCGGTGTCGAAGCGGCAATCGAAGTAAAGCCAACCTATGGGCTTACCGATGCCGAAGTCGAACGCATGCTCGAAGACGGTCAGCGCAATGCCGAGGACGATCGCAAGGCGGCTAAAGTAGTGCAGGCGCGCAATGATGCCCACACCACGCTGGTGGCGACCGAAAAAAGTCTGATCCAGGTCAGGCAGACCCTGAATGCGGCCGAAGCCGGTAAAATCGACAGCCTTGTCACGGCGCTTAAGTCCAAAATGGAAGGCGAAGACGCCGATGCCATTCGTATCGCCAATCAGCAGCTGAATCTGGGAACCGTGCATCTGGCCGAGGTGCTCATGAACCATACGCTCGAAAAGAACGTGAAAAATACGCGCGCCGGTGATTTACTGAAAAAATGAAATTCAAGGTAACCTGGCCGCAGTTTGCTCGCACCATAGAGGTACGATCCGGAAGCACGCTGCTCGATGCGGCACTCGACCATGACCTTCCCTTGGAACACGCCTGTGGCGGATATTGCGCCTGCACGACCTGCCACATCCTGGTTCGCGAGGGAGCTGCAAATCTCTCGCCGCCGGAAGACGACGAGCAGGAACGACTTAAGGGCAAGGCCGGAACCACGGCAGTTTCGCGCCTGGCCTGCCAATCAAAAGTGTGCGGAAATGTGACAGTCGAGATACCATAGTTCATTATGAAGATCTCCATTCTGCTTCCGCTGCTGCCCCTGCTTTTGAGTCTCACATCCGTGGCCCGCGCTGAAAACACCTTCCGGGTTCGTCTGGTCTCGGACCCGACGTCCTTTGACTGGAATATCGCGCACACCGACGTCGAAACGCCCGTGATGATGAACATCATGGAGGGACTCGTGGAGTTTGACGCCAACATGAAGGTCAAACCCCTGCTGGCCGAATCGTGGACGGTCTCACCCGACCAGAAGACTTATACGTTCAGGTTGAAACCAAACATCAAATGGTCGGACGGAAAAATCCTTACGGCCGCCGATTTCGTCTACTCCTGGCAGCGGCTGCTTGCGCCGCTTACCGCGGCGCCCTACGCCTATATGCTCTATGACATCGAAGGCGCTGAAGACTTCAATACACACAAGAATCCTGACTTTTCGCTGGTCGGCATCAAGGCCCTCAATCCCACGACGCTCCAGGTGAAGTTGCGCCGTCCGCTCGCGTATTTCATTCAGATGCTTACGTTTTGGGTCACGTTCCCGCTGCGCCAGGACATTGTTGAAAAATTTGGCCCAAGCTGGTCCCAGGCCGGCAAGACGGTGGTGCTGGGCCCGTTCATTCCCGTAAGCTACCGTCCGCAAAGCCAGATCGTGCTCAAGCGCAATGAGCAGTACCACGGTAAGCGGCCGGAAGCGGATTCGGTGGTCATGCAGATCATCAACGAAGATTCCACGGCCCTGAATCTTTTCAAGTCAGGCCAGCTGGATTAAGCGCTCCCGGTAAATGTTCTTGAGCTCAGCGACATGCAGAATACGCCAGCGTACCACACGGCACCCTACTACCGGACGTGCTTCATCAACGTGAACACCAAAAAATATCCATTCAGCCTTCCTAAAGTAAGGCTGGCATTGGCGATGGGCATTGATCGGTCGAAGCTTAAAGATGTCTTGCACCATAACCTCGCCACGGCTGACTCGTTCATGTCCGATGCGCTGTTTCCGCAGGGCAAAAATACGGCTCTCGCCTTTGATCCGGTGGCGGCCAAAAAGATGCTCGTCGAGGCGGTTGGTGATCCGGCGGCGATAGGCAATATCGAATTTTTCACGTTTGCCAGCGACGAAAACGCCCTGATGGCGCAGTTCATTCAAGATCAGCTCAAAAAGAACCTCGGCATCACCGTTTCAATTAAAATGACAGAATTTTCAATGTATCGCACGCAGCTCGATCTGCAGTCCGGAGCTCTTTATCACCGCTGCTGGGCGGCGGACTATGCCGATCCCGACACGTTTTTCTCGGTCTTCACCTCAACCTCGGGCAACAACCGCACCTCGTGGAAAAATAAACGCTACGACGAGCTTGTGAACTCGGCTGCGGCCACCCCCAATGGGCCGGAACGCATAAAACAGTACAAAGAGGCACTTGATATTCTGCTGCGTCAGGAAGCCCCGATTACGCCGCTTTATTTTGACAGCCTGACCTACCTGCTCAATCCCAAGATCAAGAACTTCGTCATCAACCCATTAAACTACGTATTTTTTCGAGATATCACTTTCACGAAATGATGACCCAGCTGCACCCGACCGAGCCCGCCGCGACGTTTACGCTCAGTGTACCGGCCGAGCAGGCCCAACGATTCTTCGACGCGGTAGCCTGGCAACTGCCAACTCGACCCCAGGCGCCGCCCACGTTGGCTACGCTGTTTCGTGAAGGCGAATACAAGGCGCTGCAAAATCTCCAGACATCGCTCGAACAGATTTTACATGGCGAGCAGAGATATCGCTTTATAAAAGAGCTGCTGCCCGACACGACCTACCAGGGCGAAACTTTTATCAACAGCCACTACGAAAAATCGGGTAAAGCGGGCACCATGCATTTCTATGTCTTGCAGACGAACCTCAAAGATGATGACGGTGAAACCTGCGCCGAATGCTTCAGCACGATCATCGTCAGAAAATCATGAGCATGCACACACTTGCCAAGGGCAGCCCCCTGCTGCCACTCGTAAAGCCACCGATAACCCGCGAGCTGCTAAAGCTCTATGCTGCGGCCAGCGAGGATAGAAATCCGATTCACCTGGATGACGAGGCAGCAAAAAAATCGGGCCTGCCCGGCGTTATCGCGCACGGCATGCTGACCATGGCTTTTTTCGGAGAATTTTTACAGCAGACTTTAGCAACCTTGGGCCAGGGACGTATTGCCGAGCTGAACTGCCGTTTTAAAACGATGACCTTTCCGGGCGACATCGTCACGATCAGCGGACGGGTGCGGACGGTGGAAACACAGCAGCTCGAATGTGACCTGGAAGCGCGCAATCAAAAGGGCGAGCTTACCGCCACCGGCCACGCAACACTTGCGTTGACCAAGTAGAACTCAGTTTTCTGTCTTCAGCAAACCAGAATCATTTATCGGCTCTTGGGGTCCAGCCAGTCGCGCAAGCCATCGCCAACGAACTGAAACGAAAGCATGGTGAGAAACAGCACGATTCCCGGAAAAAAAATAAGGTGCGGATAGCTGCGCATGCCACGCCAGCCCTCGTTGGCCAGCGTGCCCCAGCTTGAATTGGGCGGCTGCAGTCCCAGACCGATAAAGCTGAGAAAGCTCTCGGCCATGATGTTCGTGGGAATCTGAAAGGTAAGCGCCACGATTACCGGCCCCCACAGCAGCGGCATGATGTGCCGCCATAAAATGCGGGTATTGCTCACGCCCACCGCCCGTGCCGCCTCGATGTGCAGCATCTCTTTTACCTGAAGCACCTGGCCCCGCACCAGACGCGCCAGATTCACCCAGCCCACGAACGCCAGCGCCAGCACTATTCCCAGCAGGCCCTGACCAATCATAACCATCAGCAAGATGGCAAAAAGCAGCGAGGGAAAAATATAAAACATGTCCACGATGCGCATCATGACTTCATCAGTCCAGCCGCCTGCGTAGCCCGAAACCGCGCCATACACCATTCCAAATATTACGCTCACCAGCGCCGTGATAATGCCTACCGACATGCTTGCTCGCGCGCCATAAACGATGCGGCTGAATAGGTCGCGACCCAGCGAATCGGTTCCCATGATGTAGTTCCACGAAGGCTTCATCAGATGCTGGGCGATGTTCTGTTCTTCAAAGGAATGCTGAGTGATATAGGGAGCGAAAATCGCGCAGAGCGTGACAAAAACCAGAAATGCAAAAGAGATCGCCGCCGGCCGGTTTTGCAAAAATCTTCGAAGACCTTTGTTTTGGAGCATGGTGACTCAGCCCACCCGAATCCGTGGATCAATCCACGCATACATTAAATCCACGATCAGGTTGGCGGCGATAACGATTACGCCATAGACCATGGTAACGCCCATGATTAACGGATAGTCGCGATCGGTAACCGCACTGACGAAGTGCTTGCCCAACCCAGGTATCGCAAAAAAGAACTCCACAACGAACGAGCCGGTAATCACCGCCGCTACCAGCGGGCCCGTCAAGGTTACCACGGGCACCAACGCGTTTTTGAGAGCATGTTTGAAAAGTATCGACACCATGCCCAGGCCCTTGGCTTGAGCCGTACGCACGTAGTCGGTGGCAAGCGCCTCAAGCATACTGGCGCGGGTAAGGCGAGCGATCAGCGCCAGGGGACGGACGGACAGGGTCAGCACGGGCAGGATGGCCGAACGCCAATCCTCCCAAAGCGCTGGCGGCAGCCAGCCAAGATGCACGCTGAAGACGAGCACGAGAATACTGGCCACTAAAAAGTTAGGCAAAGAGACGCCAGCCATGGCCCAAAACATGGCCGAAAAATCGAGCCAGGAGTTTTTCTTGTAGGCCGAAAGTACGCCCACCGGAATGCCAATCGCGATGGAAAATACGATCGCGTAAAAACCCAGCTCCATGGAAACGGGCAGCGCTTCCGAGATGATGTCATTCACCGTGCGGCCACCCAGGTAGCGATAGCTGGGTCCGAAGTCACCATGCGATACATCGCCCAGGTAGCGGGCATACTGCTTCCACATCGGTTCATTGAAATGGTATTTCGCGTCCAGGTTCGCCTTGATCTCGGGCGGCAGTGCCTTCTCTTCGTCAAAGGGGCCGCCCGGCACGATCTTCATGATGAAAAAGGTCAGGGTCATCAGCGCCAGAAGCGTGGGTACCGCACTCAGCAATCTTTTGGCGACGAAGATGATCATAGCTCGGGAATCTGCACCCAGCCCGAGTCAAGAGGCACATCGGACTTGAACTTGACCACCTGATTAAGATCGCTCTGCATTGCGACCCAGGCGCAAAGAAAGGAATCGAAGGCGTCCATATTGGTTACGAACTTTTTCAAATCGCGCTCGTAGATAAAAATATTCGACTTCTCGACGAGCCGGTCGATAACGCGCTGGCGCACATGGGCGCCCCGTTCGATATGGCGGTAGTCGAGTAGCTCGCGCTTGCTGAGCTTCAAGGGCTTTTGCAGATAGAATAGTGAGAGCTTGGGCCAGACTTCGACCAGATTCAGCGCGCCGACATGTCGCTTCAGATAGTTCATGCGCACGGCTTGGGGCGCCAGATTGGCTCCCATGGTTTCGTCCTGAAAAAGATTTTGCTCGGGATGTTTGTAGCGAAAATACAAATCCACCGGGCGCTGGCTGTAGGGCGTAAAATGCTTGAGCTTGGAATTTTTGCTTTTCTGCTTCAGATATTGCTGCCGCATCCACTTTACTTCGGGGCGTTTGCACTTTTCATAGCCCTGGCAGCTTGCCTCGCATCCCAGCAGACAGGGCGGCAGACTCAAGGGGGCATCGACGCCCATGACACGTGCGCCGCTTTCGCCGCTCTCTGAAAGTTCGCGTGAAACTTCGTCAATAAGCTCAAGAAGCACCTGGTCCGCCGTCTGCTCACCTTGCGGACCAATGGATTCAAAAATATCGACGACGAAGGATTTTTCCTGCTTTCGGTAATAATCAATGACGGTCAGACAGGTGTGGTCGCCTTTGGCGCCACCTACGCTCAGACCAAGATATCGGGCAACCGCTTGCTCCTCCGCACCTTTAAGTACGTCGCGTTCGGAAAACCGTTCCCCGCATCTAGCCATCCAGGACGCAACCCTGCTCGGAAACCTTGAAATCGATCACTTGCACACCATCATCGCGCAACGCTTTGGTGATGCTCTGCTTTTTCTCTTCGGGAGTAATAATAATGAAACAGCCACCGCCGCCAGCACCACACACCTTGGCCGTCGTGGCACCCAGACCCTTGGCCTTTTCGATAATCGAAAGCATATAAGGTGTCGCAATGGTCGGTGCCAGCTGCTGACGTGCCTGCCATTCGAGTTCAATGCCATCGGTAAGCGCATCGAAGGACTGGCGTCCCAGCGCTTCTTCCACACGGCTGGTGGCTTTGACGATGCTTTGAAAAGCCGAATGAATCGTCTTGTCGCCATCGATGAAGCCTTTGTACACCGCCCAGTTGTTGATGCCTGAGCTGCGCGACTGGCCCGTATACACCAGAATAACGTGCTTTTCGACGAAGTCAGACTGCTTGTGAAAAACCTTGCGGTGCATGCGTCCGGCTTCCATGCGAATCGCCTGCACACCGCCATGAAATGCCGACCAGTAGTCCTGCACGCCGGCAGGCACATCGATCACGGTAGTTTCCAGATCGCGCGCCAGCGGGATGATTTCTTCGTCGGTATAGTTGGCCAGCGTCAGCTTGCGCAAAGCCAGGCACAACGCGATATTCAGCGCGCTCGAGCCCCCCAGGCCCGCGCCAGCCGGCGAAGCACAGCTCGTGATTACTTTTAGCGGCGCGGCCTTGCGCCAAAATGAGAAGAAATGCCGGGTCACCTTGGCATGAAGCCAGAGCGCGGGCGGCAAGGCCGTTGCCTTATGGCCGCCTTCGAAAGCTTCCAGCAACTCACCATACGACCTGAACGACTGGCCAATCGCACGATCAGCACTTCGAAATTCGATCGCCGGCGTGTCGCCGATCTTGCTTTCGGTGCCCACCTCGAGCGTTACCTCGGCATACTGATCGATCGCGCAGTTGATGGTCGCCGTATTTTCGAAGAAAAGATAAATCGGCCAAAGGTCCAGCGTCCCGCCTGCCAGATCAATGCGGGCAGGTGCCTTTGCCTTAATGTTCATTCTCTACGATTCCAATATAAGGCAGCTGCCGAAAACGTCCGGCATGATCAAGCCCATAACCGACCACGAATTCTTTGCCCAGCTTGAAGCCCACATAATCAATCTCGACATCGCAGACAAGAGATTCGGGCTTCACGAGCATCGAACAGATTTTAAGGCTGGCCGGCTTGCGCGCTTTAAGATTATTCACCAGATACTGCATGGTCAGCCCGGTATCGACGATATCTTCCACGATAATGACGTGCTTGCCATTGAGCGGCTCAGTCATATCGAGAGTCATTTTGACTTCGCCGCTCGAGGCCGTCTTGTTGCCATAGCTCGATACGCCCATGAACTCACAGCTGATCGGCAGGTCGATCTGACGAATCAGGTCAGCGAAAAATATGAAGGAACCCTTCAGCACGCAGATCACGGTCAGTTCTTTGCCTCGGTAATCGAAGGTAATTTCCGTGGCCAGATCCTGGATGCGCTGCTTGATCTTGGATTCGGGAATGAGCACTCGGGGCAGGGTCAGTCCGGTCATAAAAAAATCTCCATCACGTCAAACGAACGAATTATTCAAAATCTCACCAAACCCGCCACCACCGGGTACGATGTACTGCTTGTCATTCAGGCCACGCTCACGATCCCAGTGCGTACCGGGAACCGTATTGAAGACGTCGGCCGGCGAAAGCCCCCGATCCAACCTAACCGCATAAATGATGAGGTCAGGATGAGCTTTGGTTACTTTCCTCAGATATTCTGGCGTCACTATCAGGTGGACCGCAATGTATTTTTTTGCGGGGCCCGCAATCTCATTCTTGTAGATATTCAGCGCAGAAACCAGGGTTCCCCCGGTGGCTCCCATGGGGTCGGGAATGAGTACGATGGCGTCCTTTATGGGTCCGCCGATTTTATGGCCCGACACATTCGTGCCAACGACTTTATGGCTGTCATCAGTCGCCCGATTGATCGAAATATGGTCTTGCCGAACGTTTTGGGGATTCAGAACATAATTCAGTGCGTTGTAGCAGATATGGGAAGGAAAGGTGCCCGCTCGAGCCAGATTTACAGATACTGCCGACTGCTCGGAGTCGATGAGTTCTCCTTCAAAGACCCCTTCTTTGGGATGCATTTCCGCCATGCGCGTCTGCACAGACAGCTGCCTGCGGGGAAACTCGTTGTTGATGATGATATTGACGAGGTTGGCATACAGGGCATCAACCAGCTGATTGATCGTGGGCTGAAAAGTACGAGGGCTGCAAAGCTGCGCCAGATGAGAAAGAAGAAAAGGATTCGACAGGATATGGACGTTCTTCGGATACCGATGTTCAAGCTCGGAAAGGTGATAGTTCACGGAACGATATGCCGAATCCATACCACTCAACCTTCTTGGGAATCGAAATTCAAAACGCCTTGAGGCGTATCGTTAATATCGTGGCACGAGCGACAGCGCGCCTCATACATCTCTTTGCTGCCCACGGTAATGCGCTCATCACTCGTAATAAGGCGCTGAGTACGGCTGGCGGGGCCGCCACACGAAAGACAGATTGCACTGAGCTTGGTGACATATTCGGCAACCGCAAGAAGACGCGGCATCGGCTCGAAGGGCTGGCCACGGTAGTCCATATCAAGGCCCGCAAGAATCACGCGTACACCACGATTGGCCAGCTTCTGACACACCTCAACAAGCGACTCGTCAAAAAACTGAGCTTCATCAATGCCGACCACTCGGGTGTTGTCTTCCACCTTTTCGAGAATATGCCAGGGCTTATCCACCGGTAGCGACAGGATGCGCGACGAGTCGTGACTCATGATGTGGTCTTTGGAATAGCGGTCGTCAATTATGGGTTTGAAACACTGAACCTTCAAACGGCCAATCTGCGCTCGCTTCAGACGGCGGATCAGTTCTTCGGTTTTACCGCTGAACATACTTCCGCAAACGACTTCAATCCAGCCGGAATGCCGTGGCGTGACGGTCATCATTGATGGTCTGCCCCCTATCTAAAAAGCCTATCGGAATCTCGATTGGATATACCGCATTACTAGCCGAAAGGCTATTCGGGCGAGCGGTTCATGTTCAGTTTACCGGCTTGTTTTGACGCCCTGCGGTTCCATGAGGGCTAGCTACCGTCACTGGATTCGTTGGCCAGAAACAGTAAGAAGGCACGCCCGGAAGAGCCGGGCCTGCCGTTTCACGACATCCCATAAGCTTACGAATACGAGGGTGCTGGGCGAAAATACGATTTACGCGGTAGGCGACATTGGGATGACTGGATGCGAGGCCCGCATCGACATCTGATTCGTCGTCATCATCCTCCCGGCAAAGATCGCGAACCGTATTAAAAATCGCGGAACGAACCTGGCTTGGCGTAAAGTTCACCGCCGCCTCGGAGATAATTTCGGCCACTACGTGCGTGGCCGCCCAGTCGGCAAAAACCTCAGAAAGCTTTCCATGCGGTGAGCACTCACTGGCCAGGGTTTCCACCGGCGATCCAAAACATTCGGCAAGGCCATGGTACGATAAGATGTCGATTTTTTCCGACCGCAGCTCGCAGGGATCAATCGAATGCGCCAGCTCATGCGAAAGGGTGAAGGCCAGATTAAACTGACTGCGCACCGTAAAGAGCAGGGCACCGCCCAGGCGAATGCGCAGTATGCCCTCGGCAGTGCGCTCGTAGTAAACATCGTTACGCGTAAACAAATCCGGCTCGTCCGCGTAGATCGCGGCAGGCGGCGGCAGCTCGAGGATGACGCGTTCGACGCGCGAGCGCAGGGTGTCTTTGTCGGTTTCGCTCAGCGCCTGAAACGGCTGCGAGTTAATGAACCTGAGCAGATGATCTTTGGCTTTGGCAAACAAGTCACGAATGCGTTTGACGCGCTCTGGAGTATATACTTTCTTCACCAGAAGCTCGTCCACCTTTGCTGGCGACAGGCGGCGGTTGGTGCGGATGATATTCTCATAAATTCGCAGCACCTCGACCTCGCCTTCGGAGTCACGGCGCACATCGCCGGTCGGGTCTTCGGCGCGAACTAGCGTACAGACATAGCTATGCAGGTCGACACAGGGATTGATGCGGATTTTATTCTCGAGCTCATGGGGCGCCAGCGCGCTCATTGGCGTATGAGCCGGCCCCACCACCACTACGGGCAAAGGCACGGATCGGGGACGAAAAAAAGTCCACTCCAGCACGAGCACGACGACTCCGCCAAAAAGAGCAGCAACAATGGGAATGAGCAGCCGACGCCGCACTCTTGCGCTGAAAAATCTAGGCATCAATTCTTAGAATACCAGTCTAAGAACGTTGAAGGCCAGGAAAAGGAAGAAAACTCCGATGCCGATGATAAAGGCCATCAAAAGCAGCTCGGGGAACAGGACCGCCAGCACCGCGCGCCCCGTCGTTGTGCGATAGACCTCTCGAATCCCTATGACTGCCGCGCCAAAACCCAGAACATAGGCCAGCAGAATGCCCACGCCTGGAATCACGCAGAGTATCCAAGGCCCCGTGGCATACGCCAGAATCTTCAACGTGGTCGAGTAGCTGTGGGGACGATCAGGCGAATCTTTCATGAAAAAACGCACCGCTGCGTGTACCAGCAGTGCGCTGACAAAAAGCTTCAGCAACGTCGTGAACGGTGTCAGTACGATCGCGCCGGCCCCGAACATGAACTCAATCGTACGAGACCGCAGCTGGCTGAGACTCTCGGCCGTACCCGGTGAGTTTTGCATGACGTCGCCCGCGATACGGAAAAAATCATCCATGCGGCTTTCCAGCGCCGTACCGACAATCGTGCGCCAAAGAAAATTGAAGAAGGAAGCCAGCCACTGAATAATCACCGCGAAGGCCAGGGCGGTGGACAGCGAGTCGCGCGAAGCCAACATCGAGGCATTGGTGGAAAAAAACTGGGTCGGCGTAAAAACAATTTCGCGAACGGACTGCCAGAAACGCGAAAAAAGCACGAAAGATGCCCCCGGCCCCACGGGTGCAGCGCCGTGCAGATCGCCCACCTTTACCTCAGGCAACTGTGAACTTTCGGCTGCCTCGGACTTCGTGCCGCAGTTAGGGCAGAAGCCGCCGTTCAAAGGGGCGTGAATACCAAGATCGAGAAGACAGCGGCTGCATTGCGACAACTTGAGTCTCCTAGTGATGAGCGGGTTGCGCTTGTTGCGCCGGTGTCGGCACAGGAGCCGGTACCTGAAAGTCTGCTGTTCTTGTTGGAATTGCCGAGCCACTGCCGCGTTCAAGCTTGGCCAGCTCGCCCGTCGCCAGCTTCACGTAATAGTCCCCTTGGCCCACCAACGCATACTGGGCGAACTCACGCAGCTTCTTACCTTCCTTGTCCAACAGGGTCCACGACGAAAGCTCCGGAATGCCCTTCGGAACCGGCTTCTGGCCCAGAAATTCCGCCACTCGCGCCGCACCCACTTTGACGAGTGCGCGATCAACCGAGGCAGGATCAAATTTGTCCACGGAACCGGAAACAACCTTCCAGGTCATTCCTTCCAGCTTGAAAGAGTAGCTGTTCTTGCCGGCCAGCTTCACGCTAACCTGCGCCACGCCTTGCTTCTCGGCCGCGGTGAGCAAATTATGGAAACGAAAGGCAGCTTCCTTTTTGGTGAACCGCTCGGCGTTCGTACGCTCGAGCGACACGATGAAATTCTTGTCGCTGAATACGCCGTACATTTTCGGCTTTCCGGCTTTGACGAAGTCATAAATCTCAATGGTCAGATCGGGCGACTTGGCAATCTTGAGCTTGAGAGAAAAATGCCCGCGCGACACCGGAATATCAAATTTTGCCCGGTCTTTTTGCTTGTCGTCCGAAACGAAGTCCTGAGCGTTCATAAACACGAGCCCGGTAAGAAACGTATCCACCGCCTCGTTGTCAGCCAGGCGCTTGCCGGGCAGAAACCAATCCGCGCCCTCGCGCTTGAGGTCAATGGTACCGCTCGGATTTTTAAGCTGAATGCCCTCGACTTCACTCGCGGCAAAAGTAAAGAGGCGCTTCGAGCGCCAGTAACTCAGGTCACGATCGACGTTGTTCTTGAGAAAGCTGGGTACGATACGCACGACGTCTTTCTTCGTGCCGGGCCCCGTCACATAGACGTACATATTCTCGCCAACCGCGGCATTTTCACCGAGATAAACCGTGTAAGGCTCAGTGTCTTTGGCGAATTTGATAATCGCCTTCTGCTCTTCGCGCTTCACCTTGCCCAAGCCATAATCTTGAAGCTTGGTGTCGATATCGCCTTCAAGCCGCAGAGTCTCCTGAATGGTCGAGGCCATGACACCGGTAATGAAAGTTCCCACATTACTCTCGTCGGCCTTGAACGATATCGGCGAGGTGATCAGCCATTCCGCATTAGGCTCGCTCAGCTTGCAGTGCGCCTTGCAGCGCATTTCGACATCAACATTCCGCGCCCGATCGAAAATCTTCACGAACTCGACCTCACGGCTTTGATCGATTTCCATGAGCCGCGTGCTGTTCTCCTGATCACGCTTCAGCTGCGGCGTCTTGCGGAGCTCGAGCCAGTAGGCGAAGCCGCAGACCACAATTAAAGCAGCCGCAAGAATCAGATTTGTTTTTCCGCCACCACTGCGTTGGCGACCGGATTCACCTTTCACAGCCGCTTCCTCCGACGCCAGACCAGAATGCCCATGAACATCGAGCTGCCAGGCAACAGCAGCATCGTCAGTAATTTTGAATATCTCAGCTCAATCTCGGACAAGGTCGCCTTGTCGTTGGACTCATCCTTGGGGCGAATCGAAATAAGACTCTCGTCTCCAACCAGCCAGCTTACGGCGTTCAGAAACAGATCGCTGTTTCCGCCGTATCTGATGAGCTTGTTGCTGCCGAATTCCGAGGTACCGACCACGATAAGACGTGGAGTCTTTTCGGGCTTCTTGACGCCCATGCGGGTGCCGCTTACCGCGGCCATAACCGTGTTCGGACCCTGCACATCCTTATTGGGGTCTTTGATAATTTTGCCCGACGCCAGTTCCTTGGCAAAGTTTGATTTGGCAAAGGCGTAGGCCGTGCTTTTGGCCAGCCACACCGTAGTCAGGGTTGACGGAGCGCCCGCCTTGACGTCAACCGTCGAGGTTAACGCAAACAATGACGTGTTCTGCCCTGTGAAATCGCGGGTGATCGGGCTTTCTTTGGAATAAATGCCGATCAGGGGAACCGTCGGGCTCACGTTTGCCACCTTGCTCGCCGGATCAATCACGATGTTGTTGGGCACCGAGACGTACCAGTCGCCCAATAGCTCGGCGATTTCCGGACTCGTGGGTGAGTCACCCTTCACGTTCGGATCAAGTGCGAAAAAAGCGCGGCCGCCCGTATCGAGATAGTCTCGCAGCGAAGAAATCTCTTTTGGAAAAAAGGCCTTTTTCGGCCCCAGCACCATGAGGGCCGAGCAGAACGCCGGCACCTTAGGATCTTCCAGCAGGCTGACGCTTTTAGCCTCGTAGTTCTGCGACGCAAGATCCTGCATAACCGCCGAGTAGCCCTCGCCTGCCGTTGCGGTTAGATCGCGCTCGCCGTGACCGGTCAAAAAACAAATCGTGACGGCGGTATCTTTGAGAACTTTAAGAAAGGCATTGGTCAGCTTGTCTTCGGTTACCTCTTCAATGCGCGTGTCGCGCTTGCCGGCCTGCACGATGATCGTGCCATATTTCTTGACGTTATTAGCCTTGGTGCGCACGGGCTCGCGATCGGGATCGATCCATTCGATCGAAACTTTCTTCGACTGGTAAAGATAGTTGTCAATCGTGGAACGCATCGCATCCCTGTCACCGGTCTTTACGAACGCCAGCAGCTTCACGTCCTGATTGAGGTCTTTGAGGATCTTTATCGTCTGATCACTCAAGCTGTGGGCCCGATTCTTGGTCAAATCTTTACGAATGAAGTGATTGAAGTTCAGGTAGCTGAAGACGACCATGATGGCCAGCACCAGGGACATCGTCATCGCGGCATTGGCACCGTAGCGCACGCTGCGCGTACGTACGGCTTCTTTGAGCGCCCGCTGATTGAGCCAGATCAGGCCTCCCAGCGCGACCACCAGTACGGCTGCCGTGAAATAAGACGCCGTCGGCACTGCCGAATAAACGGTGACGAACAACACAAGCAGACAGGCCAGCACCACGCACGTGATGCCCAACGCCAGTCTGGCGATTTCAGTTCCGGATTTTTTGGACTTCATGCTCAAGCCCTCCACGTATAGGATTCAAGCGTCTTGTAGGTGAGAAACAGCCACAAGCCCACTGCGCTGAAATAGAAGACCAGGTCTTTGGAGTTGAATACTCCGCGGGAGAAGTCTTCGAAATGCTCGACAATCGAAAGGTAGCCCAGAAAGTCGGCAAAGGACGACGACGCGCTCATGGCCGCCCATTTGATGATCCAGAGAAACAAGATGATGCCAAAGCTGAGGATGCCGGCGACAATCTGATTTTCGGTGACAGACGAGGCCCACATGCCAACCGAGATGTACACTGCGACCATGCAAATCGTTCCAAGATAACAGGTAACGATCACACTCCAGTCCGGATGGCCGGCGGCTCCCAATACCGCACAAAAAGGCAGCGTCATGAGCAACATCACGATTACGAAGCCAAAAGCGGACAGAAACTTTCCGGTGATGATCTCACTCAGCCGCACGGGCGAAGTCAAAAGCAGCTCGATGGTGTTATTGCGACGCTCTTCGGCAAACAAACGCATCGTGATGAACGGCACGACCAGCAGCAGCACGACATTCATATTGCCGAAAAGCGGTCGCAGGAAGTGGTCACTCAGGCTCGGGCCCTTGCCCATGCCGCCTTGAAAGCGTTCGTAATCTGCCACACCTTTGAGAAAGTTGTCGAGAATCGAAGAGAACATCCACCCGGTGATGAAAAGAAACACTCCGATGACGAGGTAGGCGACTGGCGATGCGAAATAGCTGCGAAAATCTTTTTTTGCGATGATCCACGCGTTAATCATTTTTGCGCCTCCTTGGAGTTTTCAACCGTCGTCAGCTTAAGGAAAACCTCTTCCAACGAAAGCGATTCCCGCTTCAGTTCGAGTAAACCCGCGCCACTCTTCACAACCGCTTCGGCAACCGCGCTGCGAATATCTTCGCCGTTACTGGCACTTACCGTGTAGCGGTTTCCGCCTTCGGACTTGCCATTTTCGGCCACGTCGCCCACGCCCGGAACTTTGCGAAGCTTCACGGCCAGCTCGCTCACCGCATCACGCACGATAACCGAAAAAACGTTGCCCTTGCGCATGCGCGTCGAGATCGCCTCGAGGGTGTCCGTCGCGACGATTTTGCCCTCATTGATGATCAGCACGCGCGAGCAGGTCGCCTGCACTTCGGGCAGAATGTGCGTGCTCAGGAGCACGGTATGTTCGCCGGCAAAACTTTTGATGAGCTCGCGAATTTCGATGATCTGTTTGGGATCGAGGCCCACGGTAGGCTCGTCCAGAATCAAAACGTCGGGGTTATGCACGATGGCCTGGGCCAGGCCCACGCGCTGGCGGTAGCCCTTTGACAAATTGCCGATCAGGCGATTGCGCACATCACCAAGTCCGCATTTGCCAAGCGCGGTATCCGCCGCGGTCTTTGCCGCCGCGCCTCGAACGCCGTGTAATGCGGCCGCGTAGATCATGTAGTCCCTGACCACCATGTCTTTGTATACGGGTGGCGTCTCAGGCAGGTAACCCACCCGGCGCTTCACTTCAAGCGGCTCATCGAACACGTCATAACCCGCTACCCTCGCCACGCCGGCACTGGCGGGCATAAAGCAGGTCAAAATTTTCATCGTGGTGGTTTTTCCGGCGCCATTGGGCCCGAGGAATCCGAGAATCTCACCCTTCTCAACGGAAAAAGTCAGGTCATCGATTGCTTTACGCAGACCATAGAACTTGGAGAGGCGCTGTACCTCGATCATGAATTAACTCTCCTATCTTATTGGTATTTTAATACCTTCCTAAGATAGGCAGAGCCACTATAAAGTCAAGATGTCAGTGCTTTAAGCCAGCGCTTTTGTGAGCAGAATTTCGGTGTTTCCGGCCTTCAGACAGTCGTGCGCACGAGCGATTTCCTCGTAGCCGGCACTCTTGTAAAAGCGCTGAGCCGCATGGTTGCTTTCGCTGACGAAAAGATAAATCCGGCCAAACTTCTCGGATATGACGCGTTCCGCAGCATTCAGCAGATATTTGCCGGTGCCCTTGTGGCGAACTTTCGTGGTGATCGCGCTGACGTAGCCGCCCTCTTCGTAGCCTTTTGGAAGTGACGTCTTTAGGAATTTTTCAACAACGGCACGGCCGCTTTCGACATGAAACACAATCAAACCGTGCTCGTGATCAAAGCCGGGCATCTTGGCGCCTTTCGGATCGGCGGCCGAGAAAAAATACCGACCCGCGTCAGATTCTGCCCAGCGCGTCACCAGCATCTCCGAGGTAATATCGAGCCGCTTCCAGGGATCGACCCCAGCCATATAATCTGCCCACGGTTTGAGCGCCGCCTGATCGTTGATCTTGTGCAGTACGGTGCCGATGTCAGCAGCCTTCTTCTTTTTCTTGGTCATTTTGTCAACCTCGCCAGCAGTTTGTCGCGCACGTCTTCGAGCCGGCCAGCCGTATTGAAGCCAGCGGCGAAATCGTGTCCGCCTCCGCCAAACTCCTGGGCCACGTCGCTTACCTTGATCGTACCCTTGGATTTCAGGCTTACCTTGATCAGGCCGTCATCTTCTTCACGGATCAGCACCAAAATTTCGGCGCTTTTGAGCAGCAAAAGAAAATTCACGATGGTTTGAGTATCATCGCTGCTGGCGCCGTATTTTTGGCGCAGGGCCCGCGGAATCTCGACCCAGGCGATGGTTTTGCCCTCGGCGCCCAACGGGGCGTCACTTACCCTGCTTAGAACTTCGCCAATCAGGCGCAGATGTCCGACGGCCTTGGTGGAGTAGACGTTCTGGTAAATTTCTTCAGGCTGCAGGCCATAGTCAATAAGGTCTGCGGCAATTCGATGGGAAAGGGCGGTGGTGCGTGAATAGCGAAAGGAATTCGTGTCGGTGATGATCGAAACGTAAAGCCCCAGCGCGATTTCGGGCGTCAGCCGAAATGCCGACGAGTTCGGATCAAGCAGATCATGAGACTGATGAAAAAGACGATACAGCAGCTCACCAATCGAAGACGACTTCACGTCGACCGTCACATGGACTTTAAGCGCCCGCGGGGTCGCTGCGGCATGGGCCTCTTCAAGATGCGGATGATGATCGAGAATCAGGATATCTTCGGCATGCTTTTCAAAGATCGACCACAGCGCACCCAGGCGCCGGGGGTCGTTGGTATCGACGATAACCGCCAGATCGAATTTGTTCCAGTCGGTCTTGTGTTTATCGATAATCTCGATCACGCCGGTCTTGTCGAGAAACTGATAGCGGCTGGGAATGGGGTCGGGATTCACGACCCGCACGTTTTTGCCCAGTCGCTTAAGATAATGGTACAGGGCAATTTCTGCCCCCAGGCCATCGCCGTCGGGCATCACATGAGTCGTGATTACGATTGATTGGCTGCTGGCCAGCAGCCGGCCAGCTTCGCCTAGTGTTGTGTCCATGAGAGAAATGTCCTTTTTTAGCTCATCGGTTCTTTTGGAATTCCGAAAGAGTAGTAGGAGGTTTTTTTCATATGTCAGACCAAGACCAGGTACCCGGTAACAAGGTTAACCCGCTTTACACGATATTTGAAAAGCACCTGTACGACTTTGAAGATAACGAAGAGTCCGAACACGCGTTTGTCGACAAGATCGTAAACGACTACCTCAAATTTCTGTGCTCGCAGCACATCGCGGTTCCGCGCCGCTGGCAAGCCCACATCGTGGAAGAGCTGCGCGACCAGGTTCGCAAGATGATGGTCAAAAAAATGTACGGCTGCCTCAGCGTGGAAGAGTTCGTGCTGGGCACGGACGATCGCGCCGCCAAGCGCAAGATCGCCAAAAAGAAATACGCCAAGTTAACGTCTGCGTGACTTCGCGGCTTTAGCCGTGCGTTTGCGAGCGCGCCCGCGCCCACCGGTGCGTCCGCGGCCAAAGGCCACCGCATGCTGCATGATCAGCCGTGCCACATTCAAACCGGTCGCTGCTTCAATGCCTTCGAAGCCGGGTGACGAGTTCACCTCTACAATTTTTGGCCCTGTTAACGACTCCAGCATGTCTACGCCGGCCACCGACAACCCAACCGCCTTGGCGGCCTGCACGGCCAGTCGCTTGTACTGATCTTTAAGTTCAATGGGCGCGCCTTCGCCGCCTCGATGGATGTTCGAGCGGAACTCGCCTTCACGGGCCTGCCGGCGCATGCTGGCCACCACCTTGTCACCGATAACGAAGGCCCGGATGTCGCGCCCCGCACTCTCAGAGATGTACTGCTGCAAAATCACATCTTGCCCAAGTCCCCACATCGTATCGAGAACCGACTCACACGAGGTGGTGCTTTCGACCAGCATCACACCCACGCCCTGCGTACCCTGAATGAGCTTCATCACGGCCGGAGTGCCCTGTACCTGTCGAAGCGCCATCTTTGAGCCGCGACTTCCGCGCATCAGCACCGTCGTCGGAACCTCGTAACCCTTTTCAGCCAATACTTGCAGGCAACGCAGCTTGTCACGAGATTCGGCGATCCCCTTCGAACCATTCACGATCTTGACGCCGAGTGACTCGAACTGGCGCACTACCGCAAGACCGTAGTCGGTAATCGAGGTCCCAATGCGTGGAATGATGACGTCAAGCTCAGGCACCGGCCGATCGTGGTAAATGACGTTGCTGATTCCCCGGCCAACCACGATCTGACAGTCCAGCGGATCAAAAACTTCGCACTGCACGCGCAAAGTTTTCGCCTCTTTTAAGAGACGCTGGATGGAATGGAGCTGACGATTGCGAGATAGAATTGCCACTTTCATGAAGTAAAGACATACTAAACGTCGAAATGACCAAGATGCAAGTAAGTATAATAATGGGCATGTTTCTGATGGCCAGCGGCTGCGCGTCGGTCGCGGGCTCTGCCCCGTCTCAGGAGCAGCTGCCCAACCAACCCATCGCGAAGTCGCCCACTCCACTGGAAACCTGCTCCAGCTGGAAGCTGCCGCTTCATTCCCATCTTTCGCACATCAGTGCTTCGCGCAACGGTAAACGAGTGCTGATCGCGACCAGCGCCGGAAAGAAATCCGAGGGCGAACTCCGCCTCGTCAATAGCGCGGGCAAAGTTCTCTGGTCAAAAAATCTGGATCAACCCGTCAAAGCACAGGCGATTTCGGCTGACGGCAGCTTTCTCACGGTCAACACCTACGATGGCAAGTTGACAGCTTACGATGGCCGTTCCGGAAAAAAACTTTGGGAACACGAGCATCTGGGCCGACCCGTTATTTTCTCCCGTACCCGGCGCGTGATTTTACTGAACGACGACGACTCCGAGCCCAGAACGGCCTTTGTAACCTACGACTTCAAGGGCAAGACAATCGCAACGATTACCACCGACCATGAGCCCCTCGACATGGATACTCCCAGCGACGAAAGTTATGTGGCAATCACCACGACCGATAAAACCGTGTTGGTCTATGAGCCCGACGGCAAGCTGCTCTGGCACGGCAAGCTGCCGGGCGATGCCGTGTCGCTGGAAACCGTCGGCGGCAAAGAGCCGCGCATTTACGTCGTCTCGGTACAGGCGAAAAATCGTGCTCAGGCCTTGACGGCATTCGCGCCGGCTGCGGCCGGCGGCGAGCTTGCCGCTCTCTGGACGGTACCGCTCGATCGCAAATATGAAGCCGTGCGACGCTCGGGCCCCCAGCTCTATCTTTACGGCAACACGCATCTGGGCCAGGCGCTGGCCTCGCACGATGCCAAAACCGGAGCCGAAGTCTGGCACCGTTCCTATGCCGCTCCCGCCAACTATTCCTCGCTGATATTTGCGGGCGAAGCCGACGGCAGCTCTTTCATAACCGCCGCACTCGACGCAGGAACGCCTGCGGGTACGCTGCACGTCATGGCCGTCAACGACACAGGATCCGCTGCATGGGATGCCGCTATCGTTGCCAGCAGTGGGCTATATTCCTACGCCTTTGCTGAGGGGGCTCCCGCTCTGATTGTTGGTGCTGGTGAGCCTGGCGACGGACTAGTGGAGTATTTTGAAATCACCTCGAAGTGCCGTAAGCGCTAAAGGCCGCTCGGGTTTCCAGACGTCGGGCTTCTGGTTTCGGACACCTGTCGTCCGAAACCCCCAGTCTTCAGGCGCCGGTTCCCGAGGAATCAGACGTGCCCGTCGGTGGCCGACTCGCATCGCGATGGTGGTGATCCTTGAGGATTTCCTTGTGCTTGCGCAGCTGCTTTTCCATTTTTTCGACGGCATCTTCGATCGACTGATAGAGATCGTCGGTCTTGGCCTGCGCGAAGTAGTCGATATGTGGCCCGTGTACACGCACTTCGGCAACATGGACGTCGGCCTCGAGAAAGCAGATCCACGTGCAATCCACGGACTCGGTAATGAACTTCTTGAAACGCTCGCTCTTCTCGTTCACGTGCCGTTTCAATGGTTCCGTTGCGTCCATGTGCTTGAATGTCATGTGAATCTTCATAGCCATCCTCCTGAAGTAATCTGCGGCAGTTAAAAAATCTTTTTGCGTTTTGACGACGAAAGAATGCCCAGCATATCGCGATACTTGGCCACCGTTCGCCGTGCGATGTCGATATTTTCAGCGCGCAAAAGCTCGACGATTCGCTGATCGGAAAGCGGTTTGGTCGCGTCTTCCTTGGATACCATCTGCCGGATTTTTTCCTTCACGGCTTCCGACGCGACGTCAGCGCCGCCATCGGCCGACGAGATGCTGCTGTTGAAGAAATATTTCAGCTCAAAAATTCCAACCGGCGTGTGCACGAACTTGTTCGTGGTCACGCGGCTGACCGTTGACTCGTGCATGCCGATATCGGCGGCGACGTCTTTCAGAATCATTGGCTTGAGATAGCCCACGCCCTTGTCGAAAAAGTCGCGCTGATGCTTCACGATGCTCTCGGTAACCTTATAGATCGTCTTTTGGCGATTATGGATGCTGCGAATCAGCCAGACGGCCGAGCGCAACTTGTCCTGAATATATTCTTTCGTCACATTGCCGTCCTGCTTGGCGCTCTGCAAGACGTTCTTG
The DNA here is from genome assembly GCA_038231515.1 of candidate division WWE3 bacterium. Lineage (GTDB taxonomy): Bacteria > Bdellovibrionota > UBA1018 > UBA1018 > UBA923 > JACQAX01. The sequence continues at coordinate 31,694 of JBBRLF010000014.1, forward strand.
TAATAGCTCGACACCCTGAGCTTCGGCATTCCGTCCTCGTTCAAGGTGATGACGAACTCGCCACCCACCTTGTAGACGTAAATATCGGGCGTGATGTACTGGGTGTTGTCGCTCGTCATGAACGAACGGCCCGGCTTGGGCTCGAACTCGAGAATAATTTTGGTGGCGACGATCACTTCGTCCAGCGAAACGCCCAGTGCCCGGGCGACGTTCTGGTAGTTCTTGCGCTCAAGATCGGGCAGATGAGTGGCGATGATCTTTTCGACCATCTCATTTCTCGGCACCATGAACTCAGCCTGGATCTGCAGGCACTCTTGAAGGTTGCGCGAGCACACCCCCAGCGGGTCAAACTTCTGCATCAGCTTCAAGACTTCATAGGCGTCTTCGGCCTGCATGTTGGCTTCGCGGGCGATATCTTCCACGGGCACGAGCAGATAGCCGTCGTCGCTGAGGTTGCCGATGATGAGCTCGCCAAGCTTGCGCTCGTCGTTCTGCAGCTGGCTCAGGTTGAGCTGCCACAATAGATGATCATTCATCGTGGTGGTCTTGGTCAGTATATTTTCAAAGCTGGGCAGATCTTCGGTGTTCATGCGCACCGAAGGCAGCTGGGCGTTGTTGTTTACGTCTTCGACGTAAGCTTCCCAGTCGAACTCTTCTTTGCCCTGCAGCAGCTTCTCTTGCTGGTCCTTACGTACAGTAAACTCATCACCGGTCGTCGTCTCACTGGCCGGGGCATCCACCGTAGGATCACTGGAAGCCTGGCGTTCGGCATTCTCAAGGCCCTCGGGGTTATCCATCGTCTCGGCGACTTCCTCGAGCAGCGGATTCTCCATGAGTTCCTGGTTAACGACGTCCGCGAGCTCCAGGCGATTGAGCTGCAACAGCTTGATGGCCTGCTGCAGTTGCGGAGTCATCACGAGTTGCTGGCTGAGGCGTAATGATTGTTTGATCTCTAAAGCCATGGTGAATCCTGTATGTCCTTTTTAGAGTCTAAAATTTTCACCGAGATATGCCTCACGCGCCTTTGTGCTCTGCGCAATGTGTTCAGGCGTCCCGTATTCAAGGATCATACCATCAGATAAAATATAGCCCAAATCACAAATTCCCAAAGTCTCACGAACGTTATGATCTGTGATCAAAATGCCTAGTCCGCGATTTTTTAATTTTCTAATGATTTCCTGAATATCAGCCACAGCTAAGGGGTCTACTCCCGCGAAGGGCTCATCGAGCAACAAAAATACAGGATTTAACGCAAGTGCTCTGGCCACCTCGACGCGTCGCCTTTCGCCGCCTGACAGCGTGTACCCCTGCTGCCTTGCCACATGCCGAATATTGAAATCTTCAAGCAGATTTGAAAGTGCTTCGCGTCGCTGAGCACTGGTCATGTCGGTGTTCTCGAGCACGGCGAGCAGGTTATCCTCAACCGTCATCTTTCGAAACACGCTTGGCTCCTGCGCCAGATAACCCACGCCATTGCGTGCGCGCTGATGCATCGGCAGATCGGTAATGTCGTCACCATCCAGCAAAACACGTCCACCATCGGGGCGCACCAGCCCGACGACCATGTAAAATGACGTCGTTTTTCCCGCGCCATTGGGTCCAAGCAGGCCGACAACCTGACCAGAGGTCACGCTAAAGCTTACGTCGCGCACAACCGTGCGTCCGCCAAACGCCTTGATGAGCTTCTGGGCTTCGAGCGTACGAGGCTTAACGCTGCTCGCGCCGGACAGGTTGCTGCTGCTGGACGTTGGATTCTTGGGGCCCTGACTGTTTGGTTCCGTCGTGGAAGGCATTTGCTTGACTCACTTCTACCAGATTCTTGGTTCGATATATGGTTATCAGCTCACCCGTTAGCGTATCATGCTCCTGATACGCCGAGGGAAATCCCGATAGGATAATTTTGTCTTCTTTCGTCAAAAATTCGGCCTTCTCCGCGGTCGCGTATTTCAAGCCCGTTTGCCCGCGTTCCGGGTCCGTTTCACGAATCAGCACTTCGTCGTTGGCGGTCATATATTTCATGACGCTGGAATCGGAATCGTAGGTTGCATCTTGCCTTTTGGACTTTACGTGCAAACTTCCCTGATCTGATTCCACAAAAGCAGCCTGGCTTTTCATCGAGAAGAAAGCA